>NZ_JCATZO010000004.1:0-381129 GCF_059694525.1 Pradoshia sp. TA40_28
TTCATTCATGCGCTTGTTTAAGAATTTTTCAAGGTATGACATAATCCAGACTAGAAATAATGGCGGTAGCACAGATGATGTATAAGTTGTCTCTGATAAAGCAATACCTAAAAATGTAATCGTCTTTCCTTCTGCAATTTGTACAGCCATATCTGCCCAGGTCGGACTGACAAGTGCCGCCACACTGGCAACTGCAATAAATGTATTTGTCTTAAAATGTTTCGATGCCGTGATGGCAATAAATATTGGGAGGAAAGTAAATGGTGCCCAAGACATAAAGCTTAATACCTGATATGTACCTGTATTAGCAAAATCCTCGAAAAATAGATTAATAATGATTAAAGCACCCTGCAGAATACCGGCAGCTGCTAAGACATATATAAAAGGAGCGAACACCGCCGACATAGTGGCAATAATACGATTTAAAATCGTCCCCTTATTCTCATCTTCATCATTAGTAGTTTCAATGTTTACTAGTTGGATAAATTCATCATAAACATCACCGACATGCTGACCAATGACAACCTGAAATTGGCCGTTGTTTTCTACCACGGTAATAACACCTGGTAATGAGGCAACCGTATCTTTTGCTTTTGGGTTAGATCTCTTTAACACTAAACGCAATCTCGTAGCACAGCGTGTTACTCCAATTACATTTTCTTCTCCACCGACCGCTGCCAAAATGTCTTTTGCCAACTTAGGATAATCTCTCACTTTAGTCGACATATCCTGTCCTCCTAATCTGATATTTATAGTAAAAATTGTATGTAAACCCAATGTTTACGTTTTCATTATAATTGTATCGGTATAATTTTACAATACATATACAATATTTTTATTTATACCTAATTTATTTGATAGAGTTATGTTATAATGTGGTAAAAATATCGATAAGTTGAGGAAGCGGTCATGTTAAAATACCAGCAGATAGCAAATGAAATAGAAAAATATATAGAGACCCATGACCTTCAGCAAGGTGAAAAATTGCCAATCCTAGAAACATTAATGGCGCAGTATGGGGTAAGTAAGAGTACAATCACGAAATCTTTAGATCTATTGGAGAAAAAAGGAGTCGTTTTTCAAGTTCGCGGAAGCGGTATCTTTGTTAGACGTCATAAAAGGAAAGGTTATATTAGCCTTCTTTCCAACCAAGGGTTTAAAAAAGACCTTGAAGATTATCAATTAACATCAAAGGTCATAGAATTAGAGGTTATTAAACCAACACAAGAAATCATGGATAACTTAAATATCGAACCGGATCAAGACGTCTATTCTGTCAAAAGAATTCGCTACATTAACGGAGAAACATTATGTATTGAGCACTCTTATTTTAATAAAGAGATTATTACCTATTTAAATAAGGAAATTGTTACAGAATCGATATTTGATTACATTCGTGAAGGCCTCGGGCTGAAGATTGGCTTTACAGATATGTTCCTTCAAGCCGACAAATTAAACAGTGAAGAAGCAGAGCTTTTAGGGTTAGAGCCTTGCGACCCTAAGTTTTGTATCGAAAGTGTTTTTCATTTAACCAATGGTCAGCCATTTGATTTTTCAAAGGTCACTTATAACTACAAACAATCCAATTTCTTTATTCAGGCGAACGGCCAGTTAATGTAACAGGGGTTCTAATAAGAATAGAAAGAATCGGAGTAACTCCATACAGCCCATTGGCCTCAGGAAGGCTGACCCGTGATTGGACAGAAAAACATTGCGCTCTGAAACTGATCAGATTCAGAAAGCTAAACGAGGAGTGCCGCATGTTCAAATAGCACTTGCCTGGTTATTACAGAAAAAACCAGTAACAGCTCCTATTATAGCCGCTACCAAGATCTCTCATCTCGAGGATTCGGTTGCTTCACTTTCCATTAAATTAACCCCTGAAGAAATAGCGTATTTGGAAGAACCATATATTCCACATCCAATAAGTGGCTTTGGATTAAAATAATTTGTGTCCATTCATCAAAACGACGACCCTAGTTTTTACTAGGGTCGTCGTTTAATTTGCCATTTTTCTCTTCTTAAATTCCGTTCGATTCAATAACTTGCTTGTACCAATAGAAACTATCTTTTTTGATACGACGGAGGTCATGGGTTCCTTCTTCGTGTTGATTGACATAGACGAATCCGTAGCGTTTTTGGAAACCGTTTAGCCAGCTTAATAGATCCGTGAAGGACCAGACACAATACCCAATCACTTCGGCACCATCGGAAATGGCGTCTTGTATCGCTTCCACATGTGCACGAAGATAAGCAATCCGATAATCATCATGGATTTGATCCCCCGCTTCTACCTGATCGAATTCACCGAGCCCGTTTTCACTTATCAGTATCGGCAAATCATATCGGTTTGTGATTCGGCGAAGCGCAACTCTTAACCCTTGCGGATCAATATTCCAATCCCAATTGGTCCGTTCAAGATTTGGATTCTTCGTTGTTTTAAATAACCCTGGAATCCCTGAGTCCTTTGATGTCCCTTTGATGCCGGTTGTATTCATTTCACCGGAGCCCACACCGTCTAATGGATTGACTTCAAAAGTTGTGCTTTGATAATAGTTTAAGCCCATAAAGTCTGGCTTACCCTCTCTTAATAAGGCAAAGTCTCCCTCTTCCACTTCTGGCGCAAGGCCTTCTTCCACTAAGTAGTTCCATGCTGCCTTCGGATATTTTCCCCAAGTATAAATATCCATCCACCAATGGCTATTGAGCTCCTCAGCATTCTCTGCAGCCAAAATATCTTCTGGCTTTGAAGAAGCCGGGTAAGCTGGTCCATAAGCAAAGCTTGGACCAATCTGACCATCCGGTACATAGTGACGGAACGCTTTGATGACACTGGCATTGGCCAAATTTGCGTGATGATTTACCTGATAGAATAGCTTCTTATCTTTTACACCTGGCGGATGTGATCCTTTTTCATATCCATGGCTAGTAAAAATATTTTGTTCATTTAAGCTAACCCAATACTTCACGCGGTCTCCAAAGCGTTTAAAACATTCCACACTATAATTTGTAAAGTCCTCAATGATTCTTCGGGACTCCCAACCGCCATATTCATCCTGAAGTGCCTGTGGCAAATCCCAATGGTACAAGGTTAGAATCGGCTCAATTTGATAGTTACGCAGCTCATTAATTAAATCATCATAAAAGGCGAGGCCCTGCTCGTTGATTTCACCTCTTCCATTTGGAAAAATACGCGCCCACGATACTGAAAAACGGTAAGTCTTTAACCCCATTTCCGCCATTAAACGGACATCTTCCTTATAACGATGATAGTGATCTACAGCCACATCTCCTGTTGTCCCTTTATAGGTCTTACCTGGGATACGTACAAACTGGTCCCAATTACTAATCCCTTTCCCGTCTATATCCCATGCTCCTTCAATTTGATAGGCAGCGGAAGCGGCTCCCCATAAAAAGTCTTTTGGAAATGGTTTAACTGTTTTATACATAAGCGTTTTAGTCTCCCTTCCGTCAAATGTTGCTTCATTTCTTTTATCAACTTGTCACATAGACACTCTCGTAATCTAGCTTTAAACCAAAATGGAATCCTTCTGCCGCTGTAAAAAATGGTACAAAGCACCGATTAGATTGGAGTCATTTCCAAACTGACATCTTTCGACTTTGACTGTTAATCCTTCGTTATCATATTTCATGTCGTTTAAGGTTTCATTAATCTGATTGATAAATCCCTCGCGATTACTGATGGCACCGCCAATCAAAATCTTCTCTGGATCAAGGATAAATTGTAGATTGTAGATGCCGACAGCAAGCCGCCGCATGAACTTATCAATTTCCTCCTGTACTTCCGTATCTCCACTTTCAGCAAGCTCAAATATCAGCTTACCGGTAAGAGCATCGGGGTCCATGCCTTTTCGTTTAGCCACCTGCTTGATTAATCCACCTACCGCTGCCAACGTGCTATAGGTTTCTACTGGTTGCGTCCCCAGATAGTTCTCCATCATCATATATCCGAATTCTCCGGCAAACCCATTTTTTCCGTGTCGAACCTTTTTATCAAGAACCACTGCACCGCCAATGCCCGTGCCAATTACCAAACATAGATAATCCTTTACATCCTTTGCTGCACCAATCCAGCCTTCAGCTAGTCCAGCACAATTTGCGTCATTCTCCAATTCAACCGGTAACTCTGTTCGCTCATGAAGAAGGTCCTTCATATTGGGCCCATGAATATAAGGAAGGGCTGTAATTCCCTCAATCATTCCTGTCTCCACATTCACGGCACCCGGCATGCTCACAGCCAGACCTTTTAACTGATACTTTTTTTTAAACTCCTTCACGATTGAATCAACCGTATCCATAAATTTGGCGAGACTCTTTTTAGGAGTCGGAAGGGAGGATTTTTCTATAAAACAACCCGTTTCATCCATGAGAGCATATTTAATGGCAGAACCTCCAACATCAAGTACCACGTAGTAACTCACCATATAACCTCCAGCTGCTCAATTTTTTAAATTTAATGGTCCAAATCCTCTGTTTATTAGCAGTGGATTTTTCACCAAAATTTTTTACAAGATCAGAGACATTTTTCAGCACGATTCCCGAACAATTAATTCTGAGTCAATAAATACAGGTTTTAATTGAGATCTCTCATTAATTAAATCATCTAGCATATAAGCGGATAATTTACCGAACTTTTCTTTATCCTGTTTCACCGTTGTTAATTTTGGATGACTATAACGGCAGGCTGCAATATCATCACAGCCAATTAACCGGATATCGTCTGGACAGTTTAAGCCTGCATCTTTAATCGCTTGCAATGCTCCAAGTGCCATCATATCTGATGTCGCAAAAATAGCCTCAGGTAAGGTTTTAGATTGAAGTATTTGCTTCATTGCCACATACCCGCTCTCTTCATGAAAATCTCCATATTGAATCCAGTCCTCACGAATCTCCAGACCAAATTGATTCAGCGCTTCGAGGAAACCTTGTTTGCGAAAGATCGAAACAGGCGAATCAAATTTGCCGCCAATAAAACCGATTTTTTTAATGGCATGAAGATAGAAGTACTCCACTACTTTTCTCGACAGCCCTAAATTATCCGTCATGATGTAACACGCTTTAGGTCCTTTTAATTCAATATCGATTCCAATACAAGGTAGACCGTCTAAGGCTAAAGCGTAGGTGGATTCTTCTACTTCTTCACCCGCAATAATTAAACAGCCATCCACATTAAAATGACGGCATCTTGCCAAATAACTTCCATTATCCGATTGAAAGTTTTCGTTTGAAAACATTAAAATATCGTATCCTAGTAAACCTATATTTTTTTTGAAGGAAGAGATCACCTCATTGAAATAAGGATGGGTCATATCTACGTTAATTCTTCCTGCATAAATTAACCCAATCAGATTTGACTTTTTCGTTGCTAGGGATCTAGCGGAAAAATTGGGCTCGTAACCATTTTGGTTAATGATATCCATAACCTTTTTCTTCGTTTTTTCACTTATTCCCTCGTAATTATTAAGGACCTTTGAAACGGTCCCCTGAGAAACATTGGCCATTTGTGCTATATCTTTAATGGTTAAATTCATGTTAATCCCTTCTAAATCCGAGTCATCTAGTGTTTCCCATTTAGAATACTAGTAGTTTCAATAGCTACCTATAATCCGGTTTGACTGCTTATTTCACAGAGCCTTCTGTGATACTTGAGATAAATAATTTATTAAAGAATAAGAATACTAGTAACAGAGGAACTGTTGCCCAAAATACTCCTGACATAATCATTCCAAAGTCCACATTATGTGTATTGCTTAATTGAGCCAATGCTACCTGAATGGTATAGTTTTCTGGATCCCTTAACACAGTAAACTGCCATAAGAACTCACCCCATACTGCCGTAAAAACAATAATACCCAATGTCGCAAAGGCAGGAAGAGTAATCGGTACGACGATACTGCGATAAATTCTGAAATTCGAACAACCATCCAATTTCGCCGCTTCAATAAGCTCATCTGGAACCGATTTACTTATATATTGCCGCATGAGGAATATTCCTAAAGGATTTAAAAAAAACAGCACCATAACTCCTGGCAAGGTATCAAGCAAACCTGCATTCGATATTAAGAAGTACTGTGGGATCAAACCCAATTGCGGTGGAATAATCATCGTTATCAGTATGGCGATAAAGAATACATTTTTTCCGCGGAAATTAAATTTTGCAAAGGCAAATCCGGCCAATGAACTAATGAATAATACAACGATTGTCACAATGGCACAAATAACAAATGAATTCCACATTGAACCGAAGAAATCAATCTGATTTAAAACCTTTTTAAAATTTTCCACTAATAAATTCCCAGGTGTAAGGGTAGGAGGAATCGAGTTAAAGGCCGAACTGGGTCTAGTGGCCATAACAAACATCCAATAAAACGGGAACAAGGATAATAAGGAGGTAATCGTCAATAAACCATAGACTAGTAGTTTACTTATGGTAAATTTCCTTACCTTTTCTTGTTTTTTCATTGTACATCCCTCCTTTTTCTTCCGGCACCTGATGTTAAGTACACATTAATTGCGGCAATTGCTGAGATCAGTACTAATAAAATGATGGCTGTTGCAGATGCGGTACCAAAGGATTGTAACTTGAACGCATCACGATATAAGTACATAACAATTGTCATTGCTTCATCCCTTGTGAAAGCACCCGTTCCCAAAAAGATCGTTGGCTCGGAAAACAGCTGCAATGCTCCAACGGTGGAAGTAAAGACTGTCAGTATAATAAATGGTTTTAACATAGGAACGGTAATATAGCGAAATTGTTGGAATTTATTTGCCCCATCTATTGTCGCGGCTTCATACAAATCATTTGGAATGCTCTGAATTCCCGCGAGGTAAATGATTGTGTTATATCCGACCCATCGCCAGAAAACCATAATTGAAATCGCAATTTTCGTTCCCCATTCTGAACTTGCCCAACTGATAGGATCAAGACCTGCTAAACTTAAAACATAATTGGCTAATGAGGATTCATGGTTACTAAACAGCACACTGAAAATCAGGGCCACCGCCACCATGGATGTTATATAAGGCATAAAAATGGTGATTCTGAAGAAGTTTCTAAATCTTAGAAAGGCCATGTTCAAAAAATAAGCAAAAATAATTCCGAACACAATTTGCGGAGCAGTACCCATGATCCCCATGACAAGCGTGTTATAAACAGCTTTCCAAAACAGAGGATCTGTTAAGACAATCTGAAAATTATCCAATCCCACTGAGACCATAGGACTGAGACCGTTCCATTTTTGAAACGCTAAATAAATACTGAAAATCATAGGATACAAACCAATAATCGCAAAAATGATAAAGAAAGGAGCGATGTATAAATAAGCAGAATACATATCTTTTTTTGCCTCTGACCTAAAGCGCTTCTTTTTCATCTTGATTTTATTCGTACCGGTATTCGCTTTCACTGGATCCATATTTACACCTCTTTTCCTATCAAAGATGGGAGTGGCGCATTCCCTTTTAAGAGTCACGCCAATCCCCACCTTATCTGGTAATCTACTTAAAATTAGCGATCTAATAAGCCCTTGGATCGTTTAACAGCAGCTTTCCATTCTTTTTCAGGATCCGTTCCTTTACTTTGAACATTCTTTAAGCTATTTAATACTTCTGAATAGATTGGGAAGTATTTTTCGCCTTTATAAACAGTCCCATTAATATCTTGTGCAGCTTGTGCAAATACCGGTGCGGTTGATTGTCCGCCAAAGAATTCATCTTTATTTGTTTTGAAAGTATCCATTTCATATACAGCTTGTGCAGAAGGGAAAAGTCCCTTGTCTTGGAAGGATTTTAGTTGATTATCTGGAGAAACTAACCATGAAGTAAATTTATAGGCTTCTTTCGCATTTTTTGTTTCGCTTGGTATGGAGATAAAAGAACCGCCCCAGTTTGCCGCAAATTCAGTTGGAAGTGTCGCAACTCTCCATTTACCGGAAGCTTCTTGCGCATTCCCCTCCATCCAACCTTTTAACCAGCCAGCCCCTAATTCAGCAGCAAATTCACCTTTGTTCACAGCATTTGCCCACTCTGGTGACCACATTTCAAATTTACCCACTATACCCATTTCATTCAGTTTCACAGCATAATCATAGGCCTCTTTAACAGCGTTCCCTTCTTCTTCTATCAGTAACTCCCCTTTAGAGTTAAGGAATGTAGTCTCAGCTCCATCTAAGTAAGCTCTGAATGCCATTTCGATACTATCGATAAATACCTTGCCTGTTTTTTCTTTCACTTTAACTCCAGCTTCTTCAAAAGCTTTTGGTGAATTGATTAATGCTGTTACTTCTTCCGGTTCTGTTGGCAGACCAGCAGCTTCAAATAAATCTGCACGATAGTATAGCGCTTTCGGTCCAATATCTGTTGGCAGACCAATCAAGAAATCACCACTATCGTCCTCACCTGTTTTCCATTTCCAATCCAAGTACTGATCCTGAATATCTTTTGCACCATGATCGTATAAGTTTTCAAAACGATCCTGCGCTCCTTTAAAACGGTCAAGTTGATCAATTTCCAACATGGTAATATCAGGCGCTCCACTTCCAGCAGATAGTGCTGTAAATAACGCATCATGGTGTTCCGCGGTTTCTGCAGCTCTTACTTTAACTGTGACATTCGGGTTTTCTTTCTCATATTCTTTCGCCAATTCTTCATAATTCGTAGCACCAAATGTCCAGAAATCCAGGGTGACTTTTTCTCCACTTTTACCATCGTTAGAAGATGCCTTTTCATTGTCTTTACATGCAGCTAACGAAAATACCAGGGCCGTAGATAATCCAATCACAGCCAATTTTTTCAAGCTTTTCAATTGTGATACCCCCCTATTATTGTTTTGTCAAACGTTCACCAAATGGTTTAAGGCTACAAAATAAATTTCGAGTAATTCTTATCCTTTCCTACCTCCTTTACCATGCTGTTCTCTAAAAATATGATAATAGCTCTACTACATAGAAACCGGTTTCCTAATAAGTTCAAGTGTTATGTAAATAATTAATAATGAAACCGCTTTCAATAGTGATTATAATTCCAATATTCTAAAAAATCAACCACTTATTGGAAATTTTATCTGCATATTTGGAAATCGCTTTCGTAAACTATTCTTCTAAATTCCTCATACCAAGAAAGTACGTGATTATACTCGGAAATAAATAAAAAAAGCGCTAGGATGTTATTCCTAGCGCTGCCTTCATCACCGAAAGAATTATGAAACTTTATTTCTCTTATCATCTAGTTATGCAAAACCAAGACCAAGAAATAGATTAATTTCGAGCAATTAATGCTTTGATTTTCTGATTAATTTCTCCACGCATTAGTCCGCCGTGATAACAGACAACGGTCTCGATATCAAATGGTGTAAACTTCTCCAGTGATTGTAAAGCCTGCTCCATGTTTACTGTAGAATACAAGGAGGAAGATAGTAGCTCACCGTTGTCGATTACTAAAGCATCACTCGCAATCAACATCTTGCTTGTGTGATGATACAGTGGTGTATGCCCTGGCTTATGAATGACTGTCAGACCCCCTCCTATTGGAAGTCTCATTCCGTCCGTCAATAGTTACTTCAGATGAGGCTTGGACGATCAAATAAAAACATTTTCGAACGATGTACGTACCTCATCCAGTAAAATTGCTAACTCGGCAGTTAAATTCTCGAGCGGGAACTTTAAAAGACCAACTTTTCCATCAATCGTCTTCATGAGCATAGACATCAAACGATGCCTCTCCCGTTTCAGCTAAGAATCCCGGAAAACCTCCATTATGGTCAATATCCTGAAGCATCAGTAAGATAGCCCGAAGTGGCTTGCTCGACATACGAGAGTATGTCTTCTGCCATGCCGGGTATACCCGTATCAATTAACGTCCAATTTTCCTCATCATATACGATAACAGGGTGAATCATCATAGAGCGTCCACTAAGCTTCATTTCCAATTCTAACATTCCTAATCTATCCTCATTTCGCATCATCATTACCAATCCTCGACGCACCTCCCTTTTAGGAATCCTTTAACATTAGAGACGAACCACGTTACTTAGATTCTTATAAGCCTGATTAATAGACTCTACCTACTTCTTCCTTCATTTTACAACACCATAACAATAGGATAATCGAGTCAATTTATGTTAAAATTACACTTTACAGATGGGAGGAATTATGATGGTCAAAAAGAAAGTATTGGCGGTTGTTACAAGCCATGGATATATGAAAAACGAAAAAGATAAAACAGGTTTATGGTTAAGTGAACTTGTACATTTTTATGATTGTTTGAAATTAGCAGGATATGAGGTTGATATTGTCTCTACAAAGGGTGGTAAAGTACCTCTTGATCCGAAAAGCCTTCTCCCTGTCTTGTTGGATAACAGAACAAAGGAATATTATCTGGACCCTTACTTTATTAGTAGATTGGATAAAACCACTTCGATTGATGAGATTAAGGCTGATGAATATAGCTGCATCTATTTTGCCGGCGGGCATGGAACCATGTGGGACTTCCCTAATCAGTCAAGCATTCAAAAACTGACTGCTGAGATTTATGAAAAGGGCGGTGTCGTTTCGGCTGTTTGCCACGGACCTGCTGCTTTATTAAATGTTGAGTTATCAGATGGGACTCATCTCTTGGAAGGTAAAACAGTAACCGGTTATACAAATATGGAAGAAATGATCCTATTTGCAACAAGTAAAATACCGTTTAAACTACAGGATCAGTTATCTGCTAAAGCTGAAAAATTCACAAAATCTGCTGTTCCATTTACATCACATGTGGTAGAAGATGAGCGAGTAATCACGGGACAAAATCCACAAAGTGCACGTGCAGTAGGCGAGACTACGTTACGCTTCTTACAAAATCGGAGAGCCTATTAAAAAATGTCGATTCAAACTCCAAACCTTTGTTGGAGTATTGAATCGACATTTTTTATGACTTACATCGGCAAAACATACAAAAAGATAGATAAAAAATGAAGAATTGAAGCAACCAATACCATTAGATGCCAAATTGCATGGTGATAAGGAAACCCTCTCCATACATAAAAAATGCTACCTAATGTGTATAATAAACCGCCATACACGAGCATCATTAATCCCGTTGTAGGAACTGCTATTTTCAAAGGCTCCCAAGCTACAATAATCAACCAACCCATTACGATATAAATCATGGTAGAGAGAATGACAAATTTCCTCAGACAAAAAGCCTTAAAAATAATCCCACCTATAGCTAAAGTCCAAATGATTGCCAATAATGTATATCCTGTTTTACCTCCAATTGCAATGACTGCATATGGAGTATACGTCCCTGCAATAAATAAATAGATGGAAGTATGATCAAAAAATTCCATAACTATTTTGGCTTTTCCTTCAGGAAATGCATGTGTAAGAGTCGAAAATGTATAAAGCATCACCATTGATATCCCATAAATTAGAACAACCCATAGTCTACCTTCTGCTCCATTGGTTACTGTAAATACAATCATTAAAATGAGTGCTGCAAAGGATAAAGCTGCTCCTATGCCATGCGTAACTGCATTTACAATTTCTTCCTCCTTAGTGTACGTATAGACTCGATTCATTATAAGGCTCCTTTCTATGTTGTTATTTGTCTATTCCCGCTTTTTTGCTAACTTAATACCTCTCTAACTATTTTTTTAGATTTAATTCTTTTAACAGATAAGGCCAAACCTGCATAATGTCGGTTGCCAGCATCGCGCTCGGCTCACGATCATTTGCCCAATATTCTGACGCTTTTCCGTGTAGATAAACAGCATTCGCTACTGCTGAAGAATAGGATGATTCCCTACCCTGGCAGATTAACCCTAAAATAATACCGAGCAATGTATCACCAGAACCTCCTTTTGAAAGCCCACGATTACCCGTTTGATTGATATAGCCCGTTCCATCAGGAAAGGCAATCACCGTATTTGCCCCTTTTAAAACAACAATCACCCCATGCTCAATCGCATAGTCACGCGCTGCCGAGAAGCGATTTTCATTGATCCACTTAACTGATAAGCCTGTTATTCGTGCCATCTCGCCAGGATGAGGGGTCAGAATAATAGGTGCTAGCCGCCCCTTTGGATACTCTCTTTTTTGAAGAGCTGCCGCGTCTAAAATGAGAGGGAGATCAGACTGCTCCAACAAAAACTGAATTTTATCCTCCAACTGATCATCATGATCTAAGCCCGGTCCTATTGCTACTGCTTTCATACTTGATAGTTGTTTATTCTCTTTCAATTTTTGAAGTGGTTGATACCAATAAGTTGCTTCAGGAAGCCGCTGACAAATAATGTTCGATACACGTTGATCGGTTGCAATCGTCAGTTTCCCGATCCCGGAACGCATAGCACCGAGTCCAGCCAAAATTGCACAACCAGGCATCTCTTCGCTCCCAGCAATTAATAACCCAGTTCCAAACGATCCCTTGTGCGGATTATTCGGTAAAGCCGGCCATGTTGTTTTGACATCATTCTCCGTCCATACTCTCCAGCCCGACTGCTGAATCAACCCAATATCAAGTGATTTAACTGTACCGTAATAGTTACTCGATGGGACTAAAAATGCTGAAGGTTTAACGCCGTGTAAACATAAAGTGTAATCCGCCTTAAATGCTGTCACAACCGTACCTCGATCTGCTTCAACACCGGATGGAATATCAATTGCTATCTTCATGGCTGATGATTGGTTCCAATAAGCAAGCACTCGATTTGCTTCATCAGAAAATGTCGGTTTGAAACCAATACCAAATAGCCCATCGATCAGAACATCATATTCATTTTCAATCGGTTGCGTGTATGGATACCCACAAGTAACAAAATAAGAAAAATGCTTTTGTGCGACTTCAGACTTTGGCAGTCCAAACGGGAAAATTAGCCTTGCCTTATACCCATTATTTAACAATAATCTCGCAAGAACAATCGCATCGCCGCCATTATTTCCTTGCCCGGCTAATATACCAATTTCGTCTTCCTTATCAATCAGGTTCGATACCTCTCTAAACAAAGCCTGTCCGGAATTTTCCATCAAAGTAAAGATGGAAAGCCCATCCGCTTCTGCTTTACGATCGATTTTCCTAATTTCATTCGAAAAATAAATATTCATCCAAAGCCACCTCTTTTCTTTTTACTTCTCCTTCTAGTATACAACAATAACATCTAGCAATTTAAGCGATATCATTTATCCTGTTGCTTGGAGCAGGGATAGGTGTGGGATAGCTATACCATAGATGTGTCAAAGGTACGCGATAGCCGGGACATAGTTACTTCATAGCCTGGGGAAAGTGACTTTGACCTGCCTTTCACACGCCCTTGACCCGGACTAGCCGGGGCATAGCCGCCTCATAGCCCGACAATAGTGACTTTTACCTGCCTTTCACCCGCCTTTGTCCCGGTATAGCCAGGGCATAGGCGGGTCATAGCCCGACAATAGTGACTTTGACCTGCCTTTCACACGCCTTTGACCCGGTATAGCCAGGGCATAGGCGGGTCATAGCCCGGGGAAAGCGGCTTTAACCTACCTTTCACACGCCTATTGACTAGCTATAGGCGGGCAATAGCTGTAGTATCGAAAAAGCCGGCTCCGCAATCGGCGCCGACCTCCCTTTAACCATCTGTATCTAGTAATGTTTTCCGATCAATACCTGGTATTCTTCCTTTATTTAATGCTTTCTCCCAGTTTCCATACATCGGATTCGGAAAGACAATAAACTTATTTCCTATTCTATTCTTCATTAACTCAACTTGTCTTTTTCGTTCCTCTGCATCCAGGGAGTCGAATTCCTTGGAGAAATCAATTAAATTATCTCCAAGGAGTAGAATAACGTCGTGGTTTTTTTCGATAGTTTGCCGTCTTGATTCTTTACTCACTTCGTCTGTCAGTAAAATAAGATGCCCATTATCTATTTGCGGAAAACCAGCCTTCTTCAAGTTCTTTTCGGTAGCCTCATATAAGTGTTTTTTTCTGTTTGTCACATAAAAGATTTTGATTCCTTTCATATCTGCATATTGAAGGAATTCCAAAGCCCCGGGTAACGGCTTGGCATTTGCTTGAGACACCCACTCATCCCATCCTTCATTAAAGGAAATGTTCTTTTGGACTATTTGAGCTAAAAAAGGACTATTATTTAATACGGTCTCATCAATGTCCAAAATAATGGCTTTATCCTTATCCGTCTTATGTTGTAGTGCTTGATCAAGTCTTAGTTTAGCCAGTTCATACCCTTGCCTGTATAATGCATCGGCTTCCGCTGACTGTTGATACCAAAGGATCGATGTAACATTTTCATCCTGCTGCATGCTTGCTTCAACACTGTTCGACGGATTTGCCAAAACAAAAAATAGACCGATAGCCATAAATGCATTTCTTATCGTATTCCTTTTCATTCCAATCACCTCTCGAACAGTTTCTCCAATGGTATATACTTTCATGAAAAATTATCGTAAAACAAATCCGTCTTCACTTGGTTATATATGGTAATATTTGATAAAGGATTTATTTATGAGAGGAGTGGTATTAAAAATGGCTGTGAGAGTTTTATTAGAACTTATAAGAATTCCTGTTATATTCTTGCTTCTAGGAGCACTGGGTGGATTCTTTCTAGATTCGATTTATACATCAATTGGTACGGACTCTAAGTATTTCTGGTTAGGCTATATCGCCATTCTTATTTTAATTCTCGTTCTATACAGAAATAAGTTGCAATTTAGTGGGTGGTATAAGGATAAAGGGATGAAAAGACTTCCGAAAACAATAACAAAAACCCTTATGATCAGTGCAGGTATCCTGCTATTATTACCACCAATTCTAAGCAACTGAATGGATTACTTTAAGAATTACAGAAACACTTAGATTTTATAATAAAAAAACTGAATAACCCAGCAAAAATAACGCTAAACCTACTAGGCTTAACGCTTTCACTTTCTTCATTACTATCTTAGATCCACTCTTTCCCGTGTTTACGAATAAAGTCGATATCTTTTTGATAATGGTCCAGCTCTCCTCGATCAATCATCTGCCGAAAAGCAAGATTACCTTCACGAGCTTTTTGAATCATAGTTTGCCGTAAAGCTTGTAAGCGTAGTAGGACCATCTCAATAAATCCTTCTTTCAAGTCCACCCTCCCATACGATTCAAAAAATAGTTCCACTCGTTGTTTAATTCGGTCGGCATCTGCTGAAGACTTATAATAAACCGCCTCACCTGTTTCCGTTTGATAATGCCTACTTAAAGGAGCACATGTATAAAGTGTATAGGCGATATCCCAAATTCTTGGCCCTGGAGCAGCCATATCGAAATCAATGATACCGACCGGCTTTTTGTGATTAAAAATGATATTATATATGGCAAAATCGTTATGACAGATAACCTCCATTTTGTCTGGAGTCTGATCCATCGGTTTCCATTCATCTGCTAAGGGAAAGTCACTTACAGCATCATGATAGAGCCGAAGCATAAGCGCTATGTCTTTTAAGATATCATTAGACCACATATACTCTTTTAATGGATAATGACCAGCTTCTCCTTCGATAAATGACAGAATCTCTCTTCCTTTTTCATCAACACCTAAAAATGTTGGCGCACTAGTAAACCCTTTGTTCTCCAAATGCTTTAAAAGCTTATGAATGTTAGTCCCCTCTGCCTTTAAATCTCGTCGCACCGTATCACCAATCCGATAGACGTTTGAGACATTTCCACCTTCCAACACTTCTTCACTTTCGTACTCATTTTCCATTTAAATTCCTCCATTTTAGGGAGCTTTAGTTATGAAAATAAAGATGTATTTTCGCCCTGGTATATGGAACTTACATATACCCCCTCATTAAATCCCTTGAATGGTTTCGGCTCAAGTGATTCTTAACAATAATAAAGCATCCAACGATTACATTTAGATAAAATAGATTCCCTCTTCCTTCATCTAATGCGCCGCTTACCAAATTTCACCATATAGATGGAGGTAGGTTAAATGTTTGTGAGAAATTATTATCGTTAAAACGCTGTCCTAGTGCTTCCTCTCCTATAGAAATTCAACATTACTCTCCAGAGGTCCTTGCAAATACAAAAAAGAAATTCAGAATATAGGGCCATCAAGACCCCTTCTGAATTCCTAATATCTTTCGTATCTAAGCAGGTATCAAACCGCCTACATTAATATTGATTAGTCGTTTTATTCTGTTTAACTAATTTTTTCAACGATTGAATCTGCCCTAGGTGCATTGCCTCATGGTTCAGTAACATATGGAACAGTTCGCTTTTCGTTTTAAGATTAAACTTTGTAAAAGGACCTGTTATCTCTTCTCCCCAGTATTCTTGCGGAAGGTCTTTAATTCTCTTTTCTTGTGAAAGATAATTTGATTTTATATCATCCAGAGAAGGCGCGCTTCTTTGCCAATACTTTGGAGCAGTCCCACGGCTAAAAAATTCTGCATATAACTTCGATAGCGGTGATTGGCTGCCAGGATAATCAAATAAGAATGATTCTGCACTGACCAGTAAATGCCCTAATTGCCAGCGAATCGTATTATTAAAACCTTCTGGTTGAAAATCAGCTTCCGCTTCAGATAAACCTTCCATGATTTCCTGTAGCTTGCTTCTAGTCATTTCAAATTGTTTTTGCATACCAGCTGTCTCCATATTTACCCCTCCAAATAATCTATTTCCCTCAAAAAATAATGGACTTCTATCCTTATACCCTATCTTTTCTGGAAAAAAACAGAAGGTAAACAGGATAACACTGATCAATCATCATTTCTACAAATTATTGGCTGGTTGTTTGTTTCTCCTTATTTCTGTTCAGCTCTCCGATAAATGATTCTAATACCTGATGGGTCCCTTGATAGAGAGAAGTCACGACCTTACTTCCCACAATAATTCCATCGCAATAGTCATATAATTGGTTAGCCATCTTAGCACTGGAAATCCCGAATCCGGCATAAATCGGACAATCTGCATAGTACGTGAGATGTTGAATTTGTTCTTTAAAGGCATTTTCATTTAACTGAGTCTTTTCACCTGTCGTTCCATTTACGGTTACGGCATAAATAAAACCTTCAGCTCCATCACAAAGTTCTTCCATTCGTGTTGGATCGGCAGTTAATGGTACGAGTCTGATCAACACAATTCCGTACTTACTGAGCGCTTCTTTAAACATCCGCTCTTCTTCAAGGGGTACATCCGGAATTATACAGGCACTAATACTTGCTTCACTGCACTTGACAGCAAACTGTTCGATTCCCATCCTTAGTACAGGATTGGCATACGTCATAACAATCATTGGTATCGCAATGTTTTCTCCCGTATGGATCAACTCATCCAATATATCCGGAAGGGTGACCCCTTGTTTCAGGGCACGTATTCCCGCCTCTTGAATGCTTGGACCATCAGCCACTGGGTCAGAAAATGGAACCCCAATTTCAATAGCGGATGCTTCCAACTTCTCAAAATATTGAATGGTTGAAACGAGCTGATGAAGTCCACCGTCACCACCCATAATATAAGGAATAAACCCTTTTTCTCCACGCTTTTTAGCATCAGAAAGGTATTCCACCAGCTTATTCGGCATGCTCTCCACCTCCAATTATGTTCATGACCGTACTCATATCCTTATCTCCTCTTCCCGATAAACAAATCACAATCGACTGGTTCTTTTCCATTTTAGGTGCCCTTTTGGCCGCTTCCGCTATCGCATGTGCGCTTTCCAGTGCAGGAATAATTCCTTCCTTTCTTGTTAAAAGCTTAAATGCTTCAAATGCTTCGTCATCTCGAATAGATGTATACTCCACTCTTCCCTCATCCTTCAAAAAGCAGTGTTCCGGCCCGACTCCCGGATAATCGAGTCCAGCTGATATGGAGTGGGCTTCCTCCACCTGCCCCGCTTCATCCTGTAACATATACATAAGGGCGCCATGTAAAATCCCCTTCTCTCCTTTTGAAAGGGAAGCTGCGTGCTCTTTCGTATTCAATCCTTTGCCAGCCGCTTCTACACCAATCAACGAGACTTGACGATCCTCTAAGAAATCGTAAAACATCCCCATTGAATTACTGCCGCCTCCAATGCAGGCAATAATTTGATCCGGTAATTGATCATGTAACTCCAGGAATTGCTCCCTTGTTTCCTGGCCGATTACACGTTGGAAATCTCGTACAATTTGTGGGAAAGGATGAGGACCCATAACGGAACCTAATAAATAATGAGTATCCTCAATGTGACTGACCCAATAACGCAAAGCCTCATTTACGGCATCCTTTAACGAGCGACTTCCCTGCAACACAGGTACCACCTTTGCACCTAGCAATTCCATTTTGAGTACATTCGGCATTTGTCTCTTTACATCTTTTTCCCCCATAAAGATCACTGGTTCTAAACCTAGTAAAGCACAAACGGTTGCAGTCGCGACTCCATGCTGGCCGGCACCTGTTTCCGCAACAATTCTTCTTTTGCCCATTGCTTTGGCAAGTAAGGCCTGACCAAGTGTATTATTAATTTTGTGTGCGCCCGTATGGTTCAAATCCTCGCGTTTCAGGTAAATCTGGGCACCCCCAAAATATCCAGTCAAGTTCTTCGCAAAGTATAAGGGAGTCTCTCTTCCTACATAATGCTTTAACAGAGATCTATATTCAGCGATAAATGCATCATTCTGAGCAATTGTTTTATAGGCTTCTTCTAATTCATACAACGCAGGCATTAATGTTTCCGGTACAAACCGACCCCCATATTCCCCATATCGTCCTGTTGCATCTGGATTTTCTTTTATCTTAATCATTTGATTGCCCCCTCTTTTGCCTTTTTTATAAATTCAACGATTCTCCTCGTATTTTTTCTTCCATCCATCTCCACTCCACTGCTGACATCGACCATATACGGACACACAACTTCAATCGCAGTACCTACATTTTCAGGATTCAGGCCACCAGCAAGAATGATATTGGGATATTTACGTCCCATACCTCTCGCCTTTTCCCAATCAAATGGCACGCCGTTTCCTCCCCTATATCCCTGTGCGGCTGCATCCAATAAAATATAATCAGCATGCTGTACTTGTCTAAATTCTAAATCTGCTTGATAGGATTCAATCCCTAGAGATTTAATAATCGGCAAGCCAACCTCCAAATAATCTGCAGGTTGTTCTTCTCCATGAAGTTGAATCGCTGACAACTCGCAATACTGTGCTATTTTCATTACCTTTTCAACCTCTTCATTGACAAAGACTCCAACCTTCCAGCTTTTCTTTCCTAATTTAGAGATTATCTGTTTTGCGAGCTCAGGAGTAATCCTTCGCTTACTATCAGCAAACATAAACCCTAGTGCATCCGCACCTGCTTTTTCGGCTGCCCGTGCATTCTCGATTTTTTGAATCCCACAGATTTTCACCTTCAACGCCTGGTCCTTCTTTCGATTTGTTTAATCTCTTTAATAAAGGGAGCGGGATTTTGCTTTTTCATTAAGGTTTCTCCAATCAGAATCGCATCCACCCCTGCACCGGCTACACGCAAACAATCTTCCAGATTCCTGATGCTACTTTCACTAACAACGATGATGGATGGATCATCAATTAAGTAGATTAAACGCTCCGTAACAGCTAAATCCGTTTTAAATGATTGAAGATTTCGATTATTTATTCCAATAAGTGTTGGCTGAAGAGAAAGAGCTGCCTCCAAATCGTCTTCATCATGTACTTCAAGTAATACTTCCAGGCCTAAATGGATGGCATACTCATGCAGAGCTTTTAATTTTAGTGGCGGGAGGATTCGCACAATCAGCAGAATCAAACTTGCACCAGATAAAAAGGCCCGATTAATCTGAGATTCTTCCATTATAAAATCCTTACATAAGACTGGCAGTTTAGTTTGACTGCTTACTATCTGCAAATCTTCAAAACTACCGTTAAAGTATTCTTTATCCGTCAAAACCGAAATCCCGTCGGCGCCGCCTTCTACATATTTATTAGCTATTTCTATCGGATTGGCCAGAGCTTGAATGACTCCTTTTGAGGGAGACGACCGTTTAAATTCGGCAATCACACCAAGTGTCGATTGACTCCTGACTCGATCTACAAATGAACCTCTAACCTGTTTGTATGGAGCGTGATCCTCTATTTCAATTGCTTTTAAACTATTTAGTTCTTTTCTCTTCTGTTCCACTATATTTGTTAAATAGGTTGGCATACACCCTCGGCTCCTTTCGTATAAATCTGTCCTTTAATTTCTTGTAGTTTCTTATAAACAGCACCTGAATCGATTAAATCAGCCGCATACGTTACACCGTCTCTGATTGTATGTACCTTTTCTGCTACAAACAATCCAATACCAGCATTCAATATGACAGCATCACGGCATGAATTCTGATCGCCCTGGAAAATCTCAATCATTTTTTTGGCATTGTCGATTGGTCTACCACCCGCTAAATGGCTATTATCCGATAGATCTAATCCAACATCATGAGGATGAAGAGTTTCTTCTGATATTTTTCCATTTTGAACGAAGTATAGTTTGTTTTCACCAGCTAACGAAGCTTCATCCATATTTCCTGCTCCGTGGATGATAGCGGCCCTCTTTCTCCCAGCCTTCAAAAGCACCTCCCCATACACCCTTAATAGCTTTTCATCATACACACCAACCATTTGATAGGTTAATTGAACAGGATTGGTTAAGGGACCGATTGCATTAAAAATCGTAGGGATTCCCAGTTGCTTTCTGACAGCAGCAATTCTTTTTAATTTGGGATGGATATGGCCGGCATTCAAAAAGACTAAATTAGATTGATGAAGAATTTCTCTCGCTTCTTCCAGTTGATTAATCGTATTAATGCCCAGTGCTTTTAAAACATCCATACTGCCGGATTGACTCGTCATATTTTTATTTCCGTGCTTTGCCATCTTGATTCCTGCACTGGCCAAGACAAATGCCGAGGCTGTACTGATATTAAAACTATTGCTCCGGTCTCCGCCCGTTCCGCAATTATCCATCGCACCAGGAAGATCCCCGAGTTGGTGCGTTGACTCCTTCCGAATGATGTCTGCGATAATATACAATTCCTGACTCCCGTATCCCTTCATTCCAATGGCCATCAAAAACGCAGCCAGTTCCGCTTCAGAAACAGTTGGACTTAATATTTGATTTGCCGCATCCTTCATCTCATCCTCTGATAAACTCTTACCTTTACTTAATTTGAAAAGAAACTCATTCATGCAAGACAGCCTCCTTCACAGTGCTGAGAAAATTAGTTAGTATCGTTCTTCCATAAGGTGTTCCTATTGATTCAGGATGAAATTGTACGCCATATAAGGGATATTCTTTATGACGAATGGCCATAATCTCCTGATCATCCTCTGACACTGCAATAATCTTAAACTCGTTTGGAAGGGTCTCTCTTTTTATAATTAAGGAATGATATCTCATGGCTAGGAACCCTTGTGGTGTATCCTTAAAAATCTCATCTCCTGTATGGATGATGTTTGAGGATTTACCGTGTTTGATTATTACCGCTCTGCTTACTGTAGCACCAAATACCTGACCAATAGTCTGATGGCCAAGACATACGCCTAAGATTGGAATTTGGGTGCTTAGATTTTCAATTAGCTCCTGACATATGCCACTCTCTTCCGGTCGTCCTGGCCCAGGTGACAAGATAATGGAAGTCGGTGATAATTCTTTTACTTCCTGAAGCGTAAGGGAATTATTTCGTTTAACTAGGACCTCTTCACCCAATTCCAATAAAAGCTGATACAGGTTATACGTAAAGGAATCAAAATTATCGATAAGTAAAATCATGGCTTCCAACCTCCTTAAACCCTGCTTTATGAAGCGTTTCATTCCATTCATTTTCCGGAATGGAATCATAGACAATGCCGGCACCTGCCTGAAAATGAATATATTGGTCCTTGATTACAGCCATCCTGATTGCCAATGTCATATCCAATTCCCCACCATAAGAGAGAAAGCCAACTCCTCCGCCATATGCTCCTCTTCTTTCCTGCTCAGCCTCTGAAATTAATTCCATCGCTCGTATTTTAGGGGCACCTGAAACGGTTCCTGCCGGAAGACAGGCTTTAATGGCATCCATCGGGTGAACCTCTTCCTTTAATACACCTGTCATTTCTGAGACAAGATGGATGACATGTTTAAATCTCTCAATCTCCATAAATCGTTTAATACGTATACTTTGCGGTTCGCAAATTTTTCCTAAATCATTTCTGGCCAGGTCAACCAGCATGATATGTTCTGCCTTCTCTTTCTCATCATCTAGTAAGCTGGCTACTTGTTCTTCGTCTTCTTGAAGGTTTTCCCCTCTTGGCCTAGTACCTGCGATTGGATTGGAATAAATGACACCCTCATTAATTGCAATCAATCGTTCGGGAGAACAGCCCACTAATTGATAGGATCCAAAATCAATATGAAAATGGAATGTTTCAGGATGATCTTTCTTTAACTTACGGAAATAATCTTCCGACTCTCCCGTAAACGCTCCGGTCCAACGCTGTGATAAAACAGCCTGAAATATATCTCCATTTTTGATTCTTGATTTTAATGATTCTACTGACACCATAAACTTTTCCTTATTCGTATTGCTTTTAATTCCATGAATCACATACTTTCGATTTTCAGCTGCCTTACTGGAAATGGCTAGTTTTTCTCGAAAGCCTTGCATCCTTTCAATCAATTCCTCCCTTGATTGGTCACTTTCGTAATCCACATGCAGATGGCTGCATTCTGATAAATCGTTCCCACTGTAAACAAAATAATCGGTATGATAGAGAAAGTGTAGATCCGGAATACCAACTGGATTCATTTCCGGTGGCTCTATATTTTCAAAGAGAAAATTATACGAATAGCCTGCAAATCCAATGGCTCCTCCTTTAAATGGAAGATCGGGATAAAGAGAAGCATCTATATGAAGTGAAGCTTTTATAAACTCATGCGGATTGTTCACTTTCTTTTCTATCTGATCACCTTGCATAAAGATAGTTCCAGCCAACTCCATCTTTATTTCTGCATATCGATTAAAGGCTATAATTCTAGTTCTGCTATCACTTGGAGATGGAAATTCAAGCACAGACTTATATGGATCATTGATTTCACTAATAAACTTGAGCTTATTCTGTTCTTCACTGCTCAGGTGCACCCTGATTATGGTCGGTTTTCTCATGTTTATCCCCCCTGAAAATAAAAAAATCCCCCATAAGCAAACAAATTGCTTATGGAGGACGTATGATCGTGGTGCCACCCCCGTTGGGTCTCTTCGGATACGTAGACGAATTAAATCATCATTTAATATCCTATCCTTTTAACGGTGGAATCCCGTATTCCCCTACTAACATTCAGGGAATCACTCGAAAGCCCATTCACATAAAGTCTGCATACCGGTTCTCACCAACTCCGGCTCTCTGTAGTGCTGTCCTTTTATGCTACTCCTCTTTCTTAACGTTTTACGTATTTACTTTTTCCCATACAAAAAGGGCCTAACTTCCCTATAAAAAAGGACGAGAGACCCGCGGTACCACCTTCATTGATTGCTGGATGAAACAAGCAATCCACTTCAAAACAGCTGTTGTCATCAACAACTAACTGTCAGCCTATTATAACGATCGGCTAAATCGGCCAAAGCATACTGATCCATACGCGTTCTGCCTGGCAACTCCGAAGTCCATTCACAAATGAAATTGTACCGATTCCCACCACCCATCGGCTCTCTAAAACTTTTTCAAATGTTACTACTCTTCATCAACGCATTATTATGTTTAAGTTGTTGTTAATACTAATTTAATCATTCTGAATTGTCAACCTATTCAGTTAAATTCAGGTAAAAAGATGGATATTAATTTAGAGTATTACATTGCATTATTATTTTGATTTTTTTGAAACACATATTTTGATTAATTATTAATTTATCCTTCAGGCTACTAAGAGATTCTCTGCTATATCAAATTAACCCAAAATCCCTCTATTACTTGACTTCATGGTATTTAAATGATGGCCAAACTACTATGTATGTACAAAAAAAGAGTGCCAAATCAGTATGATTAGACACTCTTTTCACAACAAATCATTTGGATCTTATATTAATTATTAATTTATCATATCGAGTTTTAAAAAAAATCATCCCTCAAGCAATAAAGATTCCGGATCTTCGATTAATTTTTTCACATTGGCAAGGAAGCTAACTGCTTCTGCTCCGTCGACAATACGGTGATCGTAAGATAATGCGATATACATCATTGGGCGAACTTCGATTTTATCATCCTCAACAGCAATCGGGCGTTTTTTAATCCCATGCATGCCAAGGATCCCTACTTGTGTACCATTTAAGATAGGCGTAGACATTAGGGAACCGAAAACACCGCCGTTTGTGATCGTAAAGGTTCCGCCTTGTAAATCTGATAGGGCCAATTTATTATCACGTGCTTTTTTCGCCAAACTGCCTATTTCTCTTTCAATTTCAGCAAAATTCATACGGTCTGCATCTCTTACCACTGGAACAACCAGTCCTTCAGGAGCAGATACCGCTACACCAATATCATAGTATTTTTTGATAAGCAGCTCTTCGCCTTGGATCTCAGCGTTTAAAAGTGGATATTTCTTAAGAGAACCTACAACTGCTTTTGTGAAGAAGGACATAAATCCTAATTTCACATCATTCTCTTTTTGGAATGCATCCTTACGTTTATTACGCAAGTTCATGATATTCGTCATGTCTACTTCGTTAAAGGTAGTCAGCATCGCTGTATTATGCTGCACTTCAACTAAACGTTTCGCAATCGTTTGACGTCTACGAGACATTTTCACACGCTCTTCCGGTTTACCAGATACTTGAGCCGGGGCAGGTACAGCTTTTTTTGGTTCAGGTTTTGGAGGCTTAGGCGCTGGCACACTAGGTTGTGCTTGTCCATTATAGGATTCAACATCTTGCTTACGTACTCTACCAAGAGGGTCCACTGTTGGGATTTCATTTAAATCAATCCCTTTTTCTCTTGCTAGTTTACGGGCAGATGGAGAAGCTACTGGTTTATTTCCTTTTTTCTCTTCTTTTAGTTCAGGAGCTGGCGCTGCTTCTTTTGGTTCTTCTTTCTCTTGCTCTTTTGCTGCAGGCTCCTGCTCTTTACTACTTGCAGGCGCGCCGTCAGCGTCTACAACGGCAATTGCTTCACCGACAAGAACAATATCGCCTTCTTCTTTTAATTGCTCAGACAAAACTCCTTCATAGTCAGAGATAATTTCAACATTGACTTTATCTGTTTCAAGTTCAACAATGTATTCCCCTTTTTCAACCGTATCACCCGGTTGTTTAAGCCACTGAGCAATCGTTCCCTCTGTAATAGATTCCGCTAATTCTGGTACTTTTACTTCTGCCATCTCTCTATTTCCTCCTCTATTCGCGAGTTAATGCGCTGGTAATTATTCGATTTTGTCCTTGTTTATGAATAGTTGGGTCGCCCTCTGCCGGACTGGATCGTCTTCTTCTGCCGATGTAGGTAACCTTAACTCCTTCTGGTGCTGCTGTTACGAGGCGTGGCTCTACGAAATTCCATGCCCCCATGTTTTTTGGTTCTTCCTGTACCCAAACGATTTCTTTTAGATTAGGATAAGAAGCAAATAACTCTTGTACGCCCTTGAGTGGGAATGGATAAATTTCTTCAATCCGGACAATATGAACCCAATCAAGATCATCTTGAGCTTCAACTGCCTGTGATAAATCAATTGCCATTTTACCTGTACAACAGATGATTCTTTCCACACTGTCTTTGTTAGTGCCTAAGCCCGGCTGCTCAATAAAGGACTTAAATTCACCATCGCTTAATTCTTCAGGAGCACTGGCAACAATCTGGTTTCTAAGCAAGCTTTTCGGTGTCATCAACACGAGCGGACGAACTTCATTTTTGCCCAAAATAGCCGCTTGCCTTCTTAAAATATGGAAGTATTGTGCTGCGGAACTTAAATTTGCTACAGTCCAGTTATTCTCCGCCGCCAATGATAAAAAGCGTTCCAAACGGGCACTGGAATGTTCAGGACCCTGACCTTCATAGCCATGAGGCAACAGCATCACTAAGCCTGATTTTTGACCCCATTTTGCTCGGCCGGCAGCAATAAATTGATCAAAGAATACTTGAGCTGTGTTGGCAAAGTCGCCATATTGCGCTTCCCATAATACAAGCGTATCAGGGGATTGTACATTGTACCCATATTCAAATCCAATAACTGCCGCTTCAGATAACGGACTATTATGAACAGCAAAAGAAGCTTTTGCCCCCTCTAGTCCATGTAATGGAGAGTAGGTTTCACCCGTTTCACTGTCATGCAGGACAATGTTTCTGTGAGCAAAGGTGCCACGCTCAGAGTCCTGACCAGTAAGACGAACTGGAGTACCATCCTGTAAAATACTTGCAAAAGCAAGTGTTTCTGCTAAGGCCCAGTCGACTTTATTTCCTTCGTTTAAAGCATCCTGTCTTCTCATTAGGATTTTATCGAGCTTATTAAATACTTTATAGTTCTCCGGCCTTTTTAGAAGGTCCGCATTTATTTTCTTTAATACATCCAGCTCCACTTTTGTATCTACTTTCGGAATACCGGATTCAATAATCTTAGGAACATCAGCTGCTTCAAGCGGAGAATCTTCTTTAGCCCCAACTTGATTATAGTAATCTTTCAACTTATCAAAAAGTTCCTGTTCTAAACTAGCTACCTCTTCCTCTGTGACAAGCCCCTCTTCAACTAGTTTCTTAGCATACACCTCTCTTGGTGTTGGATGCTCATGCACCATCTTGTACATTTGTGGATTTGTTGTCATTGGCTCATCCATTTCGTTGTGGCCATAACGTCTATATCCAATTAAATCTATTAAAAAGTCTTTTTGGAAGGTTTGGCGATATAAAATAGCCACATATGCTGCCGCCAAGACCGCCTCAGGATCATCTGCATTAACATGTATAATCGGAATTTCATACCCTTTTGCCAGGTCACTTGAGTAACGAGTAGAGCGAGAATCACGGCTTTCTGTTGTAAATCCAATCATATTATTCGCGATAATATGAACAGTTCCTCCCGTTTGATACCCATCAAGGCGACTTAAATTCAAGGTTTCTGCAACAATTCCCTGACCCGGGAAAGCTGCGTCTCCATGTATAATAATAGACATACTGGAATTTTGATCCTGAACAGGATACCCTTTTTGACTTCTGTCATCCTGTACGGCTCTTGTATATCCGTTTACGATTGGATTGACAAATTCCAAGTGACTTGGGTTATTAGCCAACGTAATAATCGCTTCTCTTGTATTTTCTTCTTTAAGTTTACGATCTGCACCTAGATGGTATTTCACATCGCCTGTCCATCCGAACGTAACACCAATTGATCCTTCTGATGGTACTAATTTTTTATCAGGAGCATGTTGGAACTCCGAGAATATTTTTTTGTACGGTTTGCCCAGTACATGAGCTAGTACATTCAATCTACCCCTGTGTGCCATTCCAATATTGATGGAAGTTGTCCCGCCGCGAACGGATTTTGAGACTAATTCGTCAAGGAGTGGCACTAAAGAATCGACACCTTCTATTGAAAATCTCTTTTGTCCAACAAAGGTTTTATGTAAGAATCTTTCAAATCCATCCACTTCTGTTAAGCGCTTTAACAAATTTTTCTTTTTAGCTGCCGAAATAGCAAAACCGGAGGCTGTATGTTCTACCATTTGTGTAAGCCACTTTTTCTCTTCCATGTCATGGATATGATCGAATTCAAAAGCAATCGTTCTAGTGTATAACACTTTTAAATATTCAATAGCTTCATGGCCATCTTTAATATGAGCAGGCAAAACATCACTGATTAGAGAAGCTGGCATCGCTTTCAATTCATCAGTCGTTAAATCATATTTACCTAATCCCAGATTGATATCTTTTTTTTGCTTGCTGTATAACGGATAAATATCCGCGGCCAGATGTCCATTTGTTCGAATATCTTCAGCCAATTTAACAGCCTGAGCAACTTTATACATCATTTGAGATGTAAATTGTGCGCCTGAAACTTCTTTACTTTGATTACCCCTTGTTTGTTCGGTTTCCTCTAAAGTTGGAGGCCCCCACTCTTCAAATAATCTCACCAAATCCGGATCCACTTGCTCTGGGTCCTGTAAAAAAACTTCGTACATTTCCTGGACGTAACCCAAATTTGGCCCCTGAAACTCAAGCCAAGGGTTTGTTACAGGTGTATCAAGTTTCATTATGAAATCCCCCTGTTTAACATTGTTTTGCCTTAATCCTGCGACTGAATAATATATAATAATAACGTTTATCAAAAAAGTCGGAAGGATAAAACATTTCCGACATCATTCTACCATGTTTTGGTGATTATACTCAAAGGTTTACACTTAATTCACGCAGAAATCAAAATTTTCCCATAAATCGACTATTATAAAATAGTGATATAAGAAATATCTATACCACTAGTTCTCCCTTCGGATTAA
Source organism: Pradoshia sp. TA40_28 (assembly GCF_059694525.1). Classification (NCBI taxonomy): domain Bacteria; kingdom Bacillati; phylum Bacillota; class Bacilli; order Caryophanales; family Bacillaceae; genus Pradoshia; species Pradoshia sp. TA40_28. The sequence continues at coordinate 28,453 of NZ_JCATZO010000004.1, forward strand.
TCCCAAATTGAATCATGCTCGATTCACATACCCATTCATATCCTATTTTTTGATAGATTGAATTAGGGATCGGGTTCAATAAATCCGTATATAGACTGCAAAATGAGTATTTCTCTAACAGTTGCTTCGTAAAAGCATGGACAGAAGAGCTTGCATAGCCATTTCCTCTTTCTTCATCTGGGGTATAAACCAACGAGACTACAATTCCATTTTTCTTCGGACGTGCCCACTTCACCATTGATACCGGTCGATGCTGATCTATCCATAGATATAATGACTGACACTTTATAAACTCATTTGCTTTATCCTGACACTCTTTAAGTGATAAAGATTCAACTGTATATTCAGTGAATGCCTTAATCCATTCAACAACTAAAGGAGCATCTTCAGGGACTGCCGGACGGAGATAACCCGTCGTGGAAGTAATAGGTTTTAGTTTGGTTATCTTATAGATTCCCTGCTGAACACCAACATACCATTCCATCCCCGTTGCTCGCTCCCATTTCTTCGCAAATAATTCAGAAACTTTCTTTTCTCCAGTAACACCCGGAAACATGAATCCAGCTTCCATAAAGGTGTGTACAGCGAATGATATTGCTTCTTCTGGATCAGGAATGCCTGCAATCAACAGATTATGTGGATAGGTTCGTAAGAAAATAAGGACAATCTGATCCTCTTCCTCTACCGTACACATAAATAGTTTTGCAGAATCTATTGGATTTTGGACTAAATGGTTCACGATTCCTAGAATGACATTATGCATCGCTTCCTCTTTTAAAAGAATCGGTTCGATTTTTTCCTTAAATGGCTTAACAGAATCGTAATATGTTATATTCACTATCCCCTCATCCTCCCTTAATCATTTATTTCCCTTTAACAAGCATGTTTATTCCATTCTAATATGTATATAAAAATGAAGGAGTTCGAGGTTACATACTATTTTTATAATTTATCTCTAGAATTGTCGTAAAACAAAAGCAGCAACCCTAGAAAGGATTGCTGCTAAAACATTGCCTATTTATGCGTTGCCTTTACTCATTATATCCAATATACCATTCTGTGGTAATTCGATGATAAAGTGAGTTCCTTCGGGACAGCTTTCAGCAATGGAAATGGTACCTAAATGCTCTATAATCGTTTTCTTAACAAAAGGTAAACCCAAACCCATCCCTCGCTTATCTATTGAGATAAATGGATCAAATACACTTTCCCAGTTAGCTGGCGGGATCCCTTTTCCTGTATCAATAAAATGAATTAAAATCTGTTCATTTTTTAATTCTGTTTTAATCATTATTTTCTTATTCGCTCGATCTTCTGGCATAGCTTCTACGCTATTCTTGATTAAGTTGATGAAAACTTGTCCCAAATTAGTACGATTCACATAGGTAATTAATGGTTGATATTTATTGTGAAACTCTATTTCTACCTGATTCGTTCGCAACATTTCAGAAGATAGGTTAATGGATTCTTGAATAACCTCTATTAAGTTTTCCTTTTTCAGGACCAGGTTAGATGACTTCATATAGTCTTTATAATTATTGGTTAGTTTCCCTAAATGATCAGAAGACTTTTGTATCATATCCAACGTTCTCTTATCTGCATCATTTAAGTCACTACTTTTACTAAGAAGACTCGAGAAACTCTTGATGATTTGGTTGGTATTTTTGACTTCATGAATTAAACTTCCTGCCAAATTCCCAGTATAGTCCAGCTTCTTTTGTCGTTCCATCAAGTTATAGTAACTCTCTTTTAGACTGGTGTTCAACTTAACATAAAAATGAAAAATTGAAATGGAGAATATAATGACTCCAATACTACTTGTAATGGCACCCATAGCAGGAGAAAAATTAAATAAACCGAGTATAATTAGCCAAATGGAAGCTAAAGAAATGGCTGTTAAAAGATTTCTAAAGCTTGGGTTAGAAATTTTCCTTGAAATCCAAAAGACAAGGAATACGAAGATAATAAATCCAAACATATGGGCAATGAATATCCAGCCTAGAGGTCCATATACTGGATAATAAAAACTGGATGAAGCAGCCTTCTCTACAGTTAACCCGCTAATACCCAAATTTGTTAGGTTGATCACATATAAGACTCCGCTCCAAATAGTAAAGAAAATGAGTGATTTTTTAGTAAGCAATACCCGAGAAACTCTCAACAACCAATCAGTCTCTTTTAACATAGTAGGCTGATCTTTTATGATTGTGTACGCTAAATAGAGAACTATTGGCACCCCAAAAGTAGGCCCTATGCGTAAAACTTTAAATAACCATAGAATGGTATTCTCAGAAAAAGTATCTAAAAAATATAGACTTCCAATATCAAGTTGCCAAATGGTAATAAAGGACAAATACAAAAATAGGCTTGATGACAAACTTGAATTATTATACATACTTTTGATAACAAAAGAGACAAGTAAAGGACTTAAACCAATGCTACATACTAGTAATCCGATAATCATTTACTTTCGCACTCCATTGCTGAATAATTGGGTGTGTATTTTTTGATATAAGCACAAGCGTTATTTCCTCCATGTCCATGATTGGTAACGGCAACTTCATTAACTTCCTGATATTTTGTTTCGGTCACAATATTCATCTCTTCATAGCCTTTTTTGGTTGTTCTTATAGTAGGTGGGATAAAATTATGTTCCACACTCAATAGTGAAGATATAACTTGTAAGATTCCACTGGCCCCAAGAGCATTGCCGAACATACTTTTTATTGATGTGTAAGGCGTTTGATGGTTGAATAATTCCCTTGAGCACCTTTCCTCTATACGATCATTTATCTGGATCCCAAGTGCCTGACTGTTGATATAATCTGGGGATCGGCCATATGTGATTTCTTTTAAGGCACTTACCATTTGTTCTCCAGTTTGATCCGTGCTATAAATGTAAATTCCATCATTATTAGAGATAGCGTCTACAAATTCCCCTTTAATTGAAGCTCCGCGATGAAGTGCATCTTCTTCTCTTTCTAATACCAAGGCACCGGCAGCTTCTGCTATTGCAAATCCTTTACTATTTTCTTGGAAAGGTACCGCTCCATCTTTCATATCTTGGTCAAGTGGCAACACTCGTGTTCTAGCAAATGAATAAGTGACCGTTCTGTCAATGGAGCTTTCCGTTCCACCTACTATGGCTACATCAATTTTACCGGACTTCAAATATAGCAAAGCCGATTCGATTGCTTCCAGACTAGATGTGCAACCGGTAGTGATAGTTCTAGTTATACCTTTTGCACCTAAAAAGTAAGCAATTGATGAAGTAATGCTATGATAATTAACATAGTGAGGGAATGTAATAGGTACTTTTTTATATTCATCATTATTGATATGTATAACAGAGTCCTGGAATGGTCTTTCTGTAATGGACCCAAGTGATGTGCCAAAGAAAACTCCAACTTTTTTTCCTTCTATATTAATCCTTGCTGATTCCAATGCCTCTTTTCCTGCCGCGATTCCTAATTTAGAGACTTTAGGTAATCGATTAACTTTCCTATCTTTCTCTAATTCTTCTAATCCATGATGTATTAGTCCAACTATATTGGATTCATTTTTGTATCCTTCATCTTCTAATAATTCCAATGAGTTGACACCTTGTTGTAAATTATATAAAAATTCATCAATATTTCGTGTATTTGGGGCTATTACTCCATAACCACTAACTACTATTTTCATGTTATTTTCCGCCTCAGCTGAGAATATTTACCTAAAAAGTATAACAGAAAACGATTTGTATTGACTATAGGAAAAACCTAATAAAAAAATGTCGGAATAAATAGAATAATAAGTTATTTTGTCGAATCAATAGGTATATTTTCTCATTAAGATTAACAGAAAAGAAGAACTATGTAAAAAATCATTCAACATTAGCTTGGAATGAGTAGAAATAATGCTCTAGGAAAACCACTGAAAACAAAAACCCACTTAGTAAAGTGGGTTGCAGATTAAACTCTCTTCTTTCATAAGGGATCCCTTCCTTAATTCAACATCACATTAATGAATTTATTTATTGATTAAGGCTTCTGAGCCAGTAATTCCATTGTACTATGATAATGAGGTTCTCCATGTGACAGATCTAAAGAGTGTGACTGGCAAAAGCTAATTGATTTAAAGTTTAAAAAATAGCCCTCTAATTCGCTTTTTGTAAAATAATGAATAAACATATCCAAGCACTCGTTATAAAATGAATTTTCCCTCAGCTGCCTATACTGTTCGCTAGCTTTCACTCTACCTGGTTCATGATTATCAAATACATTGATATAGACTAGCCCATTTTTTGACAATCCCTTTTTGACCTTTTCTACAATATTTCTTATATCATGTTCAGGGAAGAAATTGAGTACATTGGAAAGTATAATTAAAGAATAAGAATTAGGTTTTATTTTAAATGATATAATGTCATCAACCTTTGCATCCATATGCAAGTTATATTCTTGCGAAAGTTCCATACACCGCTGTATAGCTGTTTCTGAAATATCGATTCCCTCCACACTGAAACCTTGTTTAGCGAAAAATAACGCATTCCTTCCTTCTCCTACACCTATATCCAGAATCTTACCATTTTGCGGGATCAATTCAGCGTATTTTGATAAGATGCTATTCGGTTGCAGTCCCCATAAATATTCTTTATCAGTAGTTTTATACTCTTCTTCCCAATAATTTAGTTTCATCTTTCCCCTCCAAAACTGTCATTATAATCGACTTATAGTATTTTATTTTTTGAGAAAACATGCTTTCGTTGTAACCATCAAGTTTTTAAAACTTATTTTCTCCATATGAAATAACTAATGCTGATTACTAGGTCAACGCCTACTACTAATGACCATACTTTAAAAATATCTGATAATGCCTCTGTTCTGGTTGGATCATTTATGAAAAATACCATACCTACTAGCAATCCAGCCCCGATACAGTAGGCTAGGAGATGCTGTAACCACCCTTTAAAATAATGTTTGGCATAATCAAGACCAACCCTTTTAATAAGTTTATCGCCTTGCTTAACGATATAATACTGAAACCTTTCATCTGCCCATTGAATCATACTTTTACCAAACGCAATGGATATACCGATATATACGGCTGAGATAGCATGAGCCTTTGTAGCTGTTGCCCCCATATACAAATCTACTCCTGTAATAACTAGTAATATCACATCAACAACAGGTGTCATGGCCAAAAGAAATAAACCTAGTTTCTCTTTTTTAAAAAAATATCTAGTTATCAAGCCCATAATAATAAACACCCAAAACAATACTTCACAAGCTACAATACTCCAAGCAATCGCATTCATGTTATTTCTCCTATTCTATTTTTACGTAAACAGACTGTCTGACTATTATCGTAAATAACCATCCATATATTTTGAATAAATTACCAAAATATGAAATGATAATATATAGATACACAGAATCTTTAGATTACGGGGTGTGCCTGAGATGATACATAAATTACTAGTTGCGGGTTCATTTGTGACAACTGCAACAGCCATTTTTTGCTTATCTTTTTGGATAACGGGTGTTATAGATAGAGAACTGCCTTCTAATGCCGATTCTAATACTCCTGAGGAAGAATATTTATCCCAACTTGGATATTCCAATAATGAATATCAGCTCAAAATTGGTGAAAATAGCTCCGAAATTGATGTTTACAGTATTATGCATAGAATGACTCATAGTAAAATTGAAGTAAAAGAGGAGAAAAATGACTTTATAGAAACATACAATTATGAAGAATTTATCCCGATCACCCATCAAACTATATCTACATTAAAAGAACATATAGAAAAGACAGATTATGCTATGAAAAATGAAATGCTTGCTATTATTGATAAGTGGGAAATAGGCTTTTTTGGCTCTATACAGCAAGATCATGATTGGTGTATAGCCATGCTCGGCGAAATGTAATAAGTAACGATTCAATTGGAATCGTTTCTTTTTTATGTATTTAAAAATGATGTAATGAAGACTCTCTGTCGGTTGAAATTCACATTTGTATGCTATATGAATGTGAACTCCCAAGCTTTTTCTCTACTCTAATCATTCTTCTCTTATACCTGCAAAATATTAATCATTTATATATTCTATAAATGCTTGGATTCCCCTGCTTACATTATGCAAATGCTGTAGATTACCTTCCCCACAATCAGGGACAAAACTCTAGTCATACATTACTAAAAAAAGCTGCCTTCCCAAAAAGTTAGGGAACACAGCTATATCGTTGACTTAACCTTTATACGTTTTTACTTTTTATACCTTCCAATTCACTTATAATCCTAAAAAAGTAAATTAGAAGAACGCTTTAATACTTGCAAGGATTGTGAGCACGCCTATAACAATGACAAACACGTTGCTCATTTTGCCTCTGTATTTTGCTAGTACAGGTACCTTACGAATTGCATACATTGGTAATACACAAAGGATAGCAGCAACCAATGGTCCGCTGAGAGTATCAATTAGTCCAAGAATGCTAGGGTTTGCATAAGCAGTATACCAACATGTTAAGACTACAAAAACTAGAATGGATGTTTTAATTGTTTTCTCTTTTATATTTTTCCCACGGGCTTTACTAGTGGCGATAATCATGTCACGCATCACCTCGTAAGCTCCTACATAATGGCCAAGGAAGGACTTTGTGATGGCCACGAATGCAATAATCGGAGCTGCAATGGCAATTACTGGGGAATCCAGTTCATTGGCTAGATAAGATAGAATAGATAAATTCTGTTCTTTTGCCATGACAAGATCATTTGGAGTTAGACTTAATACACTACTCCAAACAAAGAACATTACAACAGCGAATGTCATGATATAACAAACTTTTTGTATCTGTGCGCATTTGGCGTCAGTAGCATCTCTTCCATAGGTTGCCCTTTGTTTCATAACAAAGGAAGATACGATAGGAGAATGATTAAATGAGAAGACGATAATTGGCAATATCAACAAAATAACTCCTAAATATCCTGTTCCTGATGAAGCTGTTGAAACATTTGAAGCACTAAAGATCGAAGTATTCCATTGCGGAATCAAAGATATGGCGATAAACATCAGCGAAGCTATGAATGGATAGACTAACATACTCATTACTTTGACAGTAATGTCTTGTCCAAAGTTCAAGATCACAATCAGACCGAGTACCAATACAAGAGATAAAATAGCCCTTGGCGGCTCGCTCATATGCAATTGATTTACCATAAAACTACTTGCCGTATTTGTGAGTGCAACCGAATACATAAGCACAATCGTATAAATGGAGAAGAAATATACGATGTTAAAGATGATACTTGCCTTATTCCCAAAATACTCTCTTATTGTACCTGTAATCCCCTGATCAGGAGAATTTGAAGCGGCGATCATTTTAGCAAGTGCCCTATGGGAATAGTACATAACAGGAAAAGCAAGGATGGTAATTAACAGTAATGATAGTAACCCTCCTGAACCTGCATTAATCGGCAAAAAGAGAACACCTGCACCAATGGCTGTTCCAAATAGGCTCAATGCCCAGGTGGTATCTTGTTTATGCCATTTCTGAGGATCTGGAAAATTTTCTTTTACTAAACTATCTTCAACTGGCAAATCGAGTTTTTTCGCTGTATTTCCATTCATAATATAATTTCTCCTTTTATATACCCTCGAGTGTCAAATAAAGCTTCTAAATTGGGACCATTTCTTTAAAGATTCATTACGCACCCGATAAATACCGTTTGAATGGATAAAATCAGTCATCTACTAGTACCCATCTATCCAATCAATATGTTTAGTACCATCGAGCTTAATAAACAACGTTCTTAATGTAAAGGTTTTCATTTTTATCCAAAATTTGCAGATTACATTTATTTTAAACCTAATCAACATTGTCTTCTTATTACTGTAATAATGCCTCAAATAATAATGAGTTACTGTTTCTAATAGTTGAATAAATCCGAATCCAGATACACCACCTTTAGCATAAAATAGAAAAGCTTCAGGTATGAGGGTACCGCATGGCTCTGGCAAGAATACATCTTTCTATTCATAGTGTTTTAATGAACGTTATGAATAACTTTCAAGAGTGTAAGGACATTAATAAATATTGCAAAATTTGTCCATTCTTAAATTGGTCCCTATTAAACTTTTCCAAAAAATTATTATAGTAGTTTTTTTTTACTACTTGCACAAAGTATCACTCAAATGGATTAATATGTCAATCAAAAATAGAGAAAATTTATTTTTGTAAAAATTTTTTACTAGATTGTGATAGGTTTGATATAATTATTGGTAGAAAGTACCTTACAATATAGATTATGCAAAATTAATTTAAGGCCCCGTGGATTTCCTACTTCTGTAAACAAAGCATAGAATTAAAGCGCTTACTTATAATGGAGAATTATAACTTGCATCTAGGGTGTTGATATGTATTTCGTTTCAGCACGTTCCATTAAATAGTTTCGTAAAAGGAGGATTACTGAATTGGATAACGAACTATTTCGACATTATCAAAATATAATGAATTATTTTGGAGAAATTTTAGGAGCTAATTATGAATTTGTTTTACATATTTTAAACGCTGATGGAGGTTCTCATATTGGTCACATAGTTAATGGGGACTTAAGTGAGAGATCTTTAAATAGCCCCTTAACAAACTATGCAAAAAAGTTAATCAACGAAAAGGCTTATCTAAATAATGAGTATGTTGTCGGATATGTCGGCGAAGGTCCACGAGGAAAAAAATTTCGTTCATCCACTCTGTTTATAAAAGATCCTGAAGGTCAAGTACAGGGACTTTTATGTATAAATTTTGATGCAGACGTCTATCGAAAAGTCGCCAAAGATATTTTAAAGTTAGCGAATCTAAGCATGGATATAGAACAGATCGAAAAGAGAACCGATCAAGAACAACCTGTTGAAAAACTTCATGATCACGTACGTACGATCATTTATACAGTTATCGATAAAAATATAGTAGAATCCGGTGCCCAACTATCACCCGATCAAAAGAAACTAGCTATCACTAAATTAAAAGAAAAAGGGATATTTGATAGAAAAGGCACTATTAATGAAGTTTCCGAAATAATGGGGATGTCAGAATCAAGTGTTTATCGGTACCTTAAAATGGTATCACGAAACGAAAAATTAGCCCGGGTGTAAATATGTTGATGAGTGATTTAAATAAGCTGTAGAATCTGTGAATCGAGTTAAAATTCTCAGACTCTACTGCTTATTTTTTAGGATTCAATGATTATGTTCTTCAGTGCACCCACCAATTATAGATCATGATATCTACCTTGTCTTAAGTAAGGATGTACACACAAATTGTACTCCCTCTTACCTATTTTACTTTTTTAAGTGACATTTTTATCATCCTTCTACGGGTACAGCTTTAGAGGGTCTACTGGCTTAATTATTTGCATAACAACTCCTTAGCTGTCTTTCTATTAGGGATCATAAACCCGTTTGTACTATACTAAAGACGAAACAAAATACCGAAGGAGGAGACCTCATCGTGAACGAAATAATGAATACCTTATTATCACACCGCTCCATCCGATCTTATAAGGACAAAACAGTAACGGATGAACAATTAGAACAAATCATGAAAGCTGTCCAAGCTGCACCAAGCTGGATAAATGGACAACAAGTTTCCGTTATTGCCGTTAAAGACCCTATCAGAAAGAAAAAGTTTGCAGAGCTTTGCGGCGGGCAAAAACATATTGAAGAGGCCCCTGTATTCCTCGTATTCTGCTCAGACTTTTATAGAGCTTATTTATCCAGCAAACTCGAAAACACCCCATTTGCGGTCCCTGAAAATATTGATACATTATTGGTCGGGGCTACTGATGTTGGAATTGCTCTAGAAGCAGCCATTACAGCATCTGAATCATTAGGCCTTGGTACAGTCTGCATTGGCGGTATACGGAGAAATTTAGATGAAGTCATAAAAGAACTTAACCTACCTTCCTATGTTCTTCCCATTGCAGGCCTATGTATCGGCTATCCAGCAGAAGATCCAGGTTTAAAACCACGCCTGCCGGTAAAAGCGGTCTATCATAGTGAAACCTATCAGCACGATATACAAGAAGAACTTGAAGCTTATAATCAAATATACTCAGATTACCTATCCGAGCGTTCAGGTGGCCAACAGTCAAGTACATGGACAAAAGCGGTATCCAGCTTTTATAGCAAAATCTATTATCAAGGCATTGATGAGGCGATTGATCAGCAAATGCTGAAACGTCACCATAAAAAATAAATGGTAGTGATTATATAGAAACAAAAGGAAGAGAAGCATCCATAAGCCTTCTCTTCCTTTTTGCTCTTTTTATTACCCCTATGATTCTATTTTCATAACTTTAAAGTTATTTTACATGAGTAATTTATCATTCCGTGGTAAAATGTCCATTAATAGCAAATCTTTGGAATATAAGGATAAATATGATAGTTTATGTCGGAATTTATGATTCAGCAAGGAGGAAACATATGAACTTAACAAAAAAGATTATCTATGCATTAATTTTAGGTGCCCTTGTAGGTCTTTCCCTAAATATTTTCTCCCCATCTCTATTTGAAACACTCAACAAATTTCTTTTCGATCCTTTAGGCACCATCTTTATTAATCTGATTAAATTGTTAGTAGTCCCAATTGTATTGTTTTCCATTATTTTAGGCGTAGCTGGCCTGGGAGATCCTAAAAAACTTGGATCCATCGGTTTTAAAACCGTTTTCTACTTCCTATGTACAACAGGTATAGCCATTATATTGGCCATCGTTCTTGCGATTGTTATTTCTCCGGGAACAAAAGGCGAATTTGATACAGAAAACGCAACTTTTGAGGCTGAAGAAGCCCCTTCAATCGGAGAAACATTCATTACCATTATTCCAGATAATCCGCTCATGGCCATGGCAGAAGGTAATATGCTACAAATTATTTTCATGGCTGCTTTAATAGGATTCGCTTTAACCGCTTTAGGAAAAAAAACAGAAGGAATTGTAAAGCTGGTTGAGCAAGGGAACGAATTGGTCATGTATCTCGTAACCTGGGTAATGAAATTAGCTCCATATGGAACATTTGGTCTGATTGCTTCAGCAATTGGAGAACAAGGCTACAGTGCAATGAAAGCGATGGCATTATATATGATAGTCGTTGTAATTGCGCTAATCCTTCATACTCTATTGGTTTATGGAGGAACCATTTTCTTCTTCGCGCGCAAAAGTCCAATATGGTTCTTTAAAGGCTTTGCACCTGCCATGACAGTTGGATTCAGTACATCAAGCAGTAATGCCACTTTACCTCTATCCATGGAAGCGGCTCAGGATAATTTAGGTGTTAAAAAAGAAATATCAAGCTTTGTTCAACCTCTAGGAGCGACAATCAATATGGACGGAACAGCCATCATGCAGGGTGTTGCCACCATCTTTATCGCTCAAGTCTATGGTGTAGATTTATCGTTTACGGCCTTAGTTACTGTTGTGTTAACAGCTGTTCTTGCCAGCATTGGTACAGCAGGTGTACCTGGTGTAGGACTGATTATGCTTGCCATGGTACTTAGCTCCGTCAACTTGCCTGTTGAAGGGATCGGGTTAATTCTTGGGATCGACCGTATTCTGGATATGGCACGAACATCTGTCAATATTACAGGTGATGCAGCCTGTGCTGTCATGATTAATGAACAAGAAAAACGAAAAGAACAAAATGCTGCATAATCATAAATACTAGCATTATATACTATTTATATATCCTTATATCCGCTGCATCTTTATTGCGATAAACCTCGTAAATAAAGATGCAGTTTTTATCTCAAAACTTATCAAAGCAAAGAAAACAAAAATTGATTTCCTTGAGGCTCTTTGAAAAAATTCAAAAAAACCATCGCGTCTATAAAGTAGCGAGGATTCCATATTTTTATTTTACAGCTGGATTGCTCCCTGCACCACAAGTCCATTGATAAACTGTTGCCATTTCTTACAATCTAATTCCTATCACAGTCCATCATGCAAGATAATAGGAATTCTCCAGCGTCAGCTCTGAGTGTTTTCCAAGCTGAAATGCTGAAGAATCTAATCCTTACAACCATACGGAATAACATGGTCGACTGAAGAAAAAGATTCCGAGTATAAGGCAGCTCTATGTCCGGCTTATCTACAAGTAAGAATCTACGACTTTGCTTCCCTTTTAACCCGTTAAAAATGGAACGGAAAGGACTGCCTTGCTGGTCATGATGCCGACAATATCTCGTAGGATAGGCGTGCCAGCAAAAGCGTAAGGACACTTCCTTGACTGTCTGACAATAATTGTATTACATGTAATATTTGGTATAATTAAATAAACTGAATTTTATAAAAAGGGGTGTGGCATTGTTAAAGAAACTGACAAATCGAATCTCTCAAATTACGTTGCCTTCTGTCTATAATCGTCACGTACATTGTTATTTACTCGAATTTAATACATATTATGTACTGATTGATTGTGGTGAGAATAATAATGAATCGAAAATATTCTGGCAACAGTTTTTAAAGACATTAACTAAGCCTATTACACATCTCATTATTTCGCATATTCATACAGATCATATCGGCTGTTGCCATTTACTACAAAAGCAGATGCCTTTATGTATTATCGCATCAGTAATCAGCAAACGAAAGCTCCAAACTATGCAGCAGGACACAACAAACCATGGTCTTATTAAAAGTGCTGCTCGCTATGGTATTACATACCCCTATCAACAAAAGCAATTACTTAATGAAGCAGAGGCATATGATTTTCAAATTGATGAAACATTTGAAGAAGATCATAGGTTTCATTTTGACGACTACACATTCCAAGCCATCGCAACTCCTGGGCATTCCATTGACCAATTTTCTTTTTATGCTGAAAACGACCAAGTATTATTTGCCAGTGACCATTTAATAGCAGATTTCAGCCCCGTATTAATTATAGAAGAAACATTTCAAAACCCACTTCAAATCTATTTAAATTCTTTAGATAAGCTTACATCCCTTCCAATGACTCTTGGATTTTCTGGCCATGGAGCCATGATCGAACAACCTGCCGAGTTAATCGAGACGTTAAAACATCGTCATTTTAAAAAATTGCAGGCAATTCAACAACATTTACAGCAGCAATCTTATACTGCTGAGGAACTGCTCTATCTTTTATATAAAAAAGATACATCGAATTCCTCACCTCAACTTATGCAGCTACTAAGCTATTTAAATTATTTAATGTATGAAAGTAAAATATCCCAAGATAATTTTTCCCTATCAGCCCACTAAAAAAGCAAGGCATTTGATCGAGCCTTGCTTTTTTGCTTATTTAATTAAAGGTATTAAATGATTCCTTGGCTTTTTAAATGAGCGATTTCTTGTTCAGCATACCCTAGTTGCTGGAGTACCTCATTTGTATGCTGACCAAGCAAAGGGGGGGGTGAATGTACAATCGCTGGTGTACCCGAAAATTTAACCGGGAATGCTGGTACTTGTAAGTCAGGTACATTTGGATGGGCTATTGGCACCATCATTTCTCGTGCAATGACTTGGGGGTTTTGCAACACTTGTTCAATATTTTGAATTGGTCCACATGGCACGCCTTCATTCGTCAAAGCATCGATAATAGTTTCCGCGGTCATTGTTGAAAATCTATCATTCATAATTATCTCCAGCTCCACTCGAAGGGCAACACGGTCTTTATTATAAAGGAACCTCTCATCAATTAACAAATCTCGCCAGTCTAATGCATGACATAACTTTTTCCATAATCCATCATTTGCAACGGCAAGTACTATGTCATCCGTTTTAGTCCGAAATCCGCCATATGGAACAAGCGTCCCATGTGCAGTTCCCATACGTTTTGGATAGGTTCCTGTTGCCACATAGCCTGTTGCCATGTGGTTTAGCAAGGCAACTTGGCAGTCTAATAGACTAGCATCTAAATATTGTCCGACCCCATTCTTCTGGACGCCCATCAATGCACTGACAATGGAAAATGCAGCAAAGATTCCTGTTGATAAGTCTGCAATAGACATCCCTGCTTTTGCCGGTGCTTCCTCTGTTCCAGTAATGCTCATTAACCCCCCGTATGCTTGCAGCAATACATCATAACCAGCCCGATCCTTTTCTGGGCCTGTCCGCCCAAAACCCGATATTGAGCAGAAAACAATTCGTGGATTAATCTCTTTTATCACTTCATAGCCAATTCCCAGTTTTTCCATCGTACCTGTCCGGAAGTTCTCTACAAGAACATCCGCTGTGCTTACTAGCCTTTTGATAATCTCAATACCTGCCTCTGTCTTTAAATTGACAGTAATGCCTTTTTTATTTCGATTAGCTGATAAATAATAACAACTTTCATCATTCCATATTGGCGGTGTGAATCTCCTAGATTCGTCCCCTACATTCGTTTGCTCCACTTTAATAATATCTGCTCCCATATCTGAGAGCATCATAGTTGCGTATGGTCCGGCTAGTGTTCTAGATAAATCCAAAACTTTTATGCCGCTTAATGGCTGTTCCATGTAATCACTCCCGTATAGCGGTTATTTCACGTATTCTTTAATCAATTGAGAGGCAATTATATTTTTTTGAATTTCCGATGTCCCTTCATAAATCTTCGTAATCCGGGCATCACGATAATAACGCTCAATGGCATATTCACGAATATAACCAATGCCTCCATGAATCTGCACCGCTTTATCTGCTACACGGTTATAAACTTCTGAACCAAATAGCTTCACCATTGCTGCTTCTTTGATTACTTTTTGTTCACGGTCTACTAAGCCGGCCACATGATATGTTAAAGCTCTCAGGGATTCGATATCCAATGCCATTTCAGCTAGATAATGTTGAATGATTTGCTGCTGTATAATCGGCTTCCCAAATTGAACACGTTCACTTGCATATTTGACGGACATTTCCAACAATTTTTGGGATGAACCTAAGTTTCGTGCAGCTAACCCAGCACGACCATTCGCTAAGATCTTCAATGCATTGACATAGCCCATACCTTCTTCACCAAGTACGTTTTCGACTGGTACTTCACAATCTTCAAGGAAAACTTCCGCAGTATGAGAGCCACGCAAACCCATTTTTTCCTCATGCTTTCCAATAATTAATCCTGGGAAATCTTTTTCAATAATAAAGGATGTAATTCCTTTTGCACCTTTCCCTTTATCCGTTATAGCCATTAAAGTAAATACAGTTGCCTCTGGCGCATTCGTAATATAGTGCTTCGAGCCATTTATCACATATTTATCGCCTTTGCGTACGGCTGTTGTTTGCAAGGCAGTTGCATCAGACCCTGCACTTGGCTCTGTAAGAGCAAATGCGCCAATATATTCTCCCGTGGCCATTTTCGGCAAGTATTTTTGCTTTTGCTGTTCATTCCCAATTTCCACAATACCTACTGATCCAATACCTGTATGCGCACCAATTAACGTAGTGTAGCCATTAATGGTACGGCCAAGCTCCTCATAAATACCGCATTTCCCGGTCATATCCAAGCCTAAACCGCCATACTCTTCAGGAATACTAAGGCCAAATAAGCCCATTTCTTGACTCATTTTCAAAATCCGTTCTGGCACTTGATCCTCTCTCTCAATGTGGTCTGCAACAGCATCTACCTCATTGTCGATAAAGTCGCGTACTCCTCGCTTTAAATCTAATAAGTCTTCTGTCAGTACATTCACCATCTGATTCATCCTTTAGTTAATTTTATTTTTTTTGCTACTTCCTCTTCTAAAATTGGCAGCATGTCTAATAATGTATGAAATCCTAATGCAGAAGTTAGTTGGAATACTTCTAGTAGTTCTCCTTGTGTTGCGCCACACTGTATAGCATTTTTTATATGTACCTCTATGCCCTTTTCAAATAAATGGGTAGTTGAAGAATCTATGGCTATATAAATGAATTCAATGATTTTTGGCTCTAATATCCCTCTGCGTGTCGGTATAGTTAAAAAATCATAATAAGCTTCAAAGTAAGCTGTATCCATATGAATTAAGTCGTCCCGAAAATCATTCCAGTAGCCCATCGTTGCAATAAACTTTTCTTTGAGTACTTGCTGCTCAGGAGTATACGTTAACTTATTCGATAATTTCTCTTCAGTGCGATAGTGCGCCATCATTATTGGAATTCCGACTGCGCAAGTATGCACACCTAAAATACTGACGGTTTTTAATACTTCGGCAATCTCTTCCTGAGTCGCATTGGCTTCTAATGCCTGTTTAATATGAAATTGAACCGCCTCTTTATTTAAATGTGTTGGAGAGGCACTTAACGCAATATTAATTAATTCTTTCGTTTTTGTATCTAAATGCTTACTGCGCCAAGGTGCTGCGGTAAATTGTTCAAACACTTTTTGAAAATCCGGATCATGTTGTAAATACCGCATAATTTTTTCATTTATATAGGTTGGAGACTGCTGCATATATCACTGCCTCCTACTCACCAAAATCATCCGGTACTGCACCAATTTTACGGCGGAAATAAAGCATTGGTTCATGGTCATTTTTTTCAATATCTATTACTTCTCCAATTAAAATATAATGATCGCCTGCATCCACAACTTGATGCTTCTTACAAACTAAGTTAGCAAACGCCTCTTTAATAATTGGTACATTTGATTCGGTCATTTCCCATGAACATTTACTAAAGCGGTCTGGCTCTGATCGACTTGCAAAAGCCCAACAAATATCTGATTGCTCTGCTGCTAAAATATTGACAGCGAAATGATTAGCTTCATCAAAAGCAGCATAGCTTCCTGATTTTTTATCAATACACCATAGGATTAATAGCGGATCAATCGAAACAGATACAAACGAATTGGCAGTTAGTCCGACTGGCTGTTGTTCTTTATCGACTGTCGTTACCACTGTAACGCCTGATGGATAGCTACCCATTACCTCTTTAAATAATTGTTCTGATGTCGCTTGTATATTTGTCATACAACTTCCTCCTTGATATTTTTTAAACTCATCATGTACTCTGAAAAATGCCTAGTTAAAGCTTGTAATTGACTATCCACTTCTGCTGATATCCTATTTTGCTTGGTAAATTGAGAGGACAGAACAAAAGCATATTCTGGGAAAGAATACATTTTTAAATAATTGGCAACTGGTTTAATTGAACTTTCTACAGCTAAGTAATGCTGCTCATTACCGCCGCTCACCGCAAAAAGAACACTTTTATTCGCAAAAGCATGAACTGGTACAAGCTCGAAAATATTTTTAAGCACACTAGGCATAGCACTATGCAAAATGGTCGTTCCGACAATAAATGCATCTGCCTCTGTTATTTTTTTAATAAAAGCTTGCGTATCAGTGTTATAAGCCTCTGTAGACCGTCCATCGCAAAAATTCAAATCATATTGGCGTGCATCTATGAAATCAATCTCAATATCGGGCTTATGCGTTTTCACTTGTTTAAGCAATGTATCTACTAAAATAGCTGGCTTTGAACCTACCAATGTTCCGCTAATACCTAGTAATTTCATCTTATACCCCTCCCGTTACGGCGCGCCGGTTACATATAATGTTTGGCCTGTGATGTAATCCGCCTCTGTTGAAGCTAAAAATAAAATGGCATTTGCAATATCCTTTGGTTTGCCCGTACGTTGGATTGGATTACTTGCAATAAATCTTTCCTTGAATTGTTGAAAGTCATTGATGCCTCTCTTTGCTGCAGACTGTGCTGAAATCTCGCTCATTTCAGTATCAATAAACCCCGGTGCTACAGCATTGACAGTTATGCCTTCATGACCAAGCTCTAATGCTAAAGTACGTGTGATTCCTTGGACACCAGCTTTAGAAGCGGAGTAATTGACTCGACCTTTGGCACCGCGTGCGGCTGCTGAAGATATAAACACGATTTTTCCAGTTTGCTGTTTAATCATCGGTGGCGTTACATGCTGTGCTAATAAATAGGAGCCCTTTAAATTAACAGCAAGAACCTGATCCCACTCTGCTTCAGTCATATTCGTCAGCATATTATCTTGTAATATACCAGCGCAGTTGACTAAAATATCTACTCTTTGATAGGCTTGTATAATTTTTTCCATTGTTCTTGCAATTTGTTCACTATTCGTAATATCAACTACATCATATATGACCGTTGCACCTTGCTGCTTTAAGGCAGATGCTGTTTCTACTAATTTTTGCTCATTAACATCAAGGAGCACAATATGTGCTCCTTCCTGTGCAAACATCTCTGCAGTTACTGCCCCTATTCCGCGTGCTCCACCTGTTATGATGACTACCTTCTTCTCAAATCTCATATTATCCCTGCTTTGTCTTTTATACTTCTTGCTCGTTAAACCACTGGATTGCACCTTTTAAGCCGTTCTCAGAAATTTTTTGCTGCACCTGCTTAATACCATCTGCCGTATGAATAATGGCATCTTGTTCTGGACCAAACATAAGCCCTGTACGAAAGCCTTGTAAATCCATAATCCGGTTATGTGCTTGCTTTTTCAGTTTTAAAATATCCAACGGAGTTTTCGCAATACCACGCGCAATTTCTAATGTTGCTTCATCCAATTCACCTGGCTTCACACATTTAGCAGCAATGCCATATTGTTCTGCTTCACGTCCTGTAATACGGCTACCCGCTGTTAAATCAAGCAACTTTGCACGTTGATGCCCAACATGCCATCCCCAATAAATACCGACAAACCCGCCACCTAAAGGCAATGATGGAAAGCCAAACTGAGTATCTTCGTCTGTTACCACGATGTCACAGCAAGCAACAAGCTGTGTTCCTCCAGCTAAAGCATAGCCATGAACTTGTGCAATGATCGGCTTTGGGTACTCCCAAACACGTAACCAGCGACGTGTGTACCCTTCCAGATTATTTTTATCCTCAATCACAGAGGGTGATTTATATTTTTCTACATCATAGCCAACACAAAATGCTCGGCCGTTTCCTTTAATGATGACTACACTAACGCTATCATCATGCTCCAGTTCATCAAGCGCAGCATCTAAATGTTGAAATAATGCTTTGTTTAAGGCATTCAATTTATCTGGGCGATTAAGAATGATATACCCAACACGTCCTTTACGTTCTATAAATACTTCTTTCTTCATTGTTATTTCATTTGCCATGAATATGACCTCCTTAACTGAAGTTTAAATTCCCCTTTAACAAGCTTCGGGCTATTGTACGACGATGAATCTCTGACGTACCATCAGGAATCCTCATCGTACGTGCCAAACGGAAGCCTTCTTCTAGCTCTAACTCATTTGATATCCCCATACCACCATGAATTTGAATCGCACGGTCATACACACGGCCCATCATCTCTGTACAATATGCTTTAACCATAGATATTTCTTTCGCAGGAGTTTTTTCTGAATTATCAATTTTCCAAGCACAGTGTAATGCCATGTTGCGTGCAGCATAGATATCCATCGCACTCTCTGCCAGCATTTGCTGAATCATTTGATGCTCACCAATTTTCTTGCCAAATGTTTCACGGATATTGGCATAGTCAACTGCTTTTTTAAGTGCCCACTGTGCTGAACCAATGCACCTTCCACTTAAGCCCATACGTCCGTTATTAATGCCATGAATAGCTTTTGTGAATCCATCATCCACTTTGCCAATCACATGCTCATGCGGTACACGCAAATTATCCATGCTGATAATAGTCGCTTCTCCACCTAAAGATCCCATCACAGGAATAATTGACTCTACTTCAAAGCCATCCCATTTTGTATCAACGAAGAAACAGGATATACCGCCTTTACGTTGCGCAAATAAATCTTCATTTGTAACCGCGAATAATAAACAATAGTCTGCATAAGCTGCATTTGATATCCACTGCTTTGTCCCATTAATAATCCAATCATCGCCTTCACGTACAGCTCGCGTTCTAATGCTCCAAACGTCTGAACCGGCGTCAGGCTCTGTTAAACCAAAGCATAATGTTTCTTCACCGCTTGCAATTTTCGGTAAATACTTTTCTTTTAGTGAAGGTTGCAATCCTTTTAATACAGGTGTTAATCCATTAGTAAATGGTGATGGGATAATCACATGCTCAATTAATTTTCGATTTGGATATAGTTTGTTTAACCCTTCTGCCACGAGTAATGCAGTAACAGCACCCAGTTGTTCGCCACCTAACTCTTTATCTCCAAACATCGTATAGAAGCCTGCTTTTGCCGATTCCATCCGGACAATTTTTCGTAATGCTTCCACTTCTGGATGGCGTCGGCCATCCTCTAAGTAGTAATTACGCTCGTTATATAGCAAATTGCGATTCTCTTCTTCTAGCGGTACAACCACTTTTTCTACAAATTGTTTGAGTGCATCAATAATCGCCTCTGTTTCTTCAGGCATACGAAAATCCATGATTATTCTCTCCTTTGATATACATTTAAATTTTTGCTAACTGCTTATGAAATGTCATTAAACCATCTGCTATTTTTACGCCCTGACCCTCGTTAAAAACCATTACTGGGTTTAAATCCGATTCGATTAAATCATCTTCTAATGCTGCTACAACCTCACTAAATTTAGAAATGACTTCACTTAGCGCATTTATATCACTTGCGGGCTTTCCGCGATAGGCTTCGAGCACTTTTGCTGCTTGTAGCTCAGCTAGCATTTCTTTTGCTTCATGCTGATTAACTGGCGCTTTACGCATCGCAATATCCTTTAACACTTCGATATAAATACCGCCGAGACCGACAATGATCATTTGTCCAAAAATCGGATCACGCTTTGAGCCGATAAATAATTCTTTAAAGTCGCCATTTATCATTTCTTGAACTAATATTCCTTCAAAATCAGCACCCGGTGTCGAAGTAATAATTTCTTGTAAGCGCTTAAACTCAGCTATTGCTTGCTCTTCAAAACGTATATTTATACTCACTAATCCCTTATCTGATTTGTGTAAAATCTGAGGTGACATTCCTTTTAATACAATTGGAAATGTAAATTCCTTTAATAAAAGCCTCAATTCATTTTCAGATGTAGCGAGCTTTTCATACGTGATTGGTAAATTAAATTGTTTTAAAAACTTTTTACTTCCATACTCTGTTAATAAACTATCTACATTCCTTAAATCAATTGCTGATAACTTGCTGTTTACGGTTAACCCTTTCTGGTTGTAATTCGCAAAGTCTTTTAATGCTTTTAAAGCAATGACTGCGCGAGTAGGATCTTGTAAGACTGGGACATTTGCGTCTCTGAAAGCCATGCTGGATTCTAGACTATTGATAGTCACTGTCATTTGTGGAATATCCGCATATTTTTGTTGCATACGTTGTAATGTAGATATTCGTTCTCTAATTGAATCATGCTTTAAACCTGCAAACCCCAAGAAAATGACCGCCGCATCATATGCACCACTACTTAATACTGCATCCATGAATTCTTCCAGTAAATTCGGTATATATGATATTTGCGCTGTCGTATCTATAGGATTTTGGGTTCCTGCGATTGGTAATATTGCTTTTAATTTTTCTTTTACATAATCTGGTGTTTCAGGTAGTGTGAATCCGTTTTCAATTAGTTGGTCAGCTAACATGATCCCTACTCCACCTGAGATAGTAAACACTGCAACTCGATTTCCAAGTGGTGAAGGCAATTGGGAAGCTGCATATGTAACATCTAAAAATTCATCAATTGTCGTAGCGCGGTACACACCTTGCTGCTTAAACACAGTACTAAAAACTTCATCAGAACCGACTATGGAACCAGTGTGTGAAACAGCGGCTTTCATCCCTGCTTCAGTTCGCCCAACCTTTAGCGCAATCACCGGTTTGCCATTCTCTCTAGCCAGTTTTAACGCTTGAATCAGCTTTTTGCCATCTTTAACTCCTTCTATGTAGCAGGCAATAACATCTGTATGTGAATCTGTCGCTAAAAACTCAATACAATCAGCTACATCAACATCTGCTTCATTACCAGTAGCGACAAAATAGCTAAAGCCTATATTTTGTTGGCGTGCCAGTGTGAAAACATGCGATCCGAAGGCACCACTTTGGCTGACGAAGCCGATACGGCTTTCCAGTGGCTTTTCTTCTTCAATAATGGTTGAAAATGTACCATAGAAGTTATTGCGTACATTAAAAATACCTAAACAGTTTGGTCCGAGTAGACGAATGCCATGCTCCGCAGCAATATCTTTTAATTCCTGCTGCGCTGCTCGACCTTCTTCACCCAGTTCTCCAAAACCTGCGCTGAAAATGACGACAGCTTTCACCTTTTTTTGACCACATTTGCGCACAGTATTAAGAACAGCGTGACTTGGTAATGCGATAATGACAACATCAACAGGCGCTTCAATATTTAATAAATCCGGATAGCATGTTAAATCATTAATCATGTCATACTTCGGATTGACAGGATATATGTTCCCTGGATAGCCATAGCGTTGCAAATAGCTAAGTGGACGTCCACCTATTTTTTTTGCATCTGGTGAAGCACCGATAATAGCTACACTTTTTGGATTAAACAGCGGCTCCAAATGACTCATAGCTACACCCCTTCCTATCTCGTGTGATTTCGTTTTGTTTAGCAATTATTCGATACAATATATATAAAGCAACCTCGATGCCAAACGTACGGAAACTTATCCAAAAACTTAAATTTATTTCTTTTAATGAAACATTTTCATAAGTTATTGCTAACCTTTGTCTATATCTAATTAGTTTCTGCATCATTTTGAAACACTGTGTTTCAAAAGTATTCAATCTCAAAGATCAAAGACAAAAGGGAGTAGAAATGAAAACATTCCGACTCCCTTTGTTTTAAAAATATAATTATCCGTTTATAATATTTATCTCTTAATTACTATAGAAAATAGGAAGAGTGGTAAAACTTCAAATTCCTTTCTGTTACGTGTACACTTGATATTAAAATCTATTTATGTATTGCCAGAATCAACAGGAAAGGTGTTTTTATATAAAAAAATAGTCGAAATCGAAAATCCAAGAGTTTCTCTACATCATTCATTTTCTCTGAAAATCGCCTTAAGATAATTTCATTATTTATCTGCACCTTCGTTTATTTTTCTCCATAATGTACTTCGACTAATGCCTAATATTTTTGCAGCTTCTTGCTTATTGCCATTTGTACGTGCTAACACCTCTTGAATTTTTGTATACTCTACTTCTTTAATCGTTTGATGAAAACTTTCTTCCTCACTGCTTCTATTTAATAAGTATGTATTTTCCTGAATGGCTTCATCCAAATAAGAGACAAATAATGTTTCATCAATATGGTCCTCTGCAATTAAGTACGCAAATAAACGTTCAATTGTATTTTCAAATTCACGCACATTGCCTTCCCATAAATGCTTCTCTAGTAAAGGTAAAGCAGCTTTGAAAAATGGCGCTATTTTCGGATATAAAGCTGGACTATGATGAATGGTAAAATGTTCAAACAAACGCTGAATATCACCTTGGCGTTCATTTAAATTTGGTAAAAATAAATTTAATACCGCCACACGATAATATAGATCCATCCGGAAATCTCCAGCTTTTACCCCTTCCATTAAATTGACGTTTGTCGCGGAAATGACACGTACATTAATCGGAATCGCTGCAGCACCACCAACACGACGCACATTTTTTTCCTGTAATACGCGCAGCAGCTTGGCTTGCATGCTTAATGGCAGCTCACCAATCTCATCTAAAAAAATGGTTCCGTTATGTGCTACTTCAAATAAGCCTGCCTTTCCACCTTTTAAAGCTCCTGTAAATGCGCCATCGCTATAACCAAAAAATTCACTTTCTAATAAATTTTCAGGAATGGCTGCGCAGTTTATAGCCACAAACGGCTGACTCGCCCGGTTGCTAGCATTATGTATACTTTGTGCAAATAACTCTTTACCAGTACCAGATTCCCCTAGTATTAAAACATTGGCATCTGCTTTCGCAAATTTTTGTGCCTTCATCTTGGCTTTTAACATTGGCTCACTTTCACCGATAATATCCTCGAAAATATATGTTGCACCTTCGTTATTTTTATTCATTTTTTTACGTACTTTATTTTCTTTTTGCTGCAATGTTTCAACATCCGATAACATGACAACATAGCCATCCAGCACATCGTTTACATATATGGCTTGTTTATTTATAATCAATGTTTTTTGCTTGTATTTAACAATGTTATCACTAACCTCATTTTTTTTGAGTAATTCATTTAGTAACTCACTTCTGCCAATAACTTCTGAAATCAATTGAGATTCATAATTTGAGCTTTGATCCAAATCTAAAACGCTTATAGCTGCCTGATTCATATTCAAGACACGATTCATACTATTTAAGCTAATGACACCCTCTTGAAAATTCTCCATGATAATTCCCTGACGCTTGTGGTTACCTCGTTCTATTACTTTTGCTTGTAAAATCGCAAAAGCGATGTCGACCGAAAGCCGAATAGTTTCTTCACTGTACCACAGCACACCATGCATACTGTACTTCTTTGCCATATTGACAATGAGTCCTGAACCGACAATCACATTTTTAGGATCGGCGCTCAACTTTTTTACAACCTTTTCTGCATCTTCTGTAGATTTAAAGACATATTGCTTTAAGTTAATTCCAACCATCTTACTAAAGCTTTGCTCATCAAAATGAGAATCTTTCTTTAAGAATTCCTTATAATAGTTTACTATGCAAATTTGGTCAGATACTTTTGATGCCGATACTAGCGCACGGATAAAATCTCGCGTTTGAACTCTCAAAGGTACAATATGCCCTCTAACGTTTAAAGCTTTTAATCGTTCTGCTAGTACAACACCACAAATCAAAATATCCTCATTTCTTATATAATAGGGTCGCTTCAAAATATGCTTTGAATCGACTTCCTGTATCGTTAAATTAGGTACTGAATCTCTTCTTTTAAATATTTCCTTCTTCACAAAATCTACCAAAGGATATGAACCTGATACTAAAAGCTTTAACATGAACAAATCACCCCTTGCTCATATTATAGAACAAAATTATACATTTGTTTACATTTAAAGTAAATCCACCCAATTATACCTATCAAAATTTATAATATTTTAATATAAAACAAAAAAAGTGAAGGATTTCTCCTCCTCTTTGATTTGATTATTTAGCACCATACCAGTGTCTTACATTGTCATTCATCATTTGGGAAATTTGCTCTTTTGACACACCCTGTTGTTGCAATCTTGGGAGCACAGTATGCATTAAGTAGGTCATCGACCAGTCAGGGCTCGCCTTCTTTTGCAAATGTGTCGGTTTATACATATCGGTTGTACAGCAATAATCCTGCGATAAAAACATGCGGTTCACATAACCTTTATCTATTAAAGTTTTCACTGTATTGTTTCGCTTATCTGTCGGGAGTACTTTTAAAATGCCGTAGCGGTCCATACCAATAAACACACCGTAGCTTAATACACGTTCAATATAATCGATATTGTCAGTATCACCACAATGTCCGATTAAAACCTTTGACAAGTCTACTTGTTCTTCTTTAAAAATTTCAATTTGGCGTAAGCCCGTTTCAGTCGCCGGATGAGAATGTGTCATAATGGGCAAACCGGTTTGAAGATGTGCTCTTGCTACAGCCCGTAATACCTTTTCTACACCAGGCGTTACGCCTTGCTTGTCTGTAGCACATTTCAAAAATCCGGCTTTTATTGTCGTCCGCTGAATTCCGACTTCAGCATCCCGAATGAATTGCTCTGCTAAAAAATCAACACTATTTACTGAAAAACGCGTCGGCAATTCATTAAATGTATATACACCAGTAGCTGCTATGATTTGAACACCTGTCTCTTTAGAAATTCGCTTCATCAACAAAACATCTCGGTCCAGTCCCATTACAGTTGGATCAAAAATGCTCTGTATACCATAAGTTTTTGCTCCTAAAACCTGTACTTTTGCTAATTGAAACTCTTCTTCATCATCATATAAATGAGGAAATTGGATAGCAACTGCTTCTGAACGTGTCCGCATATGCTCATGAATTAATGTTGTTCCTAACTCATCGATATGTATTGGTCCTGTCACAGATTCAATATAAATTTCGTTCCGCCTCCTTTACTTAATAAAATTCGGTAAAAATGTTACGATATCAGGGATTGCATACAAAAGGAAGATAAGCGCCATGATCGGAATCACAAAGATAAGGGCACCTTTAAAAATACTTCCTAGATCCAACTCTTTTACTACTCCTCGCAAGACGAAGCAATTCATACCAACTGGTGGTGAAATTAATGCTACTTCTACTAATAATACAATAATGACACCGAACCAAATTAAATCAAAATCATACGCAATTAGTGTAGGTAACAAAATGGGAATCGTTACCACTACCATTGCAAGTGTATCCATAATGGCCCCAAGAACTAAATACATCACAACCATTAATAAGAAGAAGACAAATGGCGACAAGTTTGCACCAAATAAAAGGTCTGCCAATAAGTTAGGTACCCGTGTGACGGTTAATACATAGTTTAATAGAAACGCACCCATTACAATAACGAAGATAAAACCTGTCGTTTTAATTGTGCCAAAAATGGCTTCAGAGTATACTTTCCATGTTAGTTTACGGCGTAATAGAGCAATTATAAATGCTCCAAATGCACCCACACCAGCCGCTTCCGTTGCTGTGAAGAACCCTAAATAAATCCCTCCCATTACAACGATGAATAAGCAAATAATCCAAATATTTACCTTCAATGAAGCTAATTTTTCTGACCAGCTTACTGGCTCGTCTAGTTGGTCTCCAACCATATTCGGACGTAATTTTAAGACGATATAAATGGTTAATACAAAGAATAATGTTAATAAAATCCCCGGTACGATACCAGCAATTAATAGCTTTCCGATAGATTGCTCTGTAATCATCCCATATATAATAAACATTGTACTTGGCGGAATCAAAATCCCTAGAGTACCACCAGCGACTATCGCCCCACCTGTTAATGATTTTGCATAATTAGCCTTTAACATTTCCTTGGCAGCAACTAAACCAATCGTACTTGTTGTCGCCAAACTAGAACCTGATGATGATGCGAATACTGATGATGCAATAATAGTCGCCATCGCTAAACCACCACGGATACGACCAAAAAACTTTCGAAAAGTATCAAATAAATCATCTGTGAATCCAGCTGAGAATAAAAACTGACCCATTAAAACGAATAAAGGAATTGTGCTTAAAGTGTAATTACTACTCCGATCCCAAATGATACTTTCAATTGCTGCAAATAAAGCTACTTCCGTCTTTAAGTATAGGATTGCAATAAAGGAAGGCAATGCCATCGCTAACACAATCGGAACACGCAAGAACATTAAAATGAACACTGATACTATTACAACTACACCAACCATTTCCATGCTCATCATTTCAACCTCCTATTCTTCAAACTTTTTATACTCTTTCATTCTTAGCAATACGGTAATCTTTTGGAATGCCATAATCGCCCATGCTAGAAAACCAGCAATTAAAAGCGCTTTCAAAGGAAAGTACTTGTAACCTAGTAAAATAGAAGAATGTTCTGTATCAAATTTTGTATAAAAAGCATACGCCACAATTAGACAAAAAATCATCGTTAACGTTAAAGATAGAATATCAAGGAACTTTTGAATACCAGCTGGAAAATGGTCAGCAATAATCCCTACTTCAACATGACCATTACGATATTCCGTATAGGCCATCGAACCTGCCACTAATATAACCATACATAATTGGACAATTTCCACATCACCAATAATAGGATAATTCATTGCCCGTGCAACCGCGGCTACACTCACAAAGACCATCATCACGACAAGTGCTGCATAGGCAATATAGGCGATAAAGAATGTAAACCACTTTGCAAATTTATCAAAAAACGCCATGTGCATCCTCCTTTTCACAAAAGTGGTGGCAAAAGCTCGTCACTTTTGCCACTATAAAGATTATTTTGGAACCTCTACCCCTTCAGCTTCTAAAAGTTCAACATAATAATCCATCATTTCCTGCCCATCATAACCACGTTTGTTTGCTTCTTTTACCCAAGCATTCATTTGTGCTTTAATTGGCTTTTTCCATTGTGCGATTTCTTCCTCTGTTGGTTCATATACACCGCCACCATTAGCACCAACGCGATCTTCATACACTCCAATGTTTTTAGTAGCCATGTTCGCATACAGCTCTGTACATAATTGATTAAATTTCGGCCCTAAATCAGTGATCATTAATACTTGCAAATCTTCCGGCAATGACTCTACAAATGCTGAATTAATATAAAATGGCATTACACTGACCGCCATATCCACTTTTGTCATCCAATTTGTTACTTCATCAAATTTATAGCCTAATGCCCCTAGCCCTGTATAAACTGCGTAATCCGTAATGCCACGTTCCAATGATTCATATAAATCTGCATTCCCTAATGATACTGGTGTTGCACCTATTGTCTTAAATAATTCAATCCGTCCAGCTACACTATCAGATACTTTTTGTTGTTTTAAATCCTTAGTCCCTTTAATCGGTTCTTGACCGAATAATTGATATGAATCTGTGGACGTAACTCCGAGGTATGTCACATCATTTGAGATATCCTCACCGTACTTTTCAATAAATGGACCTAAAACTTTTGGGACAATTTCTGGATAACGTAATAGAAATGGAATATCTCCAATGGTTAATGGGAACATATCTGTATCTGTATGCAACCCTGGAATAATAAATCCAGCTTCATATACACTCGCCTCAATATCTACATATCCTGAATTTAGCGTACCTAACGCTGCCCCGGAATAAGCATGTACCTTTAATCTTCC
This sequence comes from Pradoshia sp. TA40_28, assembly GCF_059694525.1. Taxonomy (NCBI): domain Bacteria; kingdom Bacillati; phylum Bacillota; class Bacilli; order Caryophanales; family Bacillaceae; genus Pradoshia; species Pradoshia sp. TA40_28. The sequence continues at coordinate 57,185 of NZ_JCATZO010000004.1, forward strand.
TTCTGATTTTTCCTCCACATATTCAATCCAGGGATCTACCACTTGCTTCGCAAAATCACTAGAGGCTGAAGCAGAGAAATTCAAACTAAATGCGTGAATCTTTTCACCAGATGCGGTAACCCTTGATTCCCCTGAGCCGCATGCTGATAAAAATGTGCAAGTCATTAACAACAAGATTACTAGTAGACTTTGTTTTTTCTTCATTGTCATCCCCATTCCAAGAAGAATTATTAACTATACTTTTTGTACTCCGACACCTTCAAAATAAGGCATTACTTGTTCAGAAAATAATTTCATAGACTTCAGTACATTTGTTTGAGGCTGCCCCCCAATATTCATCCATAAAATAATATTATTTAAGCCTGTTTCTTTTCTAAATTCTTTAATATCTTCAATAACTTTTTCTGGAGAACCAACGAGTGTATTTTCTGATTGTAAGAAACGCTCATAATCTACATTACGCTCACGATCAATGACGCCAAAAGTCGGGCGGCTATCACGCTCGCTCATATACCATTCAAGCCCAGCACGATATTCTGCCCGCGCTTGTTCTGTTGTTTCAGCTACATAACAGAATAAAAGCTTACCCGAGCGTGCTAGAATATCTTCTACATATTCTTCACTCAACCCTGACTCAATAGCTGACTCCCGATATAACTTGATTTTATGCTTCGTATCTTCATTCGTAATGCCACCAAGCATGAAAGAATGACCTTGCTTAGCTGCATTAATGATGGATGCATCGTTACCTGAAACCATCACAAAAATAGGGGGACCATCTTGTTGTGCTGGACGTGGATATACAGGTACATTCTCAATATTATAGAACTGACCTGAATAGGTAACACGTTCAGATTGGAACGCCGCTGTTAAAATATCGAGAGATTCTAAATAACGCTCATGCCGATCGTCAAAATTAATATTGTAAGCATCAAATTCTAGTTTGTCATAGCCTTTTCCAACACCTAAATAAAGGCGCCCATTACTAATGACATCCACTAAATTCATTTCCTCGGCCACTTTTAAAGGATGGTGTAAAGGCAAGCGCGTAACACCTGTTGCTAATTTAATATTTTTGGTCGTTGCGGCTGCAGCTGCTAAATAAACAGCCGTATTGCTAACGACCCCATAACTTCGAGCATTATGCTCAGCAATCCATGCTGCCTCGTACCCTAATTCATCCGCTACTTGAATTTGCTCTAACCCATTACGCAGTTCCTCTGCATCAGTTTTTGTTGGTGGCAACGAATTCAAGAAGAACAATCCAAACTTCATATCTTGTTCAGCCATAAATCTTTCATCCCCTTTTATTAAATAGTGTTCATTTTAATGTTATCGCTTTCATAAAATCTGCACTTAATATAAACAAAGCAATTCATATACCAAACGAAAAAAACAGCTCAGAAAAAACAACTTAATGGGAATATTTCATTTTTTATGTCTTTTCATAGCTGCTTACACTAAAAATTCATTTTTTAAAAGGGGAAAAATATTCCAAAAAATGAAACAACTCGTTTCTTTTTTGAAACAATATTACTGCAATCTATAAAAAAATCTGCTGATAATCACCAGCAGATAAATAATTTCTATATCCTTGCCAATAAACCACCATCTACGACAAATTCTGAGCCTGTAGAGTAGGAAGATTTATTAGAAGCTAAATAGATTACCAAATTAGAAACATCCTCACACGTTCCAAATCTCCCTGCGGGTATATGTTTTTCGCGAGCAGCAAGCTCCTCTTCCGTTTTATATACTAAGTCAGTTAAGTTTGTACGAATACTACCTGGATGAACGGAATTGACACGTATATGATATTTAGCAAACTCTAATGCTGCCGTTTTTGTTAATCCGTTGATAGCAAATTTCGAGGACACATACGCAACACTTTCTTCTCTTCCTGCTATCCCTAAAATCGATGAGATATTAATAATAGAACCCTCGCCTGCTTTTTTCATAGAAGGTAGCACCGCTTGCATTCCCATTAATGTTCCTGCTTGATTAATTTGTATAACCTTCATATAATCGTCAACAGATATTTCCTCTATCGCACCTTTAATGGAAATCCCTGCATTATTCACTAAAATATCAACCGCCCCAAAAAGCTCTTCTGTTGCTCTAACAATGTGTTTCCATGCATCAGAATCAGACACATCATGCTGCATGAATTTCACATCCGAGCCTAATTCCTGCTCCAGCTGAAACCCTTCTTCCACTAAAATATCGGTAAATACTACTTTGGCACCTTCATTCATAAACGCACGTACATGCATGGCACCCATACCGCGTGCACCGCCTGTTATCAAAGCTACTTTTCCTTGTAACATGCTCTTCCTCCTTGCTGCTTACGAATGTTGAAATTGAAAAGATCCAAGCTTAACTTCTAAATATTCATCGATACCATGTCCACCCTCTGAGCCTAAGCCACTCGTTTTCCATCCTCCAAATGGAGCTTGTACGGCAAACGGAGCAGCATCATTAACACCAACAATCCCATACTCAAGCTTTTCAAAAACACGGTTCGCTCTCGAAAGATCATTTGTGTAAAAATAAGAGGCTAAGCCAAATTCTACATCATTTGCACGCTGGACAACTTCTTCCTCTGTATGGAACTTAAAGATTGGAGCTACAGGACCAAATGTTTCCTCAACAGCAATGACCATTGAATCATCTACACCAGTTAACACAGTTGGTTCATAAAAAAAACCTTGTTGTAGTTCTACAGTTGTTGCACGCTGTCCACCTGTTAACACGGATGCACCTTTTGCTACTGCGTCTTCCACTTGTTCATTCACTTTCGCAATTGCACCTTCATTAATAAGTGGTCCGATTCGGCAGCTAGTATTGGCGCCATTTCCGATTGGCAATCCCTTGACTTTTTCTACATATTTCTCAACAAAATTATCATAAATTCCTTCTTGCACATAAATGCGATTCGCACATACACATTGTTGGCCGGATGAATTAAATTTAGTTGTTACTGCCCCCTCGACAGCAGCATCAAGATCCGCATCATCAAATACAATAAATGGGGCGTGTCCACCTAGTTCCATTGATACTTTTTTAACTGTTTCTGCACTTTTCTTCATTAATTCAATTCCAACTTCAGTTGAGCCTGTAAAAGAGATCTTCTTAACATCCGGGCTCGCTAACCATACGTCTGTAATTTCTTCCGCTCCACCAATAACTAAGTTAACAACGCCTTTCGGAATTCCACATTCTTCAAAAATTTTCACTAATTTTATCGCACTTAGCGGTGACTGATTAGACGGGCGAATTAGACAAGTACAGCCCGCAGCTAATGCAGGTGCCAACTTACGGCTAAGCATTTGCAATGGGAAATTCCACGGTGTTATGGCTGCAACAACTCCAATAGGCTGCTTAATTGTCAAAAGACGCTTATTTGGTGCATTGCTAGGAATTTGTTCACCATAAATACGTCGAGCTTCTTCAGCAAACCATTTAAAATAGGCAGCTGTACTATCCACTTCATAATACGAATTTTGGATGGGCTTCCCCATTTCGGTGGTAATCGTTAAAGCCAAATCCTCTTTACGCTCAAGAATCATTGCAGCAATTTTTTCTAACATTTGTGCCTTTTCAATGGCAATCGTTTGTGACCAAGTTGGAAAAGCATGCTTAGCACTTTCAATTGCATGGATTGCATCTTCCTTCGATCCTTTAGCGACTTCTTGAACTAGCTCACCTGTCGCTGGATTTCTCACCTTTATTTTTTGCTCTTTTACTAACCACTCACCGTTTACATACATGGAAGGCACCCCTTTAATTAGTGTAAAGGCGTATCCACAATCTGCGGACACACCCTTTGTTTTTACGATGTGACTGCTGATTGCTTTAATTCTTCAATCAATAATGGAACAATTTCAAATAAGTCACCAACAATACCATAATCGGCAATCGAGAAAATATTTGCTTCAGGATCTTTATTAATCGCAACAATAATCTTTGCATTAGACATACCCGCTACGTGCTGAATTGCTCCGGAAATGCCACATGCGATATATAAATCAGGTGTGACCACTTTACCTGTTTGTCCTATTTGCATTGCATAATCACAATAGCCTGCATCACATGCTCCGCGTGATGCACCAACAGCTCCACCTAAGATATTCGCCAACTGCTGCAACGCTTCAAAGCCTTCTTCACTTTTTATCCCGCGTCCTCCTGCAACAATGACTTTTGCCTCTGACAAATCAACACCGGTAGATACTTTACGAACAACATCTTTAATAACCGTTTGCAACGACTTTAATTCCACAGTTTTCTCTTCTATTGAACCTGTACACGCGTAATCACATACTGCCGCTTCAATATTATTCGGACGAATCGTAATAATGGTTCTGTCGGTTGTCGAGGATCTTGTTTCAAATGCTTTACCCGCATAAATAGGACGCGTGAATGTTCCGTTTTCTTCTATTTTTATAACATCTGAAATTAATGCCGCCTGCAATCTTGCTGCCAGGCGAGGTGCTACATCTTTTCCTAATGAAGTATGACCAAGAATGATATAGGAAGGCTGTAACTCCTCTATCACCTGACGCAATGCTTGCGCGGAGCTTTCAGCAGTTGGCATATGTAATTGCTCATTTGTCACCAATAGGGCTTTCGCTGCTCCAGCTTGAACAAGTGCTTGTCCATGTTGTTCTGTTGCTTTTCCCATAACAACGGCGACAATTTCTGCAGTTGCATTCAATTGCTTCGCAGCCTGGATTGCTTCATAACTAACGTTGCGCAATTCACCATCACGCAGTTCACTCACAACTAATATGATTGTCATCTGTTTGTCATCTCCTTAAATTACTTTTGCTTCCGTACGAAGTGCTTGAATTAAACTTTGTACTTGTTGTTGCGGCTCACCCTCTAAAATTCTCCCGGCTGATTTTTCTGCTGGCAGGAAAATATCCTCTCGATTCGTTAAACCTACAATATCCTCTAAATCTAAGTCATCCAGTTCAATTTCCTCAATCGGCTTTTTCTTTGCCTTCATAATGCCTGGTAAAGAAGGATAACGCGGCTCATTTAAGCCTTGCTGACAAGTGACAAGCAATGGCAATGGAACTTCCAAAAGCTCTTCATCCCCTTCGACATCTCGTGTAATCGTTGCTGTCTCACCGTTAATCGATAAGTTCGTGATAGTTGTCACCGCATTGATACTTAATAGCTCTGCTACTAACGGACCCACCTGTCCAGAGCCTCCGTCAATCGCCATATTACCGACTAAAATTAAGTCAACTGACTGATCTTCTAAATACTTTGCAATTACTTTTGCGGTTGAATGTGTATCGCCATTTTCAATATCTTCTTCGTTAATAAGCACGGCATCATCCGCACCCATCGCTAAAGCCGTACGCAGCTGTTTTTCGGCTTCTTCATCACCAACCGTGACAATTGTTACTTTGCCTCCATGTGCATCGCGCTGTATTATAGCTTCCTCAATTGCGTATTCGTCGTACGGATTGATAATATACTCCGCATCACCATCTTGAATTTCTCCATTACGTATAACGATTTTTTCTTCTGTATGGAATGTCCTTTTTAACAACACATAAATATTCACACTGTATCCTCCTATACTTGTAAGTTTTCAATAATGGTTGTAATGCCTAGACCACCTGCAATACATAGTGTCACGACACCATAACGAACTCCTCGACGTTCCATTTCATGCAGCAGCTTCGTCGTTAAAATCGCGCCAGTTGCCCCTATTGGATGTCCATGAGCAATTGCTCCGCCATTCACATTGACTTTATCTAAAGAAATGCCCCACTCTTTCAAAACGGCCAGTGATTGTGCCGCAAAAGCTTCATTTAATTCGACAAGTCCGATATCATCCCATGTTAGTCCAGCTAGCTTTAATGCCTTATGTGTAGCAGGAACTGGGCCAATTCCCATAATTTCTGGAGAAACACCTGCTGCGGCTTGGGCAACGATCCTTGCCTTTGGCTTTAATCCGCGCTGTAATGCGGCTTCCTCAGAAGCTATTAATAATGCTGATGCACCATCATTGCGTCCACTGCTATTTCCAGCTGTTACGGTTCCGTCTTTTGAAAATACAGGTTTTAATTTTGCCAGCTTTTCTATGGGAGATAACCGGGGATGCTCATCTACCTTAAAAATAGTCGTTGCTCGCTTTGATTTTATTTCGATTGGCAATATCTCTTTTTCAAACCGCCCACTTTCTATGGCATTGGCAGCTAATTCTTGACTGCGCAAGGCAAACTCATCCTGCTCTTGGCGAGATATATTGTATTTTTTCGCGAGGTTCTCAGCCGTTTCACCCATAGTAAATGAACCATATTGATCAATTGGTTGAGAACGCGGCTGACTTTCCGTATTAGGGTCTAAAATGACACCATTCCCTGCACCATAGCCATATCGCCCGTTACGAATATAGTAAGGTGCAGTACTCATGCTCTCTACACCGCCTGCAATAATGAAATCAGCTAAACCTCCATTAATTTGCAGTGCCGCATTATTAATGGCTTGCAGACCAGAACCACATTGGCGATGCACGGTGTAGCCTGGAATATGTATAGGCAATTTAGCTCGCAATGCCGCTACACGCGCTAAGTTCGGCGTATCAGTACTTTGCTTTCCTTGCCCTAAAATAATTTCATCGATTAATTCCGGATCAATTTGTGTTCTACGGATGATATCTTGTAAAACATCCGCTCCTAAATAATCAGCCTCGATATCTTTTAAACTACCACCTAATTTTCCTATCGCTGTACGCACAGAATCGATAATTACTACATGTGTCATCACTACGCCACCTTAATCGTATTTATAAAAGCCCTGTCCGGATTTTCTTCCTAATCGACCAGCCTTTACATATTTGACTAACAACGGGCTTGGTCGATACTTCTCTCCTAGAGTTTCATATAAATATTGCATATTGCGTAAACGCGAATCTAAGCCGACTAAATCTGCTAATTCTAACGCTCCCATTGGATGGTTTAAGCCCAGTTTTAACGCTTTATCAATATCTTCCGCGGATGCTACACCTTCCATTAACATATTCATAGCTTCATTTCCGATTAAACAATTCATGCGACTTGTCACAAACCCAGGGAATTCATTGACTTCTACGACTTCCTTGTTCATGTTTAGCGCAACCTGTTTCACAAATTCATACGTTTCATCTGTTGTATCCAACCCTCGAACAATCTCGACAAGTTTCATCCGTGGTACAGGATTAAAGAAGTGCATCGCGATGGTTTGTCCAGCTCGATTTGTTTGTGCACCAATTTCTGTCGGGCTCATGGTAGAAGTATTTGTCGCTAAGATAGTATGTGGCGGACAGATGTTATCTAACCTTTGAAAAATATCAATCTTTAAATCCATTTTTTCAAGCACGGCTTCAATCACTAGGTCCGCCTCACCCGCAGCCTTCTCCAAGCTTGTTGTATAGCGAATGTTAGAAACTGCTTCAAGGTCTGAATCTTTTGCATACCCCCGGGAAATTGCTTTATCAACATCTTTTTTTATTTGGGCTTCAGCATTCAATAAGGCATCCTCAGAAACATCGTGCAACACTACGTCAAAGTTTGTAATAGCCGCAGCATGTGCAATACCACGTCCCATCACACCTGCGCCAATAACTGCGATTTTTAACATTTCATTCCCTCTCTCACTTCGGTTATTTGCCAAGATAATTAGCAGGTCGTTTTTCCAAAAAAGCGGTTGTACCTTCTAGCTTATCTTCACTTTCAAAAACAATGGCTTGTGCTAATTTTTCAAGCATGAGCGATGATTCTAAATTTAAATCAAAGCCTTGATGTACAACCATTTTGGCGAGTCGCAGTGCTACTGGACCTTTAGTGATAATGGACTGCGCATACTCCTGTACAACAGCTAGTAGGTATTCCGATTCAGTGACCTTCGATATTAATCCAATCTGCTCAGCACGATCTGCAGAAATGATAGCACCGGTTAGAATCATATCGAGCGCTCTCCCTTTACCGATTATTCGTGCCAAGCGTTGTGTACCGCCACCACCGGGAATAATCGCTAAATTCAATTCTGGTAATCCAAATTTCGCTCTATTGGATGCGATGCGAATGTCACAGGCCAGTGCTAATTCGCAGCCACCCCCCAACGCGAATCCATTTACAGCTGCAATTGTTACTTTACTGCTTTGTTCTAAGCGCTTACAAACTCCTTGTAAGCCGGGTTCTAACGCATCAATAAAGCGTCTGTTCTGAAGTTGCTGGATATCTGCACCTGAAGCAAACGCCTTATCCCCCTGACCTGTCAGTACAATCACGACGATATTTTCATTTTGCTCAAAAGCGGTAATGGCTTGCTCGAGCTCATCATATGTTTGAGTATCTAGCGCATTGCGTACCGCTGGACGATTGATTTTAATCAGACCAATTTGCTGACATTCTTCAAGCAGAATATTTTGATACATCCTTATTCCTCCAATTTTCCCAGATGAGGCCTTAAGCAAGAGTTATGCCAAAGATTCCTTTTGTAAAACATGATGATTACAATAGCAGGTTAATTGCTCTGTAAGCCCCTTTATTCCAAACTCCAATTTTTCCCCTCTTGGTAAATAATCTGTCACCCAATATAGAAAACGTAAAATCAATGTACGTCTCCACACAATATTCTTTGTTTGATTTTCAGCAAACCATTTATCAATCGTGTTGTACACACCCCGATTAATGCTGAAAGATTGCTCACAAAAACGAACAAAATCTAAATCAGGTAAATGAATGACATCTGAATTGATTTCTGAAGAGAATTTTTGTAAATAGCTTTCAGATTTATGATTTTGCTGCAATTGCTGCTTCGCAATAATACAATCCTGCTGTAACTGCGCTTTCAGCAACTCAACCGTTTTAAACTTCTTTTCATTACGAATAAATTGGCAAATTTCAACCGATATTTTTTGACCATAAATATCTTGATTAAAATTCAGTATGTGCACCTCAAATGTCTTATGTTTCGGGATATGTTTAAATGTTGGTCTTACACCAATATTCATGACACCAAAATATTTATGTTCATCGATAGATACATGTACACTATAAACACCGTTAAGTGTAGGAAATTGAACATCGCCCAGTAGCGATAAGTTAGCTGTAGGAAAGCCAAGCTTACGTCCCATGCGATTCCCCTGTACAACTTCTCCTTGGATTACAGATATTTTTTGAGTCATATAGTTCCCCCCAAAAAGTTAATTTTCTGCTTATCCTGTAAAGAGCAATTTCCGTGCCAAAGTGATTTATTTTTATCGAATATTCATAATTTTATGGTTTTTTTGTAAAATACATATTAAAATACACAGTATAAAGGAAATTCACATAATGAAGGGGGAGTTTTATGAACTTTGAACTACAAACTTCACAAAAACTAGCAAAAGTATTAACAACGGAGCAATTCCAGCATTTAGAAGTATTACAACTTTCTAATGATGAACTAGAGAATTTAATCTATGAACGCGCTACAGAAAATCCACTCATCAATATCATTGATCCACAAGTGACAAACCTACTTGACTATACAACAACGGTATTCAAAAATACGGCAGTACAAACTCAAACTGATAGGGAAAAACATGATGTGATTCAACAAATTGCTTCCAAAGAATCATCACTTACTTTTATTTTTGATCAGATTCCCCTCCAACACAATTTATCGGAAAAGGATATCCGCATTTTAAAATATTTAATTTATAACTTAGATGATAACTATTTTTTAGATATCGATTTAGAAGACGTTGCACAAGCTTTTCATGTGGAGCATGAAGTGGTTTTAAATCTTTTATATTTATTACAGAGCTTCGAACCATTTGGGATAGGCGCACGAAACCTAACGGAATACTTACTTATACAGGTTGATAACGACTTAAGCGCACCTCCATTGGCAGCACAGTTTATACAGGATCACCTAGATAAAGTAGCCAAATTGTCAATTAAATTTTTGAGTAATCACTATAGAGTCTCTGTAAAAGAAGTAAAAAGAACCATTCAATATATACGTACATTGAATCCAACGCCACCAACTTCATTTAATCCGGAGGACGGCTATATCGTACCTGAGATAGTTGTCGAACGTATAGAACGTGAATGGGTTGTACAAATACAGCACCCTCTTCGACCAAAGATTGAAATTAATGAAGAATATGTAAAAATACTTAAAAACACGAAAACGCATAACCAATATTATCAAACCTGCTTAAAGGACGTTTTATTACTAACCCAGGGCATTGAACAGCGTGATCGTACTTTATACGCTTTAGCCCGTATGCTATTAGACTTGCAGGAAGATTTTTTTGAGTACGGTATCGAAGCTTTAAAGCCAATTCGTATAAAAGATATCGCGGCTGCACTGAATTTACATGAATCTACAATCAGTCGTACCATCCGCAATAAATATATCAAGACACCTCACGGAGTATTCGCTTTACGTTCCCTTTTTGTGAAAGGGCTTACAAATAGATCGGGAAAAATGGACTCCGTAGCCTATGTAAAAAGTCGTATTCAAGAGTTAGTAGCACAAGAAGATAGCACTGCGCCACTAACTGATCAGCAATTAACAATGACACTTCAAGGTGAGGGTATTCAAATTTCACGTAGAACTGTCGCAAAATATCGTGAAGAACTCAATATCCATAGCTCCTCAAAGCGCGCATATATTTACAAAGATGACGTTTCATTTTGAAACATGATGAAACAACAATTAACGAATACAATAAAAGGCATATGAATCTCAGACCTAACCTAAATAATTTGAAATACTAAAAACAGGCTGGGCATAACTAGCTTCAAAAAATTAAAGCCGATGAATTTTTACTCTCGTAAAATCCCACCGGCTTTTTCAACCTCAGATTCAGCACTTTTTTATAAATGTACTAGTTCAAAGGTGTTTTATATTGTCTCTTATTGTCTTAATTATTTGGTTTAGCCCAATTTTTTAATTTACAGCTTTTTAGCTTTTATACGTGTTTCTTAACGTTGCTCCCTATTGATTCAAATAATTAAAATCATGCTTCTGCTTTATACCTAGTAATTCATTTGATGTTCTATCCATCCTTATTCATTATGAACAATAGCCAGTATTCTCTATTCTAAATCCATGTTCTTTGCCTCTTTTTTACTGCATCAAATTCATTATAGTTTAAACTTCTTAACTAAATGATTTAATTCTTCTCCTAGTCTAGCCAATTGTTCAGCACTATCTTTTACTTCTTCCATTGTTTGGCCGGTTTGTTCAGTAGCTGCAGAAGTCTCTTCAATTCCTGCGGAGGATTCTTGGCTAATGGCTGCCATATCCTGAATGGAATGGTTCATGGTTAAGCTATCCGATACGACTTCTGTTAAATTAGCAGAAATGCCCTGAATCCCTTGAACCATAGATGCTACTGCTAGGTTAATTTCTTTGAATGTATGACTTGTTTCTTCTATTTGCGAAGTACCTTTTACTACTTCTTCTGAACCTTTTGATAGTGAATTCACAAGGTCTTCAAACTGGCTTTGAATCTCTTTTACAATAAGCGTAATATCTTTTACGGATAAAGCGGTTTGACCAGCCAATTTTTTAACTTCATCAGCTACAACAGCAAACCCTCTGCCCGCTTCTCCTGCCCTAGCTGCTTCAATTGCCGCATTTAAGGAAAGTAAGTTTGTTTGTTCTGCCACATTATTGATCACTACAACAAGTTGAGATATTTCCAGTGATTTTTCGTGCAAGGCTTCCATTTTTACCACAGCATCATTTACAACGGTATTAATGCTAGCCATTTGTTGACTAGATGCATCCATTAATTGAGTCCCGTCATTTGTCATAAGTAAAACTTCTTTAGAAGAGACCTCGATTTCTTTACCATACTGATCTGCTTCTTTCACCTTGCCTGCAAATGTATTCGTTATACTCGCGATTTCAGCGGATCTGGCAGCTAATTGTTCAGAACCGGAAGATAACTCTTGCATGGTAGCTGAGATTTGTTCAGAACCAGAAGATACTTCTAAAGCTGATTGAGTAAGTTCTTCACTATGATTGGCAACTGTCCCTGAAACTTTGGATATGTCACTTAGAATATTTTTGAGCTCTTCTTGTAATTCATTAATAGATAATGCCAATTGACCAGCTTCATCATTTGTCTTAACAACTAATAGTTCATTTGTTAAATCACCTGTGCTAATTAGCTTCACTCTCTCTACTACTTTTCTGATTGGCCCGACAGTTAACTTAATAGTGATATAGGCGATCACCACGATGGTAAGTATAATGAATACGGCAACAATTACTCCTACAAAACTAGCATTTTCTCCATAATCAATTGTTTCGTTTCCTGTCTCTTTCATTTCTTTTTCACGATCAGTCGACACTTCTTTAAAGCCACTAATCAGTTCAGTTTCTAATGGTTGAACCTGTGTTGTTAAAATTTCGATGGCTTTTTCTTTGTTATTATTGTCTACTTCCTCAAATACTTGATTACTTAAAGTACCCCATTCTACTTTTTTATCTAATAGCTCCTTTACCTTATCTGAACTAGTTGATTCTAAAATTTGAGTTTCCAAGGAAATACTTTCTTCTACACCAGATTCGAAGTCCGCACGATATTTCTCATCACCCGATAACAAATATGATTGTAGAAGAGCCGTTCTTTCTATCATATTTATCACTATTTTTTCCTCTAAGATAAGCATTGTTAACTGCTCGTCTAACATTTTTTCTACTTTTTTATTTATACTTTCAAATGCTAAGTGACTGTACCCAGTTGAAAAGTTAACCATTAAGATGACTAGTAAAAAGCCCATAATTAATTTTGTTTTCAAGCTCCACCCATTTATTACTGAATTAATAGACTTCATGTTGATTTTCTCCTTTTATGTACATTTTCGCAAAATGAAATCACACTAAAGTTAAAAAGAAAGGGTATACTGCTTTCAATTCTCTAAAATATAATAACAATAAAATGCGATTGGTTATGTCAGCTTTGATAATCCTTAGTCGATATTTAGTGCATCTAGTACACATTATGAAAAATGACTTGCGTATCTAAATCACTGACGCAATTAATAACTATATCGACATAAATGTTTTTGTTTATAGGGACTTTAGACTTATTTATTTGGACCTCATAAACAAATGCTGGATCTCCCAATGTGCATTTACAATATTATGGAATTTACTAGGACTCATTTTCCTGATTAAATTGTCTCAAACCCGAATTAAATTTAGTACTCCTTATCCATACCATCTATTGATTATCTAATAAAAAAACATCCACAGATAATAGTGGATGTCCTAAATATATCTCTATGTATTCTTTTATTGAGCGGTGTATCCCCCGTCTATGAGAATTTCTGCCCCTGTCATAAAGGTATTTTCAATCGCAAAAATAATTGCATGAGCAATTTCCTCAGGTTTACCCAAACGTTCGATTCCTTTGGATAGCGGATGAAGTGATTTTAACATTTCGATTCCTTCTGTTCCCATTGTTTCATCATTCACCATACCCGTGATAATATAGCCAGGATGAACACTATTTACACGAATATTAAAAGGAGCAAATTCTAATGCCATTGATTTTGTCATTAATCGTACTGCACCTTTACTAGCATTGTAGAAACAAGCACCTGCTGAACCTACTAAGCCTAGAATAGAAGAAACATTTATTACCGCTCCGCCCGTACCTTGTGCAACCATCTGGCGAATGGCTTCACGGCTACAATAGAAAACACCGTTCTGATTAACCCCTATGTACTTTTCATATTCAGATGTTGGTAGGTCCAGCGTGCTGCCTCCTCCACCAATACCTGCATTGGCAACCATTATGTCAAGATGTCCATATTTTTCAACTACGTATGACACCATTTCTTTTACTTGGTTTTCGTCAGATACATCTACTTTCAAAAAATCAACGTTTAACTCACTAGCAGTTTGTTTTCCCAACTCCTCATCGAAGTCTGCAATAACAGCTATTCCGCCTTTGTTGAGGATCGCTTTGACCGCTTCTTTCCCAATTCCATTTGCTCCACCTGTTACGATTGCTACTTTACCTTTGATATCGAACATACTACCTTTTCTCCCTTTCTTGTTTTATAGCCTTTCTAATGAAAGATTTTTGACCATTTACTCCAATATTTTTCTTATGGCTATTTATTTTTCTTAAAAAGTTATTTTTCAAAAATAGTATATCGATATAATTTCCCGATTATATATCCTTTAAACCAAAAATAGTAGAAATATAGTTTGTTTTGCTTATTCGTGCTTTAGAATGATAATCGCTACTTATAAACACTTTTTAAACTTAACAACTGTGAATACTATTAAGATTCTTTTCTAGCCATTCTCTGTGAGAAATCATAAAAAATGGAACAACTAACTCGTTACTATTAGAAACAGGATGAAACCATTCATCAAAAATAGTGTAATTATTAGTGTAGTACAAATAAAATGCCTCCAACTGAAATGAGACAAAGACTATAGTGTTTAAATTTAGATGTTAATACCATATTACGGTAATTTAACTGTATTTCAATTAGGGTAATGCCTCATTTTCCGCACTAATGCAATAATCAAGGTAAGAGACTCTTCAGAATAACATTTTATTCAAATAAGCCATTATAGATGAGTCAGAGGTAGTTGAAAAAAAACCTTGGCACATAGCGAAATTTTAAAACTTATACAATTAAAATAGGAGGAGTCCGAGGAAGCATGATATTATACTTCTCAATAAACTCACTAGCTGAATAGTGATTTTCCCTCTCTCTTCTTTTTCTTCTGACCTCCTAATATGTTCTATATTCTTTTTTACATTTTGTATATATCCCTCTGTCACCATCTAAGAGTTCTTTGCAGGGTTTCATTCCTCTCCTTTTTCTAGCAATATAGGGAAATATATGTATATAATACTATTAGGTTAACGATTTTAAAGTGTATTAATTAATGTAATCGTTTTCAAAGTATAGGGAGGTTTTTTATATTGCAAAGATTAGTAAATAAAGTAGCCATTATTACTGGAGGTACAGGAGGAATAGGGAAAGTAACTGCTAAACGCTTTTTAGAAGAAGGAGCAAAAGTTGTTTTAGTAGATTTATTCCAAGAATCTTTAGAAAACGCAAAAAAAGAATTAGAACCTTATGGTGAAGTTCTAGTCATTCAAGCTGACGTAACAAAAGAAGAAGATGTAAAAAACTATGTGAATAAAACGGTTGAGCACTTTGGAAAAATTGATGTTTTCTTTAATAATGCAGGTATTGAAGGTAAAGTAGCCCCAATAACTGAACAAAAGGTAGAAGACTTGGATAAAGTACTGGCTGTTAATGTTCGTGGCGTTTTCTTAGGACTAAAACACGTACTAACTGTTATGAAAGAGCAAGGTTCTGGAAGTGTTATAAACATGTCTTCAGTTGCTGGATTACATGGAAGTCCAAATGTAACACCTTATATTACATCTAAACACGCAGTGGTTGGATTAACAAAAGCATGTGCAGTAGAGGTAGCTCCTTATCAAATTCGTGTAAATTCTGTTCATCCCTCTCCTGTGAATACCAGAATGATGCGTTCTTTAGAAGAAGGATTTGCACCAGGCCAAGCTGAAGCCGCCAAAGTACAATTAGAAAAGTCTATTCCATTAGGTAGATATGGAGAATCAGAAGATATTTCAAATATTGTACTCTTCCTTGCTTCTGATGAAAGCACATTTATCACTGGCGTTCAATATCGTGTAGACGGCGGTATGGGAGCTTTATAACCCACATAGAATTTTAATAAAGTCAGTCCGTATTCTTTTGAAGGGACTGACTTTTTTTGTTCCCCCTGTATTCCCCGTATTTTACTAAGACTTTTATAGAGCTGATTTATACAGAAAAATCTAAAATACAAAATTTGTTGTCCCAGAAAATAATGATACATTATCGATCAGAGCTATTGATGTTGGAATTGTTCTACCTCCTTATGTTCTATCCATAGCAGGCTTATCTATCGACTTCCAGCAGAGGATCCCGAACTAAAACCACGCCTGCCGGTAAAAGCTGTTCGGGAAAAAGGTGAATTTGATACAGAAAACGCAACTTTTGAGGCTGAAAATGCCCCTTCGATTGGCGAAACATTCATTACCATTATTCCAGATAATCCACTCATGGCTTTTGGCAGTAGGTAATATGCTACAAATCATTTTCATGGCAGCTTTAATTGGATTCGCTTTAACCGCTTTAGGAAAAAAGACAGAAGGAATTGTAAAGCTAGTTGAACAAGGGAACGAATTGGTTATGTATCTCGTAACCTGGGTTATGAAATTAGCTCCATATGGAACTTTTGAACTTATTGCTTCAGCAATAGGAGAACAAGGCTATAGCACAATGAAAGCGATGGCATTATATATGATTGTCGTTGTACTTGACTAATCATTCATAATCTACTGGTTTATGGAGGAACCATTTTCTTCTTGGCACGTAAAAGTCCAATATGGTTCTTTAAAGGCTTTGTACAGGCTATGACGTAGGCTTCAGTACTTCCAGCAGTAATACAACTTTACCTCTATCCATGGAAGCCGCACAGGGCAATTTAGGAGTTACAAAAGAGATATCAAGCTTTGTTCAGCCTCTGGGTGCGACAATCAACATGGACGGAACAGCCATTATGTAGGATGTTTCCATCATATTTATCGCTCAAGTCTATGATGTAAATTTAACGTTTACAGCTTGGTTACCGTCGTGATAACGGCCATCCTTGCCAGTATCGGCACAGCAGGTGTACCAGATGTAGGACTGATTATGCTTGCTCTGGTACTAAGCTCCGTTAATTTACTTGTAGAAGGTATTGGCTTAATTCTTGGAATCGACCGTATTCTCGATATGGCGAGAACATCCGTCAATATTACAGTTGATGCAGCTTGTGTTGTCATGATTAACGAACAAGAAAAAAGAAAAGAAAATGTTACATAATCATAAATTCTAGTATGCTATTTTATATTTATAATCCTTATATCCGCTGCGGCTTTATTGAGAGAGGTCTCAGTGATAAGGCTGCAGTTTTCTTTTTGAATTTACAAAACTTATTCATGCTAACAAAGAAAAGCTGCAAATTCATAAAATATATTTATGGATTTACAGCTTTCTTGCATTTATACCTAATAACTCTTAATGTTTATGTGTATTATTCAATACTTAGAATAGAGATTTTTATGAGTTAAATCATCTGTTTCATTAAATGAGGCATTACGATTCATCAACAAGTCATGATTTAAATAAATCAGATATCACTATTAATTATTATTACCAACTTAGATCTGCGATTCTCTTCCTTGCTTTTGCCTGAAGAAAATTAATTTGTACATTATTATATATATGTTTATACTGCTCATAAATAATACGATTAATACGTAAATACTTGTATCCAAGGAGTTATCCCTTCAATCTCACCATATTCAAAAAATTAAAAGGCTAACAATAAAATAGGAATATTTCATAAAAATCCTTAATAACGATGTATTAGGTTGAATTTTACTTTCGAGGAATGTTTAACCTAATACATCAAATAATTTAATATTATTGAAATTTAGTTTGAAAGGCGTGAGATAATGAAACAACCAAAAATAAAAATATTCGGTCAAATATTTAATGTAATATCAATTGAGTTTGACAAGAAGACTGGTAATGTAAAAAAAATTGTTTATGAAATAAATGAACATAATCATCAAACAGTATATAAAAATAGTGAAATGGTTTCCAAATCGTTAACTTCTAGAATCAAAATTCAAGTGCCAACACGTCATCCTTACCATAATTATGCTTATGCACCTGACTTAGATAGTTTGCTTATAATGTAAAACAATAAACAATTAATTAATAAAACATAAAAAGAGAAGTTATTATTTGATATATGGATAAATATTCCCAAATATATTCTTTATTCCACTTTCAAAATCGTTTGATTCATCAATATACAAAACTCTTAAATTCTTTATAGCTCTTGAGCAAGAAACATATAGTAAATTTTTAATTTTTTCTAATTTTTGTTTTTCTCTATCCTCTAATAAGTGTGGTTCCAGAAAATTCCGAAAAAAGAAACTAAAATAATCTCGATCTCTTCCAAATGCATTTCCCATAATTATTATCACATTATCGAACTCCCGACCCTTTGTACCATGAAAAGTATGATAAATAACCCTATCTTCTTGTTTATCACTAATAAATTTATACCACATCTTATACTCATCCATGTTTATACCCAATAATTTATTTATAATAATGTTTGCACGATTAATATCGTCATCTGATTTATTATTAAATAACTTTGCTATAAGGTGATTTTTAAAAATTTCTATTGTGATATTTTCAATTCCAAAGGTCCAATCAATTATATTTTTATGATTTTCTTCATTACTTTCTGTATAGACGGTTGAGATAGCTTCTATATATTCACCAAGAGTTTTCCCGTTGATTTGTTTTAAAGTTTTAATTAGTTTCCTTAAATCATCTAATTTCATATCATCAAATAAGCTTACTTTTGGCGATATATCAATAACTGGAGTAATTCTATTAGCAAGATTACTATTAAGTTTTACAATATTAAATAATAACTTAGGAATTTCACCAAGTTTAGAAAAATCATTGCTTAAAAGTTCAGTATTCAGCTGGTTATAATTGAAACCATTATATTTATCTGTAGCCTTAAATACTTCATATATGTTTTTGAATCCACTATATTCAGCAACAATCTTATTTGTCAGAACTAAACAATGTAGTTTGTTTTTTTGATTTATATTCCATTCTTGGATGTAGGTATCTATAAAGTCCTGAACATCATTTGTAGTACCTTTATAAAACTTTACTCCTCCTCCTTCACAATCATTGTAAATTGATACTTGTTTAATATCATCGTTTCTAATTCTGTTAATAACTGTTATAACTTCCTTTGTTGACCTTCTATTAAACTCTTTATTAATTGGTTTTAAGCCTAAGTGAACTTCAGTTACTTTACTTCCGACGCCCTCCTCATATATATTTTGAGCAGTATCACCAAAATAACCTATGAAAATTTTATGATTAATATTTTTTGCATAATTCTCTAAAAGACTCATTATTAATACAATTTTTTCATTTGTATCCTGATATTCATCAATAAAAATATAAGGGTATTTATCAATTATAATTTGCTTCAATACATCATATTTTCCAATTATTATTAGACCATAATCTAACAATGTATCATGGCTAATTTGCATTCTATGAAGTTGGTCGATATTGTAAATCGAATTATATTCCACATTTCTATACCCATTCTTATTCATGGAAATATTCTCATAACATTCACTTAGCTGTTTTATTTTATATATTGTATTTACAATTTTTTTGAAATGACTTACGTTCTTTAATAAATCTGAGCATTGATTTAATAGAGTTTTAAATGCTATTTTTAGATCTGCTGCTTTGGAGTTATAATTTTCATAAAATAGTTCCTTATTATCAATCATCACCTTCATAAAGTTTTCTTTTTGGTCATTTTCTAATTTTTGAAATGATACATACTCCTCATCAATTTTTAATATGTGTTCTAACCTTAAAATATCTTCTTGTAACTTTTCTTTATGAATCTCAACCAATTCTTTTTGATAACCTTTAATAAGTCCCCAAATTCTATCATGTATTGTTGAAACCAGAACTAAATCTGTGTTACCTAACCTATCTTTTACTTCTTTAGTGGCAACATTTGTATATGTAATACAAACAATCTTTTGATTATGTTTTTTTAAATTTGTCCCATAGTTTCTTATTACGTATTTCAAGCTTTCAATAAGAGCATAGGTTTTCCCAGCACCCGCACCAGAATTAAAAATGATACTTTCACTTTTATTAATAGAATTAAATATTCTATTTAATGACTCTTGTTCTTTTTCTCTATTAATTGGGGATATTATTGATAAACTCATTATTATTTCTCCCCCTTTAATTTTCTACATAACCATGAAAATCCTAATTCAATATACATTGGCAACTGGGGAATCTCTCTGCCTTCAGTTCTAGTAATATAATGGAAGAGCAATTCATTAGCAAATTCACTTTTATTATTTGATAATTTTCTTTGCAGCTTGTACGAATTACCCTTAATATTATTTAAATTGCAATCTTCACCTACAATCTCCTTATATATCTTTGGCTTCATTTTTTTTAGTACAGTATTTAGTAATTTATTTTGATAGTTAGTTAAGATAAATGCCTCTTCAAAACTTGTTGCATAATAATCTTCAATTTTATCTTGATATGTAATAAACATGTTATTTATTTCAAAATTTAAAACATTTATTTCTTCTATCTTATTAGAAGCTCTATTATATTTTTTAATAGTTTCATTAGTTGTAACTCTGTTTTTTAAGTCAGATATTTGTTTAAAGTTGTCTTTTTCCTTATCATCTCTTTTTATATCTAAATCTGTAATTATTAGAGCAGGTACTTTTAGGACTTTTATTAAATCGTGGTAAACAAGTCCATGTGCCCCATCAATATTAAACACTGATATATAGTATTTATTTAAAATTTTATTATTATCAATATAAAATCTAATTAGAGTTTCTTCCGTCACACCTTCAACAAAAATAATAGCATCTGAAAAAAATAATTCAGAAACTTTATATTTAATATGTTTTTTTAGGAAATTAAGATCATTGTCTCTTGTATTACTTTCATTAGATATAATAATATCATCACGTAAACTAACTACATGAGTAAAATTATTTTTTACCGTAACGTAATTAATATTATTAAAAGTATTACCACTATGTATTTTACTGTTCAGTATATGAGAAGAATGTGTTGTGATGATTAACTGACTATTCACATTTTTATTTTTACTTTTTAGTAGAGAGGCTATTGCTTCATTAGTATTTTTTATAAATAACTCTTGCATTTGTGGATGCATAAATGTTTCAGGTTCTTCAATTGAAATTATATTCACTTTACTGTTAAAGGAATTCTCAGGGTATTTCTCCATATAGTCTATTAAATCAGCTATTATCATCATCAAATTGGTATATCCTAGCCCAAATTGATTCTCAGGTATGTTCATTTCACGCTCAACATATTCATATTTGATTAAATTATTCATCATTTTTTTAAATGTCAAATCTGCACTTAAAAGGACTTTAAGTTTATCATTCGATTCAATCTCTTCTAAAGACTCGTTGATACTATTTGTATGTTTTTCACTAATTAACTGAGTAAGATCTTCATTTATTTGACTTATTTTCAAACTTATATCATTTACTTCTTCTCCAAATAAGGTCTTATAACGGTATTCAATTATTTTGCTAAAAGCTTTCGACAAGCATTTTTCACTTTCAATATTATTTGCTTTAATCGGTCTCAATTCAATTAAATTTTTTATATTAAAATTACTTATTTTATCATTACCAGCATTGTAGTAGTTTATTTCAAAAATAGAATTATCTATCAGTTCTAGGTATTTTCTAAATAATACACCTAGATTATGATTTCTCTCTAATAACTTTTTCAAATCTGTAATGAAAACTTCCTCATCTTCTAATTCCACTTTTATATTAATTTCTAATTCAGAATTATTTACATCATCTAATCTCATAAAAGGAATAAGGTTTGTAATCAAATCATTGCTATTATCTTCAATTCCTATACAAATTTTAAATTGAAGATATGGTACTTCAATTTTATATTCGGATTTATCTACTACTGTTGAAAGTTGTAATTTATTCTTTTCTAGTAGATTTTTCAAGTATAAATAATTAAAATCGTTTGATTTAAATATTTCTTTGTTATTGTTCATAAGATAATCTAATGCTTTAACAATTGTTGTTTTTCCACAATTATTCTTTCCTACTATTAAAGTTGTAGTCGGAGCAATATTGATCTCCTCTTCATCTTTTTGTTCTTGATAACTTTTAGGATCAACGAATTCTATCTTGTTATTTTCTATTCCGAACTTTCTAAAGTTGATAACTGTTAAACTTTTCAAAAACATAATATCCCTCCATTTTTAATACCACCACTCAAATTATGTCTAACAGAATTATATCAGATATTTTTACCTTATAAACCAATATATGGTTATATATAAAATTTAAAAAGGCGAAAACTACGTAGTTTTCACCAATAAAAATTGTCGATAAAAGGCAATTAGAATGTCCCTATCTTTTAGCGATATATTGATACAAGTGATTGCTTTTGGCTAATTCATCGCTATCCAATAAAGTGTATTGTGTTTATCTATTATATTCAGGTAACCTCCCGTTCTTTGTATGCACTAAAAAGGACACAAATGCTTGATCCTATTAATATATTTTAGGATTAGATTTTCTTTTATGGGGCTAAGTTTCTAATTATTGTATTACAATTTGTACCATCAAAATTCACATGATAGTTAGACCTTCTATATACACCATGCAAACCTATATGCCCTTGTACAGTGTCGAATCTTTTTAACCAACCAGCGTTAGTATGTAATTTTTCGGTTAATGGTCTTGGGTGTTGATGAGAGTTATTCAAACCATATGAGTAAATATGGTAATTCCATCTTAAGCATTTAGGTAAAGGTACTAAAGTAGGTTTAACCCCGCCATGATGAGTAACTATAAGATTATTAAACTTCATTTCTCCTATGGAAGGTATATACTTATATTTAGCATCCCCTGGTAGTAAGGTCTCCCTCACACACTCTCTATTATTATTAATATATATAAATGCTAAACCAGAATCATTTATAGTATTCCCATTACATTTCAATATTTGTCCAGCGTTAAAAGATAAACTATCTAAATTTTCTGGCCATATAAATAGATTCCCTTTTTTACATATTGCTTCAGCGGTAGCTAGTGCATCAGCGGACAATTTTTGTCTTGGAACTATCCAATCCGACTCTTCAAACGAAGAAAATTTCCTGATAGATTTCCAATGATCTCCATCCCAATGTGACAATACAATTGGAGGAGAGTCACAATTACAAAGTTCTAAATCAGATGGATAGGTTAAACTTTCTTTCCCATATCCCCCACCTAAATCAAAGTAAAGTTGAGGTTTTCCTATAACATCACAAATAGCATTACAACTACCTTGCCCAACGTTATAAATCGCTAAAAAATTGTAATTCCTGCCATCCAGTTTATTTTTAATCTCTTCAGCAGTTGAATCCAGTAAATCATCTAGTGAAAATTTTTTATGTAATTTCCTACCAAATGTTGAACGACCGTCAATAAATTGAATATCATCTAATTCCATAAATATACTATTATTATCCATTATAGAATTATAAAAAATCACATCTCCTTCTACACTTTCATTTAATTTTAATTTAAACCATTGATTTAATCTTAAATTTAAATCATAAGCGTTTGGTAAATGTTTAATTCCTACCTCAATGTAATGAGATGGGATTTCAGATAATAAAACTTGATCATTTAACCATATATCATTATCTAAATATAACCCTAAATACGATTCCGGGATAATATTTAAGACTAATTTATCCTTTTCATTAACTGCGATCGCAGATCCATAATATTCCACCTCATCAACCTTTCTACACATAAAAAATTCAGCTTTATTAAAATAATATATTATAACTTAACTTATATACAATATATTTATTGAATTTATATACACATTTGGTAGGTATAGGTATTCTTGTTCGGCTGGAAAAATCCGAAAAACCGGACATTGTTTAACCTTTATTTAACTTGTAAAATCGTCTGTAATTTGTGTAAACAAATAGATAAATTGAACAATTCCCGTTATTTTACTAAGTAAACCTCATGAGAAAATGACTCAAATCCTTCTGTATAAGGATTTGAGTCGCTTTAAATTCCGTTCAAAATAAAACCCTTCTGAACACTTAAACATCCCAGAAGAAATTCAAACTCCCCCCTGACAACTTAGAAGATCACTTTTCTATCCAGCTGATCTAATTACTCCTCCCGCCCCACATTAAAATACCTCGCCTCCGGATGCGAAAAGACCATTGCCGAGACAGATGCTTCGGGATTCATCATAAACCCTTCCGTCAATTGAATTCCAATGTCTTCAGGCTTGAGCAACCTGAAGAGCTTTTCCTGATCTTCCAGATTCGGGCAGGCTGGGTAGCCAAATGAGTAACGCTGGCCTGTATATTTGGCGCTTAGTCGTTCTTTCATGGTCATGTCGATAGGGTCATGGATTCCCCAGGCGTCTCTCATGAGTTGGTGGACTCGTTCGGCTAACCCTTCGGCACATTCGAGCGCGAGTGATTGGATGACATGGCTTTTTAAATACTGTCCTTCTTTTTTCCATCTTTCCGCTATTTCCTTGACACCTTTACCGCCTGTGACAATCATTAATCCGACATAATCTTGGACACTTGACTCCTGATCTTTTACATAATCAGATAAACATAGATAAGGCTTTTTGGATTGCCTTGGAAAATCAAATGTTTCGAGCACTTCATCTGGATTGGCTGGAGAACATATTTTCAACATTTCACCATCACTTTTCGCTGGGAAAAATTGATACATAGCCGATAATTTAATCTGGTTGTTCTCAAGGATTTCATCCACTATAGCGGCAAGTTCCACTAATTTAGGATTCTCTTCCTCAAATAACCGCGCCACTTTCCCCTTCATTCCGAGGTGATGTCCGAATAACATCTGTTTATTCACATATGGATACACTTGAGATAGTGGGTAATCCTGCAGTACATGCCTGTGTAAATCTTCAGGAGCAGGAACATTCTCTTGATCCTTCACTGTTTTTTCTCGTTTTTCTTCTACTTGGATACTTCTGTTTTTCTCAAATGAAATGACTTCTGCCTGCTTAACCGCTTCTGCCTCTAATTGTGCAAGGAATGAAGGTCTTTTTTCTTCATCATGAAGCTGATTGATTAAATCCAGCCCGTTCATGGCATCTTTTGCATAAAAGACAGGACCCTTATACTCCGGAGCGATTCGTCCCCTTGTAAATTTTCTGGTAAGAGCCGCTCCTCCAACCACAATCGGCACATCGATCTCTGCTTCTCTTAAATCCTGTGCGGTAATCACCATTTGCTGGGCCGATTTTACGAGCAAACCGGACAAACCGATAATGGTCGGATTTTCTTTCCGTATGGATTCAATCAAGGTTTGCGGAGCCACTTTAATTCCTAGGTCTATGACTTCATATCCATTATTGCTCATGATGATATCCACGAGATTCTTACCGATATCATGCACATCACCTTTCACGGTGGCGAGTACCATTTTTCCTTTTGTTGACGTCTTGCCTGTTGTCGCCATCAAAGGCTCCAGCTGGGAAACAGCCGCTTTCATCGCTTCTGCGCTTTGTAATACCTCGGCCACGATTAATTGATTATCATTAAATAGTTCTCCCACTTTCGCCATACCGGCCATTAAAGGACCATTAATGATATCTAGAGGCTCCATCCCCGTTTGCAGAGCTTCTTCAATATCCTCCTTTAACCCATCCTTCGTTCCTTCAATAATATATTCAGGAAGCCGCTCCAGTAATGGCAGCTTCTCTTTTGTCTCCTTTTGAACCGGCTTTTTCGTTCTGTAAAAGGCAACAAATTCAGCTAAAGATTCTTCTGAGTTATGAAATAATAAATTCTCTGATAATCGAATTTCCTCTTCAGGGATTAAAGCAAACCGCGTTAATTTCTCGGTATTAACAATGGCGTAATCCAGGCCAGCTTTCGTACAGTGATATAAATAAACGGCATTCAGAACCTCTCGTCCCTCATTCGGCAGCCCAAACGATACATTACTAATGCCTAAAATCGTTAATGATCGCGGAAGCTCTTTTTTAATCGCTGCTAGTCCCTTTACCGTCTCTGCCGCGCCTTCGCGGTATTGTTCATCACCAGTTCCAACCGGAAATACGAGCGGATCAAAAATGATATCCTCCGGCTCGATTCCGTACTTTTTCGTTAATAGTTGATACGATCTGCGTGCAACCGCTAGTTTACGTTCTTCCGTTACGGCCATGCCTTGTTCATCAATTGTTCCCACAACTAAAGCAGCACCATACTGTTTAGCAAGTGGCACAATCTTCTCAAAACGTTCTTCCCCATCTTCTAAATTGATTGAATTAATAATTGCTTTTCCCTGAGAATGACATAGTGCCCTCTCAATGACTAATTCATCCGTTGAATCAATGACAAAGGGTACTTTAATTTTTTTAGCCGCTTCTTTCATGAATGCTTCCATATCAGATACTTCATCGCTATCCGGGTCAGCAAGACATACATCAATTACATGAGCTCCCTTTTTAACTTGCTGTCTGGCAATCTCGGAGGCTTCTTCGAACTTTTTATCTTTAATCAGATTTTTAAACTTTCTGGACCCAATCACATTTGTCCGTTCCCCTACGAATAAAGGTCTCATCGAATCATCATAAATCAAGGCTTCTATACCGGAGACAGCATGCATAGACTGCTTACCTTTTATCCTTCTCGGTTCTATTCTACTAACAGCTTCCTTAATAGCGCGGATATGGTAGGGAGTCGTTCCGCAGCAGCCGCCGACCAAATTAATCCATCCTTTTTCAGCAAATTGCTTAATTTTCTTACTGAGTGAAGATGGCGTTTCGTTATACTGGCCATTTTCATCTGGTAATCCGGCATTCGGATAACAACTTACATGGGCAGTGCTTAACTCAGATAAAGACCTGATATGCTCAGCCATGAACTCGGGACCCGTTGCACAATTAAGTCCAATCGCAAGGGGCTTCATATGCGTGATTGATATATAAAAAGCTTCAATGGTTTGTCCTGCAAGAGTGGTTCCCATTGGTTCAATCGTTCCTGAAATGATTAACGGCACTTCTCTTCCCAAAGTCGAGAATGCTTTTTGCATTCCGATATAAGCCGCTTTCACATTTAGTAAGTCCTGTGACGTTTCCAAAAGTAGCACATCAACTCCGCCATCCAGTAACCCCTTCGTTTGTTCTTCATAAGACTCTGCCAATTGTTCAAAAGTGGCTCCACCTGTGACGGATAGGGTTTTAGTGGTAGGTCCCATTGAACCAGCAACAAAGCGAGGGCTGTCAGAAGTGTCAAATTGATTAACAGCTTTTCGTGCCAATTGGGCCGATTGTTTATTAAGCTGATAAGCCAGATGGCCAAGATTGTATTCATCTAAGACAATTGGCGTTGCACCGAACGTGTTTGTTTCAATAATGTCCGCTCCCGCTGCCAAATATTCTTCATGGATGGATTGGATTATATCGGGACGGGTGATCGATAAGTACTCATTGCACCCATCGTATTGTTCTCCGCCAAAATCCTCCTCTGTTAAATTATGTGCCTGAATCATAGTTCCCATTGCTCCATCCAGAATCACAATTCTTTCACCTAATAAGTCTTTTAATCTTTCTGCTTTCATAATAAATGCACTTCCCTATTGACAACTGATTTTTGTTCCTTGATGTATCGCACTAAACGCCCGCTTAATTCATATTTCATAAAAGGTGTAATAATATAAATTCCATTAAATAATTCCTTTGCGGCATCCACTAATTCTTTTGATATGGCGAAGCTTTCACGTGCGCAACTCTCTTGATCAGCACCCGCCCTTTCCATTGCTGTCCGAACATGCGCCGGCAATGATATTCCAGGGACTTCATTATGTAAAAACTCTGCATTCCTATGACTCGTTAAAGGCATGATGCCAATAAATATCGGCTTCGTAATATGCCTGGTTGCTGCGTATACTTCCTCTAATTTTTCGATACTGAATACTGGCTGGGTCAGAAAATAATCTGCACCTGCCTGAATCTTCTTCTCCATTCGCTGTACAGCTTTATCTATGTACTTTACATGTGGGTTAAAGGCTGCAGCAACTTCGAAATTTGCCCGGCTTCCTAACGATTTTCCGGAATAGGATCGGCCTTCATTCAATTGCTTGATTAATGAAATTAAGTCCATAGAAGAGAGATCATATACGGAAGTCGCTCCTGGAAAATCTCCAATTTTTGAAGGATCACCTGTCACGACTAAAACCTCAGATAATCCGAGGGAATGCATCCCCATTAAATGCGATTGCAAGCCAATCAGATTATGATCCCTACAAGTTAAATGGACAAGGGGCAATGTATTTAACTTAACTTGTAAAATGGAAGCTACGGCCAGATTCGATATTCTCGGGGAAGCCAATGAATTATCCGCAAGGGTAATCGCATCAGTACCTGAATCTAATAAATACTGGCTTCCTCTCAAAAACTCTTCTAGCCCAAGTGTCTTCGGTGGGTCCAGTTCAACGATGACGGTCGTTTGTCTTTTAGCTTTACTTGAAATTGTATCAGGCCCTGTTCGGTTAAGGTGAATGCCTTCATAAGAGAAAGGTTGATTTTTCGGCTCGGCTACAAAATCTTTTTCCTTAACAGGAAGAAGACCCTCGATCCCTTTACGTATGGCTTGAATATGTGCAGGCGTCGTCCCACAACATCCCCCTAACAGGCGTACGCCCTGCTTCGCAAGCTGTCTGGAGCTGTTGATGAAATAGTCAGCTTCTGTTGAATAGACATATCTTCCATCAGACAAATCAGGTAAGCTAGCATTCGGGTATGCTGCATAATACGTATCTTTTAAAAGCGGCACTTCTTCATACGATTGAATCATATGGTACGGGCCCATCCGGCAATTAATCCCGACGACATCGGCTCCTTCCTTTTTTAAAAGAGAAAACGCCTCACTGACATGCATTCCATTTTGCAATAGACCTGTTTCATGCAGGGAAATATTCGTGATAAAAGGAAGATGGCTGTTTTTTCTTCCTACTTCTAAGACCATTAGTAATTCTTCTAAATCATAATAAGTTTCCAGTAAAATTCCGTCTGGTTCTTCCTTCAATAAAGCGAGCAGCTGCTCTTCAAAATATGCCTTAATTTCATTTAATGTTAATTCCGACTTTCTAAAGCTCCGCAATCCCCCGATTGTCCCAATGACAAAGGTATTCGGGTCAGCAGCTTCTTTGGCCAGTTTCATTCCGGCCCCATTAATCTTGAAAACTTCCCTTTCGAGGCCATACCTTTTTAATTTATGGAAATTTGCACCGAATGTATTGGATTGAATGATATCAGCACCCGCCCCAATATAACTTCTGTGCATCTTTTTGATTTGATCAGGATCTGTCAGATTAAGTTCTTCAAAACAGCTATCAATTCCAAAAGAATATAAAAGTGTACCACTCGCCCCATCTGCAACCAGAATTTTTTCATCTAACGTCTCCAAAAGATTCACTGTCTTTCCCCCCTAATTTGGTAAAGTGAATGGATGATGAGGAAAACAGACTAATAGAAAAGAGCTTTCATTATATGAAAGCCCTTTTCCTAAGGTCTCTCATCTTTCAAGCAATGCTTGCTGGATTTAGCACCTTGGACTTTAGAATCCAGGTTGCTGAGATTTCAACGGGCCAGTCCCTCCATCTCTCTAGATAAGAATATGAAATTATATATTTACCTAATTTACTATAAATTTTCAGTTATTTCAATCTATTTAGATAATTAATTTGATAGAGTTAGCCATTTATTTTTTTGGGTATGTTACGTATAGGAGTGATGATAAATGAAAGAGATCTTAACCAATCAATTTAAAAATCCAACTGGTGTACTTGGAAAACTAGCTGGTAAAATCATGGCCTATGAAAATGAAGAATTGTATGAATGGACATTTGCTCAATTATCTATTAAACCGAATGATACGCTGCTTGAAATTGGGTTTGGCCCCGGGGAAGGAATGCATATCCTTTTTGAAAAACACCCGACCGTTCAAATCGATGGAGTTGACCCATCTGAAGAAATGGTTAAAAACGCAAGCAAACGAAATCAGGAACAACTCGACCGCAATCAGCTTCGTTTATTTAATGGAACTGTACTCGAATTGCCCAGTCCAATGGTGTACGATAACATTTTTAGCGTAAACAGTTATCCATTATGGGATAACCAGGAAGCTTGCATTCAAAAAATACATTCCTTATTAAAAGAGAATGGCGGCCTTACAATCACAGTGCAACCGAGACAGGAAGAGGCAACGGAAGAACAGGCTCATCAATATGCGGAAGAAATTAAAGAGGTTCTTACGAAGACAGGATTTAAATCTGTTAGAGTTCAAACGAAACCAATGAAACCCTGCTTATCCATCAATGTTACGGCCACTAAGTAGCCTTTTATCGAATAGGTAAATAAATCGATGCATCTTATGACATTCCATATGTTTGTCACTCGATAAAAAAGGCGAACATCAATTGGCTCCCTAGTACAGTTTTGATTGAATTTCTATTATTTAGGGTATAGTATAAACATATAAACATATAGTAAAAAAACCAGAGAGCTGGTAACTCCCTGGTGCAACTAACAAGCGAGTGGTATGCAAATTAGTTAGTTCTTAGGAGAACCACCCTTATGCTTTGGTCGGCGCGGGGTGGTTTTTCGTTTGCCCTTAAGCTTGAGATTGGCGAATCGCGTGGCGATGCCTGCAGCAAAAGTTGTTAAGAAAATCATGGCTACATCTTTTGCCAGAGCTATAAGAAAATCCATTGGTATATCACCTCCCCTCACTTGTTATAAGGAAAAGAAGGCGCATACCACCCGCACCATATAGTTGCATGAAAATTATACCATATCCATTGTTAATGACATAATCGCCTTCGGTTGTCTTTTCAGAGCCTTTCTTCATTTCTAATAAGAATGACAATTTCTATTGATTTGAGACTATGAATGTGACTGCATTCAATCCGAAAAGTATACAAGTTGGATTTTCATGCAGCTTCCAAAAAAAATAGGTGTCCGTAAACCATTATGGCTTACAGACACCTATCTACGATTTCGAACTTTTTATTTTTCTATATTCTCCAAACTTAAATAAAACTGCAATGATCGCTAGCCATGCACAGCCTGCAATAAAACCGGCAATAACATCACTCGGAAAATGAACCCCCAAGTAGATTCGGCTGTATCCAATCGTTAAAATCATGAATGTACAAATTGCATAGACACCTAATCGGACCGGCCAGCTCTTGGTGATTCTGGTTGTTATGATCATCAGTGCCCCATATAGGATGAAAGAGGACATAGCATGGCCACTCGGAAAACTAAAACTATTTACCTCAACCAATGGATTTAACGAAGGTCTCTCTCGTTGGAAAATCCATTTTAAATAATGGTTCACATAACCACCTGACAATGTCACGGTAGTTAAAAAGACAACACTTAAAGGACGTTTTTTAAACAATAAAAACAAAGAGAAAATGATAACCAACAGGATATTGCCTTTTACTGAACCTAAATTCGTTATAAAAATAAGCACTTTTGTGCTCAGTTCATTAATACTGCCCTGAACCTCCTGAATAATCATCATATCAAACTGATAAAGTTCATTATCATTTAATTTATCTGCAATATCGACAAATAAGAGCGTACAGACAATAAAGAGGGTAATCAACACGAAAAAGGATATAAAATGAATATTTAAAAAGGTATTCGTATGCTTCTTCAATTTTCGCCCCCCTCTATTTGATCCTAATGAATAAACTCCATAAACTCATCCCATTTTAGAGTCTACATAGGTTTTGACATGTTGTTGGAATGCTGAATAGGCCTCTGCCTCTTCTCTATAAACTTGCCTTTCCCCAAAGCTAACATGTAGTGTGTCCAAATTTAACTGAATAACCGTTTCGTATTCATACGTTGCATTACCAATTAAATCAACCCAAGTTTTATCCTGCAAATCATGAACCTGACACTGTACCATTCCACCTGGATTATAAACATGCAAGACTGCTTCATCCTCGAGGTCGTCAACCCATTTAGTCACGAGGCTGGAGGCTGACATGGCCGTTCCACAGGCATTCGTAAAGCCCACTCCTCGTTCAAACGTACGAACAAAAATGGCCCCCTCCTCCAGACGAGAAACGAAGCTGACATTTACACCATCTGTAAACCATTCATTCTCTCCATTCAGCTTAGTTGCTATTTTTTCTTGCTTATCTGAATGAATGACCTCTTTATCAACCAGACTGATTAAATGAGGATTTGGTACAGATAAAGTTGTAAACATAAGGTTCTCATCAATAAAAGGTAAGCGCTGGTTGATGATTTCGTCCAATTCCGTATTCATCGGCAAGGCACTGGTTGCTTTGATGACCGGAGATATTTCGACTCGGTATGTAGGGATATCCTTATACATGTCAGGCTCTTTCGTTACCTGCAGATTGGCTTTCATGGTCTCAATCAACAGATTATTTTTCTGTAATTTTTCCTGGACATATCGCCCAACACAGCGGAGGCCATTCCCACACATGGAAGCTTCCGAACCATCTGCATTAAAGACTCTCATTCTAGCATCTGCTGACTCACTGTTCATCACAAAGAGAATCCCATCTGCTCCCTCTGTGCCACTGCGCTTACACATATTGATAGCTAATTGGCTTCGTTCCGGATCTGATAATGGCAGCTTGGTCTCCATTTCATCGATTAAATAAAAATCATTATTGGAACCATGTACCTTAATTATATTGATATCCATTTTCCTGCTCCCTTCAAACAACTTTCATCTACCATCTATATCACCATTATAAAACATAATGGGCAAAGAGCTAAAGTTTATCCTCTTTGTGATGTGATTTAGTGGTTAATGATTTTGCTGTTGGAGGTAATCGATACAATAACAATACCCTATTCTTTTTTCATCTTCTGTCGCTCCCTCCGTAAACGTGAGGGAGGGTGTATTAGGATCAAGGAAATGTTGACTATAATAGGTGGGCATCCATCCGCTTGAATAGTGCACAATATTTCGCTGATTATAAGTTTGTTTGACCATAAATTCTGCCCCATGCCTGATTTCCCCGCCATATTGCCGGATACCATAAGAATTGGTTACATGGCTTGTACTCCTTTTCCCTAACTGTTTTGATTGCTGATACGTCCCTATTTGTTCCTGTTCGGCTGTTAGAATATCAATTGAACCATTTAATCCAAAATGGCTTCGATATTCACATAAAACGGTGCCCTGGCTATCTAATAAAACATATCTTCTTGGTAAAAAAATGAGTAGAAAGGCTGGCACGACCCACATCCAAATATTTTCTCGTTTATCTCGCAGAACGCCAACCAAATCCCCTTCCGTTGAGAAAATGGTCATATGAAGCGTAGGCGCAGGTAAAAATCCAAGAAAATACTGACCGTCTTTTAGTGGCGAGCTAGCTTTTTCAAGTTCTTTCTCTTTAGCTCCAGGGAGTTTCTTCATTCTGTATTTTAACCTGGCATTTCGATTGACTGAGAATAGAACCAGTACACTAAATGGTAATGTTATGATTGCGGCAAGAATAATATCCAATCCAATTAGCCAAGTAAGTAAAAAACAGAGGAGACCGACTACAAAGTATGCAACTAATTCTGCTGTATATATACTATAAATTTTTTGGTAATAATGCTTAGTAGTCAAAGAGTTTTCACCGCCAATTCTATAAGCCTTCACTAACCATCTATACATTCTATGTAGGGCACGTCCAAAATAGTAATTAGAAATAAAAAAAGACCCGGCAAAATAGATGCCCGCAGTCTTATTTTAAGGATCTTATTTCAATATTCGAATGGTTAACGGGATGCGGTAATAATGCCCATAATATGCCTTTATTGCAGCAACGATGGTAAATACCAATACATAAATTCCAATCAGCCATGCAATGATAAAACCAAGTCCGATAAACATCAATATAAAGGCTATAAAGGTGTAAATGGTATAGCTGATTAAGAAATTGAAGTATTCCTTCCCATGATAATCAATAAATTCAGAATCATTCTTTTTAATTAACCATATAGCGAGCGGTCCAATCAGCACAAAGAAAAAACTGCTCAAATAGATCGCCATTGCCCATAATTTATCATTTGTATTTTGCACTTGTGTTAAACCTCCAGTGTTCTAATTCTCTATATAGTTTAATACGATTCAATTCCCTGCAAGGTTTCAAAACTTACATGATTTCTTTGATTGCCTCATACACTCTATACATATATAAAGACAAGTCTACAATTTGACTTTATAACCTGTAAGAGGGAGCTGGTAAATTTGTTTGAAGAATGGAAAGCAATCGTACTTGGGATCATTCAGGGTTTGACAGAATTTTTACCTATCTCAAGTACTGGTCACTTATATTTGGGTAGGCATTTATTCGGTCTGGATGAGGCTGGATTATTGTTGGATACCATGCTGCATACAGGTACACTTCTTGCTTTACTCGTCTTTTATTGGCATGAAATAGTAAAGCTACTTAAAAATCCTTTTTCTAAACTGACGTTGCTTTTGTTGCTCGGAACAATCCCTGCCGTTTTGGCAGGTGTGCTCTTTAATGATTATTTCGAGAGCATCTCTAAGTCTGGAATTACAATCGGCTGGGAATTCCTTATAACAGGATTGGTCTTATGGTACGCAGATATTATGCCCAAACAAGACAAAAATTTAGTGGACATGACGTATAAACAGGCATTATTTATTGGAAGCTTCCAAGCAGCCGCTATTTTCCCTGCAATCTCCCGCTCCGGTTTTACCATGGCAGCTGGCCTTATGAGCGGACTAAATCGCGAAACCGCAGCCTATTTTTCCTTCCTCCTCTCCATACCTGTAATATTTGGAGGAATATTATTTAAAAGTAGAGATTTAGTGACAGGACCGGTCGAAGCTATTTCATTTCAAGGATTATTTCTCGGTACCATTTTTTCGGCTCTTTTTGGGTATCTAGCTGTTTCCTGGATGATTAAGTACATTAAAAACCACTCATTAAAGCCTTTTGCTATCTATGTCATCCTATTGGGAATTGTGATATTGATCCTTCAGTACCTCCATATTTTTTAATGTTTTTTGGGGATCAAACGATTAAAAATGACGTTTAAAAAATGTACAAAAATGACGATAAAAAACTATTTCATTTTACTAAAAAATCTTGTATGATACTCTCAGAAATACTTTATTTCAAAAACCGTATAAGCAAAAATTAGGGAAGGCAAATGGTGCGCCACCAGTAATGGTTCTAGTGGGTTCGATTCCCACCCCGAAATTTTTTGATAGTACATTTATTAAAAAATTTCGAGGGGAAATCGCAGTTAGCGGCTGCCCTCATACGGAGGGATCTGTATGTTGAAAAAACGTGATTTATCAGACTGTCCTGTTTTATTTGAATTAATGATTCACCCTGATGTCTTCCCTTTTGTGCGCCATAAAACGCAGCAATATGAAGAATATCTCTTCCTTACTAAACAAATGATTGAAGCTGAAGAGAGAGGCGAACTAATTTCACGGACCATCCTCGATGAATGGGGAAATCCGATTGGTACCATTACCCTTTATGATGTATCCAATCAAGCTGGATTTCTAGGGACATGGTTAGGGAAGCCTTATCATGGTAAAGGATATAATCAATTGGCCAAACAGCATTTCTTTGAAGAATTATTTTTTGAGCTTGATATTGAAACGATTTTTCTCAGAATCAAGAAAGAAAACATCCGATCTCTCAAAGCAGCTCAAAAGATGCCTTATACCATGCTTGCTAATGACAGTCGCAAGGCATTGTATGAGGAAATCAATTCAGGGGCGTACTCATTTGATTTATTTGAGATTACGAAGGATCACTTTACCTTATCTCAAATGCGGCAACCAACAGAGGTTTCTGTATTCGATCTAAAAGAAGCTTAAAAAAAACAGGTGTTATGCCCGTCTTGTTATAGACTGTGCATACACCTTTTTTAGATTCCTGGCTTCACTCATTTTTTTGCCAGCACTTGTTGTTCATATAACTTTTTAAGGATATACGTTTTATATAATTCTAGCTTTTTCCTTTCAATTGGATGCCTTCTTATTCCGTTTTCTTTAAGCTTGGCTACATACCAGCCCTTCGAACCTGTGTATGCCATTCTGTTCCCCCACTCCATTCATTACTTACCCCAATATATGAGTGAATTTAATAATTATGACAGCACAACGGAATAATAGAATGCCTGTCTTATTTCAGAATGATTTATGGTATAATTTTTTTCATTGTCATACTTACGAGCACGGAGGCATTATATTATGAACTTATCTATTTTTACTAAGGAGAATTTCTCAAGAATCATTTCGGTCTTCTTTCCGATTTTGATTACGCAGCTGGGTCTGTTTGCTATCAGCTTTTTTGACACGTTTATGTCCGGAAAAGCCAGTCCGGAAGATTTAGCAGGGGTAGCCATAGGCACCTCTATATGGAGTCCCTTCTATAATGGCTTTGCCGGGATTTTACTAGGTGTTACGCCAATAGTGGCCCATCTGATTGGTGCTAAGGAAAAAACAGGCAAAATACGGTTTTCCGTAATGCAGGCTATCTATGTAGCTGTTGCGATGTCTCTCATTCTGATTGGTGCAGGTGCCTTAGTGCTCAAACCATTATTAACAAGTATGAACCTCGAGCCGAATGTATATCGAATTGCTCACGGCTATTTAGTCGCTTTGGCATTTGGGATCTTGCCGGTTATGATCTATAATGTCCTGCGGTCTTTTATAGACGCACTTGGCAAAACCACGGTTTCTATGTTAATTACCCTTATAGCCATCCCTGTCAATGTTATTCTTAACTATATGTTTATATATGGAAAGTTAGGCGTGCCTGCATTTGGAGGGATTGGGGCTGGTATCGCTGCAACCATTACTTATTGGGTCATCACCTTGGTTGCGGCAGTATTTATTATGAGGGTACAACCTTTTTCCAGTTTTGGTATTTTAAAATCTTGGCCGTTGCCTGCCTTTAAGGAATGGCTTGAATTAATGAAGATCGGATTTCCAATCGGGATGTCCATCTTTTTTGAAACCAGTATCTTTGCAGCCGTTACGTTGGCTATGAGCTCTTATGACACGATTACGATTGCATCACATCAGGCTGCCATGAACTTCTCCTCTTTCTTGTACATGGTCCCATTAAGCTTTGCGATGGCATTGACCATCATTGTTGGCCATGAGGCAGGAGCGAAAAATTATAAAGCAGCTAGAGAATATACGTTTCTCGGTGTTTTTTGTGCGATTGGTTTTGCGGGAATCAGTGCTATATTCTTATTTATTTTCAGAGATTATATTGCTCTTCTTTATACAAACGATCCTGTTGTCGCTTCATTAACAGCGCAATTCTTAATTTACGCGATCTTCTTCCAGCTTTCCGATGCACTGCAGGCCCCAATCCAGGGTGCCCTGAGAGGCTATAAAGATGTGAATATTACGTTCTTTATGTCGCTTTTATCCTATTGGATTATAGGGTTACCGCTTGGCATTTTCCTTGCAAATAATACGAATTTAGATGCATTCGGTTATTGGATTGGATTAATCTCAGGCTTAGCAGCAGGTGCAACTGGGCTAACAATCCGATTATTGTATGTACAAAAAAGAAAATTCGTCCACAAACTAAATTAACCTATTCTTCTATTATTACGAAAAAAGTTCGCTTGGATTCAAGCGAACTTTCAGACTGTAGATAAATCCCTTATTTAGGGACCTTGCTACAGTTTTTTGTTTTCGCTATTCTTTCCTATTCGGTTAACGCTATTTTCCGCATAATGGGCTCGCTTTCCGCGGGCAAGCATCAAGCCTCCTCGCGCTCTGCGCTGCGGGGTCTTGATTAGCTTGTTCTTCTCGCAGGAGTCTCACCCATTCTGCAGAAAATAGGATACTGCTTCATATATGAGTTTCCACGGTATAAGGCAGAATTTGTGTATGATGAGTAATTCAACTGTAATCTTTGTCCGGAGGGACAAGAGCTGACGTATTATCGTACGACGACGAAAGAAGGATAGCGGCAATACAGCTCCAATCCTCTTCAATGTGTGAACTGCCCACTTCCTTAGATGAGGTCGGTGTATCCCTCGTGAAAAAGCGAAAAAAGAAGGAATTCAGAAATTGTTCCCTTAAGGGCCATTCTGAATTCCTTTTGTCTACAATCTGAAAGTTCGCTTGGATTCAAGCGAGCTTTTTCTAGTTACTATTCATTGTGATGAGTTCAAATCATCTAAGGAACACAAAAAAATGACACATAGAAATATGTCATTTTAGTCTTACTTTCATCTTATCTGCTTTTAGACAATACGTCCTGCCCACCTGTCACCGGTATTACCGTACCTGTAATAAAGTCAGATTCTTCGGTACACAAAAAGGAAATGACGCGTGCTATGTCACCACCGGTTCCCGGCCTTCCAACAGGAACCTTATTAGAAACTACTCCTTCATCCACACGAAAGCTTTCCTTCCAAGGATCCACAATATCTCCCGGACAGACCATATTGGCCGTAATTCCATACTCCGCTTCTTCCATTGCCAAAGTCTTTGTTAATGAGGTCAATCCCGTTTTGGCTGCAGCAAAAGCCGAACGATATTTCCAACCTGGTGAGTGGTCAGACTGATCAAATCCCATTGTAATAATTCTGCCCCATTTATTTGCACGCATATAAGGAATTGCCGCACTGGCTAAATAGAACATACTTGATAAATTACCATTAATCAGATATTCCCATTCCTCATCTGTATATTCCAGCATTGATTTTCGTTCCTGTATATATGGACCCGCATTATGTATAAGGATATCTATTCCATCGCATAATTCATAACATTTATGAATAAGATCGCGATGGTTTTCTCGAATCGTTACATCATATGGTAAAGCATATGCTTTCACTTTGTAGGTTTGGGCCAAATCCT
The DNA here is from genome assembly GCF_059694525.1 of Pradoshia sp. TA40_28. Taxonomy (NCBI): domain Bacteria; kingdom Bacillati; phylum Bacillota; class Bacilli; order Caryophanales; family Bacillaceae; genus Pradoshia; species Pradoshia sp. TA40_28. Next base: position 95,855 of record NZ_JCATZO010000004.1, read on the forward strand.
TCATATCTTGAATAGCCTTTGCTTGATTCTCTCGATAGGTCGTAATCACATTTATCCCATCTTTAGCTAATTGCCTTGCTGTAGCTTTGCCTAATCCTCTTGCTGAACCAGTAATTAAAGCCGTTTTTCGAGTCAACTTCTTCCCCCCTACAGGCAGTATTTACTATATCTATTATACATGGAATACATACAATTCTGTTAATCAAAAGCTGTTTATACATTAACGATTATCGTCCCGATCGCATATAGTATGTTAACCTAATATGTCTGTAAAAGTTGAGGTGATTAATTGTTTCCATGGGACCTTTTTTCAAAAAATGAGAATCAAAAGCCGGATTGGATAAAGTTTATTAATCAGTCAGGTATGGAAAAGCAGATGGAACAATTATTCTCTATGCTTTCACCTGAACAATTAGGAGGATTAATCAACCAACAATTTAAGAACAATCAAGAGCCAGATGAGCATCCCATATCCAATTCAGCAAAAACGCTCTCTGTTGATATTTTGGAGACTCATGATTATCTCTTTATTAGAATTCCAATCAAAGAGGAGCAATTACCTACCCTTAAGGTTTATCATACGTCCACAAAATTTCTATTATCCGGTCTGCTACCGGATCCAGATGAGAAACATTCTTTCCACTTGCCGGCTCCAGTTAAGAAAAAGGGGTCAAAATCATCTTACCGAGATGAAATTTTGGAAATCATTCTCTTCAAATTAAATGAATCACATTTCTCTGAAATCTCCATACCTGAATGGTAAAAAACTGGCTTATAAGCACTAGCCAGTTTTTTTATTGTCATTTATTTTTCTCCCTGTAAAAAAACCAGTGCTTTGTCTCCCGCTTTACCGTTGAGTTCAACCTTCACGTATTTCAACCTGTTATGACAATCCAATATTTCTAATTTCCCCTGATTGATCAACCGCTTTTCCATCAAGGATGCATACATCATATTATCGGGACTTACCAATAAGGTAGCATAGATCGCTTTATCATTTGGGTTTGCTGTCGCTATTGTAAAAAACTTGAGTTTATGGACGTCGAAAATGATATGTGCATGGCCATTCGATTTAAAAAACAGTTCTTTTTTTATATTTACAAATTCATGATTTGTCCTGTTTTGGAAAGAGCGATTGGTAAACTCTCCAACATCCAATCCAGTAATTTCTTTGATTTTAAATTCTGTTTGATTATGCGTTTCAGGTGTATATTGTTTTTCTTCCCTATGTAATTTGTACACCTGTGATGGTTCATGTACCTTTTTATCATTCTCCTGAATTGTCATAATTGACCATTCCTTTCTATCGATGCATAACTTAATAACTATATGTATATGCACGCCTTGTTTGAAAAAGAAGATACATGAAGCAATAATATTATAAAATATTTGGGAGATTACTGATTGCCGTCCATTCCGTTTTATAAATACACGATTCTTATTTATAAAACGGGCGAGGATATAACTGATAAATGAGTCTGAAAGGCGGAGGGTATCCAAAATCTATTGAAAACAAATAAAACCCAAATTATTAGGAGAAATTAACTATCACCTAATAGCTCAGGTTTATTATTTACTGAATACTTATGTCAAAGTACTAACTAAAGAATATTCATGATTTTTATACCGATTACTTTGATATCTTAAACTCTTTCTTTGGCATTGCATGCATGTCTCTTGCTGTTACATGCGGAATAAGGTAATAATCTCCCTCTTGATTAAATGCTTTTTCGAGACTATAAACGCCGTCCTTTTTATGTTTAACGGGAATTTTCTCCTTGTCAGAGCCATCCTTCTTCCCAAACTCAAATTCAACTGATGAGGCATCTGTAACTTTATCTTCCCCCTGTGTTACGGTCACCTCGAAAAGCATATTTTCTTTAACTTTTGCATTCTCAGGTGAAATTTTCACTTGCACATCAATGATCGCAGGTACTTCTTCATCTGCTGCTTTTGATTGGCAGCCAAACAGCATGGATACCGTAGCTATACACATACAAATCAACCATACATTCTTTTTATACAATTCAAATCCAACCCCTTATGTGATCCATCATTCTATTTCTAATCATACTCAAAACTGGAATTGTAAACCAGCACTAATTTTAAAAATACTAGTACGATTATTTATTATAGAATATTGAATTAGTACTCTTTACTTATTTCTCCTTCCCCTACCTGTATATTTCCAGATTAGATACAAAAGCTACAGTAAAAGGAGGTTAGGTATGTGAGTCATCCCTATTGTTGCCCGAACTGTAAAACAAACCGATCTCGATTTAATGTAATCGAACAAAATCCCATTTATGTAAAACTCGATCCACAATCAGGCACTATTGTTCAGATGTACGCAGATGATGAATTAGACGCCTTCCATTTGCCATATAACGGACCTGTCAGAAGGATTCAATGTGCAGCCTGTGGATTAATAGAAGATGAGAAAACATTTATTGCATTTGGTGAACGTTCATTTAACTAGTCAACTTTATCTTTGAAAGTTACTAATCCATGATATCTATCGGTAAACATTTGTCGTAGTTACACGAACTTACCATCTATTTCAACCATAAAAAAATCGCCTCTCCTGTTAAAGGAGAAGCGATTTTTTTATTTTATTTCTTCAGCAACTTTTTCTTAGCTGCTTCCAATTGTGGGTCTTCTTTTGTGATTTTATTTCTTAATTCAGTCATTAATTTATTAGTGGTATCTCCCTGAATTACACCTGTTTCTTTTAAATCATGTTCCTTCTGGAATTTTTTAACCGCCGCAGCTGTGTCTTCATCAAAATATCCATCTGCTTTACCTGGATCGTATCCAATTGCTTCAAGCATTTTCTCTGCATTCTCCACTTCTGATGACATCGTGGAGATTGTAAGTTTTTCTTCTGGATTAATGAACGACAGATTAGCATAATCAGGCATTTTGACATTGATGTCAGGCTTGATTCCTTTTTTATGAATCCAATTACCATCCGGAGTCAGCCATTTCGCATACGTAAATTTCAAATTAGATTTATCCGTGAAGTCTATGGCAGATTGAGCAGTTCCCTTACCATATGATTTAACGCCTACCAACGGAATATCAGCAGATTCATTTAACGCAGCTGCCACTATTTCGGAGGCACTGGCACTTCCTTCATCAATTAAAACAACAGTCGATAAATCAAACTTATAACCTGTGTCTGTTGCTTTTGATACTTGTCTGTTACCACTTCTATCCTCAACCTGGAAGAGGGTTTTACCAGCAGGAACAAACATATTCGCAATGATTTCAGCCTGATCTAATAAACCACCCGGATTTTGCCTTAAGTCAAGGACAATTCCCTTCATTCCTTGCTCTTCTACCTCACGCAGCGCTTTTTCAAGCTCTTCGGCGGTATTTTCAGAAAAACTTGTTAGTTGAATGCTGGCTATTTCATCAGTCAAGTTTTCTTTATAGACTGTATTAACCGGAATGGTATCTCTTACAAGATTAACTTCCATTGTTTTACTTGCTCCGGGACGTTGAATTAATAAATTAACCTTTGTTCCTTTTTTTCCGCGGATTTGCAGCACCGCATCGCTCGCTGACATTCCCTGCAGGCTTTTATCATTTACTTTTAAAATAATGTCGCCTGCTTTTAATCCAGCTTTTTCAGCGGGTGCACCTTTTATCGGTGAAACAATCACAATTTGATCATTTTCCGCCATTATTTCTGCCCCGATGCCTTCAAAAGAAGATGAAATGCTTTCATGGAAGCTGGCCGCTTCTTCTTTTGTCATAAAATCTGAATAGGGATCGTCAAGGGATTCCACCATTCCATTTATGGCACCATCAATTAATTTATCTCTGTCTACTTCTTCGAAATAATTATTTTCAAGTGTTTCCAGGGCACTCTTGATTTTATCCATATCACTCTCAGATCCACTGAAGGATGTCTTGATTCCTGATGTCGATTGTTGTGAATTAGCAACTATGTATCGTGTTGCAAAAACACTAAGAATAATTAATAAAGCTGCTCCAAAAATAAGATAGACCCATCTTATTTTCAAATAGCCCTTAGGCTCATTTTTTTGTCCTTGTTCTGAATCCAACTGGTTCACCACTTTCACTGAACTATACTGCCATAAGAATTACCTATATTATAACAGAACCACAAATTATATCCTACTCGGTTGCCAACTGGATGTATTCTTCGAAGGTTAAGTTCCTATTCTTCATATCAGTGGCATATTCTTTTCTTACATATCTAATATGCCAAGGTTCATACATATAACCTGTTATTTTCTCCCCATTTTTGGGATACCGGATAATAAAGCCATATTCTGCCGAATTTTCTGCAAGCCATTGACCAGCTGCCGTTGAACCAAAGGCTTCATTCAATTGATAATTATTTTCCGCACTCGAAACATCCATCGTCAGACCGGTTTGATGCTCACTCTTTCCAGGCTCCGCAACGGATTGCTTGGCATGTTCGATACCCGATACTTCAATTTCTGCATTGTATAGTTGAACCTGTCTGTCATAGGAACGAAAACCGGAGACAGCAGCGATTTCAACCCCTTCTTCACTAGCTGCTGCAAACATCTTCTCGAGAGCTTCAGCAGCTTCCTTCCTCATAAGTTGTTTTTCATGCTCACCTGAGAAAGAAAAGGTTACATCGGGTTTTACCAGATCATCTGCTCGGTAACCAACCGGCAGGCTATACTCTTTGTTAACCAACACGAGTAAATTGTCCGGATTTTGGATGTAATTAACACCATCCTCTACCTTTATATCATTCAATAACTCAGCAGCTAACTCAACACTATTATCCTGCTCCGCCTGACCATTTGTTTCCTGTGCTTCGTTCTCATTCTCTTGATTAGATGAATTAACCGAATTAGAAGGTAATCCATCACATGCTGTGAGTAATAAAGCCGTTGCCATCATCATCTTTAGAAGTATTGTTCTCATTTCTCTTCCCTCACAATTTCTTTTCTCTAACCGTCACCAAGCTATTTCGTAAAGAATTATTCGTAACTAGTACTCTATTGGACCATTCCACTTAAACGTTTTGTATGTATGCAGGAATCCATTCCTTGACGCTAATCACATATCCTTTTATCTTTTTCAAGTATATATGAAACGTTTGCTGTATGCTCTATTTTTTATAAAATCATTTTATTATACCTACCACCATTCATCCTAAAAATCATCAATAGTACTATTATATAAAAAAAGCTCCGGTTTTCACCAGAGCTTACTTCATTTTTAGATATTAGGCTTTAATGGCTGTGTTTAACGCCACTTCAATCATGTCATTAAATGTTGTTTGTCTTTCTTCAGCTGTTGTTTCTTCACCAGTAATAATATGATCACTGACGGTAAGAATGGATAATGCCTGTCTGCCGTACTTAGCAGCTAAAGTATATAAAGCCGTTGTTTCCATTTCAATCGCTAAAATACCGTATTGTGCCCATTTTTTATGATCCGCTTTATCATTGTAGAATTGATCTGCTGTAAATACATTACCGACTTTAAGATTCAACCCTTTATCGACACCTGTATCATAGGCTGTCTTCAACAAATTAAAATCAGCTGTTGGAGCAAAATCGATTCCATCGAAAAGTAATTTATTCATATTGGAATCAGTAGATGATGTCATAGCTAAAATTACGTCTCTTACTTTAACATCTTTTTGAATGGCACCACATGTACCTACACGAATTAATTTTTGTACATTGTAGCTTTGCATTAGTTCATTTACATAAATAGAAATGGATGGAACACCCATACCTGTTCCTTGAACAGACACTCTTTTCCCTTTATATGTTCCTGTATAACCAAACATGTTTCTGACTTCATTATAACAAACCGGATTTTCTAAAAATGTTTCAGCTATATATTTTGCTCTTAGTGGATCTCCCGGCAATAAAACTGCTTCCGCGATTTCATTTTCTTTAGCGCCTATATGTATACTCATGTTTGAATATTTCCTCCTTTATGTAACGACTATAATGTCTTTTATTCAAATATAACTATACCATAAGCTATTGAAATATATAAAATGACGGATTATTCAGATTTTAACAGACATGAAGCCGATTCACAATCGCCCAACCACCGGACTGAAGCTGATAATAACTCTTTTTTTCATAATTATCACCAATCATAATAATATCTCCACTAGATATAGTTCTCCCTTTGTAATTGTTAGGGATTAAATCTCTTATATTAAATGTCCTAAACAATTTATTAATGACATCTGTATGATTCTCTCCGTTGATATGCCCTTGATAAACCAGTTTATAACCTTTCTTCTCCCGAGGGTGTTCTGTCTGAAAAATGGCGATTTCATATTCTCTTCTTCTCAAAGCCGACCACTTTAAAATATTTTGTTTTAGCATACTTTCCCTCCTAATGTGTTTCATATTAATTTATACCTTCACCCAAGAAATTCCTGCAATGAAAATCTTCTAGTTTTGTCGAAACACCACTTTCTCGTTCAAGTTATCCTTTTATCGACTAATTTTTTCACTTTTGTATAGCGGTGTTTCTTAAGTTGGCGTACCTTTTTTTATGATCAACCTTAAGCGCAGCTAGTCTGTTGCCCATTATATTTGAGATTGAGTCTCCAAAAGTTAGGGAGATTAGCTTTTCAATTTTAAAAAGATGGTTCATTTTCCACCTTTTATACGGAATGACTGGATTAGGATTTGAATCGGCTGGATTTTGGCGCAGTTTGGCTGGATTCTTTCCAAGATTGGCTCGATTCCTCTCAAATATGGCTGGATTATTGATGAAATTGGCTCCTTTATTATCAAATACAGCATTTTATATCCATTTATGAAAAACAGACCACTCGAAGGTGAGAAGTCTGCTTCTTGATTAGTGAGGCTCTTTATTTTCTTTTGTGGTTTGATCATCTACCAGTTTTTTTAGTTTTTTTACAGCTGTATTCATGACTTTTCTATAGTTTTCGTCTCCAAACATCTCAAGTAATATGCGATAATCATTATAAATGTCGAGAAGATGGTTAATCATATCATCCTTGTCAGACTCCTGGTTATTCTTGCTCTGTGAGCTTAGCATTGGCGACAGATCTGTTGTTTTTTTGTACTGATTGGTTTTCATTTTTTGATTAAGAGCATGTTTTTTTAAGAACCGTTCGGCTTCCTTAGCATCTACCAGAAAAATCAAATCATCTTCATTGCATTCCAGCCACTCATCGTCACTAATCCTTGATAATTCATAAATAATATCTTCCCATGACTCTTCTTTGTATCTCCAAATTTCGGTCCGATACCCAATGACCTTAAAGATATCCTTCCCATATCCTTTCACTTGCACTAAATCTCCAAAAAAGTATTTATAATCAATGTTTACTTGTTCTGCTTCAAATAAAAGTCCTTCAAAATCATCTACAAGCATTAAAGAGGATTCCGTATATACTCCATCGGCACCTTGGACCTCATATACATAAGTTTGATTAAATTCCTGAACAGATTTCACTACACCAACGATTCCATTAACAAGTATGACTACAGAATTTCCAATTGCAAACTTTGGTTTATTACGCTTGCCCATTTCTGCCACCCCTTGCAGTTCGGGTAAAATTTTTTATCAGTATATGCAGCTTATTTCTAGAGGGGAAGCCTATAATTTAATCTCTACTTTACTTGAAGGTTAGATTGTCTATGAAACTCGTTTATTTTAAAAATCTGGCTAGACATTTTAACGAAAAAGTCAAAACACATTTCTAATTCACGAGAAAATAAGCCTTATGAACATAAATTATAATTCAACCTTCTCCATATTTTTCTGAAAAAACTATTTTCCTTTTTTAGTCATCAATCCCCTATTTAGCCTAATCATCGTGAGACCTTGTTATTACACCCACCCTATAAAAAAGCAATCTGCTTATTCTATTAAATGAGAATAAGCAGATTGCCAGGGTTCTTTTTATGATAGTTATATAAAGACTTTTTCGTCTGAGGGAATAGTCAGGGTAATACTCGTTCCTTCTCTTTCTACACTAGTTACTTCAAATGACCCTTTCAACTCTTCCATGATTTTCATGCTCGTTGTGAGTCCCAAACCAGTCCCATTTTCTTTTGTTGTAAAAAATGGAGTCCCGAGCTTTGTTAAAATACTTTCATTAATACCTGGGCCATTATCACGGATGGTCAATTTCACTTCATCATCTTCGCAATCCGTTAAGATACTGATGGTACCACCTCCAGCCATCGCATCACAGGAATTCTGAATAATATTTAAGATAACTTGGTAGAGTCGATTCCTGTCTGTATAGATCGTCCCATCACACTGGATATCCTTTAAAATAGTAATATTTTTTTTATTCAGCTCTGCCCTTTGCAATAGAATGATTTCATCTATCAGCTCATTAACTGAATACTTTTTCAGTACTAATTGATACGGTTTTGAGAGATTTAACAATTCACCTACGATTTTATTCATGCGGTTTAATTCTTCTATAATAATATCAATATAATTTTTAAATACTTTTTCATCATATGGGTGGTCCCTTAATAGTTGGAAAAGCCCTCTAATAGTTGTAATTGGATTTCTGATTTCATGAGCGACACCTGCTGCCAGTTGTCCAACATATTTAAGTTTTTCCGTCCTAAGAAGCTCTTTTTCCCGCTGTTCCAGGGTTTCAACCATGGACATAAACACTTTATTAAGAACCATCAGCTCATAATATGTATTATCAATCTGGGTGTATTTCTCGCCATTTGTATATCTTTCCACACCTTCTGCCATGCTTTCGACAGGTTTAACTACGGTTCTTGTTATGTAAAAGACAAATCCCAAAATACCAACTAGCATAATCATTCCAATAATTATATATCCATTAATCAGTTTCAATAATGGGGAATATACAATTTTTTTATTGGCTGCAGTAACCACATACCACTGTTCCTGAGCATCGGCTCTAGCTTTGATCGACTTAACAGCATATAGCTGCTTCCCATTTTCAGAATGAATTAATTCATTATTTTGATCTGATACAATCAAATCATTAATCGATAAATTATTTTCTTTAAGAAAATTAGTTTTCATGATATTTTCTTCATTTTGCTCTGATACAACCCAACCCTCATGATTAATCATAAACGCGTTATAAGGAAACTTTTCACGCTCAAGCGTTAAATTTGATTCAATCGTTTTCCACAAATAAAACAAATCAAAAGTAGGTGCAAATACTCCATTCATCTCATTATCGTTCGTGTATACGGGCGTACTAATCCAAAAGAAAGGCTTCTGTTGGTCATTTAATTTATATACTTTTGATAAATATTGTATTCCTGTACTTGATTTTTTAAAGGATTCACTTTTTATAAAATTGGTAGATAAATCGCTATACTCTTCTGATGGGTATACATCACCGTTCTTGTTCACATAGATATAACCCGAGTAAATCGATTTTGACTCCACATATTCCTTTAAAAACTGTAAGGAATCTGATTTATTATCCGACTGTATATCCGAATGCTTACTTAAATAAGCAAGATCACTAATTCGCTCATCTATAAATCGATCCGTTGTATCAGCCGCATGATAGGATGCGGTTCTTAATGTCATCCTAACCTGATTTTCAATTAACCCCTTCTGGGTATAATAAGAAATAAACCCTAGACACACCAAGGGCACCGTTGAAATAATAAGCGAATACCATAATAAACGGGTTTGTAATCGAACTGGCATAGTAACACCTGTTTCTTTCTGCAAGAATTCAATGGTTAATAAAAACTCATTCTATACTAATAAATTGATTATATAATTAATTTAGATAGGATTACTAGGAATTTAATCCTAATAATCCCCTTTACTTACTGACCAATATGCTGTAGATATAAATTCCATGCATCGTCAAATAAGCTCATATCTAATATATATTCACCATTCATTTCTAAATACAGGCTTATTTCGTGATAATCAGATGAATTTTTAGGAAAACCTGGATCATGAAAGACATTCTCAGCAAAAATCGACATTTCACTTTTCTCCAGGGCATGTCTATATGTGTTTAAATATTGATAAAAAGATTTCACTTGCTTCCGCTCCACTCATTTAACATTATTCAGGCCATATACATATTACCTAATATTACTCCATAATGCTATTATTTACTCAAATACTTGGAAGTTATGTGAAAGCTCGCATTTCCAATATATGTGGATATTAATCCAAAATCCACATTTGTCAAAATATGTATTTTCATTACATCCTGTAATAAGTATACATGAAAAACTGCTTTTCCGTCTTATTTTTTTAATAAAATTTTGTAGATTACTAAAAATATAGCATAAAAAGAAAACTTCGGCTTGGCCGAAGTTTATTTTATACTAAAACGGGTTCCACTTTGACTTCTTGTATTTTACGGATAATATCACGGGCTACCCAAACACCACACGCACTCGCCTGAGCCAGTCCTCTTGTAAGACCGCCTCCATCTCCACCAACATATAAATTGACGATATCGGTTTGGAAATGCTCATCTACATTTGGACGCGCTGAGTAAAATTTCGCTTCTACTCCATAAAACAGAGTGTGCTCAGAGGCTAAGCCAGGTGTCACTTGATTTAGTGCTTCTGTCATTTCAATTAAACTTTTCATTGTATTATACGGTAAGACTAGACCTAAATCACCTGGAACTGCTTCTTTTAAAGTAGGTTCAATAAAGCCTTCTTTTATCCTTTTTTCAGTAGATCTTCTTCCTTTTAAGATATCACCGTACTTTTGAATAATTAACCCGCCATTGGAAAGGGCATTTGCCAGTCTTGAAATATCTTGCGCATATTCGGTAGGTTTATCAAATGGCTCGGAGAATTTATGTGATACCAATAAAGCAAAGTTTGTATTCTCGCTGCCAAGCTTAGGATCTTTGTAGGCATGCCCGTTGGCAAGCATAATACCGGAATGATTCTCGACCACGACATGTCCCGAAGGATTGGAACAAAATGTACGAACCTGTGTACCAACAGATGTATTAAAAATAAATTTTCCTTCATATAAGTACTTATTGATTTCTTCCATAACAATATCAGACGTTTCTACCCTGACACCGACGTCAACCTGATTGCTTGTCATCTTCAAACGACGCTTCTTCAGAATTTCGGTCAACCATTTTGAACCATCTCTTCCCGGTGCGACAATGACGTAATCCGAATATAATTGTTCACCATTTTTAAGAACAATTCCTCTAGTTACGTATTGATTATCCTGTTTTTCTGTGATGACATCCTCTACTTCAGTTTTAAACGCCATATCAATTCTATCTTTTAAGTATTCATAAATACTTTTCAGGATCTCTAGATTTTGTTCTGTACCTAAGTGGCGCACTTTGGCACGCAAAAGTTTTAACCCGGCAGCATACCCTCGTTTTTCGATATCACGAACTTCCTCACTCATTGGATTAGTGATAGTATCAGTTGCCCCGTGTTTTAAATTAATCTCATCTACATATTTTATCAATTCAACAACTTGTTTCTTTGATAAATAATCCGTCATCCACCCACCAAATTCACTCGTTATATTAAACTTTCCATCTGAATAGGCGCCTGCACCACCAAAACCGTTTGTAATCGAACAAGCAGGTAAACATCCAGCAAAGCTTTTACGATTAGTTGGTGGTGGACATTTAATAATTTTCTTTTGCAGAATTGGACAATTCCGTCTATATATATCATGACCTTTATCAATTAAGAGGATCTTCGCTTCTGGTGATTTCAATGTAAATTCGTAGGCTGCGAATATTCCAGCTGGTCCGGCACCTACGATAATAACATCATAATTTGTTTTCATTTGAGGATCTCCTCCATTAATTTGCTTATCGCTCCAATCAAAACTATATCAAAGCGAGGGGAAGTCCGTCAATCAGAATGCGAACATTAAATTATTTATTTTTAAATTCGTTCGTGTATAAGGTATTTTTATGTAAGTTTTCATTTGAAAAAGGGTCAATTTTCACCAATTCCACAAAAAAAGGGACGGATAACCGTCCCTTTCTTATCAATCAGCAAGGGCTGCAGAACGAAGCACCTATAATAATAAGAAGGATAAATAATACAACAATCAGCGCAAATCCGGAGCCAAAACCGCCTCCACCGCCGTATCCGTACCCTCCGGAACCATATCCATATCCTCCACCGCAACATCCATCTTGACCATAAAACATTTGCTTCACTCCTTTAGAAGTTCATCATTACATTTTTACTATATGTGTTAAACGCCCGTTGGGTATGTGCATTCGCCTAATTAGATTGTAAATTTCAGGAGAAAGTTGTAACATCAAATTAGAATGTCAACAGAGATCACAAATGGGGGTAAGTTTCATTTTAAAGCGTAAACAAGTACTATTTCTCGGTATAATCCTAGTCGTTGGCCTTTTTATATTTTTTAACATCAACACACTCTATAGTAAAAGCCAAACACAAGATTTATCTACTAAGCTACAGAACGCTCAAAGAATTCGTTATGTAGTGGTTGGAGACAGTATTGGTCGAAGCTCCGGCGCAGAATCACGTGAACTGACTTGGTTTTCCCAATTAGAAACGCAGATTAAAAAAAGGTATGGCAGCAGAATGACTGGACAATATATCGTTCAGAGCGGGGCTACATCTTTTGAAGGAATTTATAAATTACAAAATACCAATATTTCTCCATACACTGATGTGATTTTCATTGTATTTGGAGAAAATGACCGAAAATATATGCTGAAAGAAGATTTCGCTGAATTATATGAAAATCTAATTCGACAAGCTAAAATGAAGGCGCCTCATGCAAACGTAATAACTGTCATTGAGAGTAGTTTGCCGGATGAAGGGTTTGCACAAACGATTCGCGAAATCAGTCACTATTATGGAGCCGTGCCTGTAGATATGCGGACAGTATTTGAAGAATCCCCCTTTTCCATTTCGGAATTAACAAAAGACTCGATTCATCCGAATGGGAAAGGGTATAAATTATATTCGAATGAAATTTTTAAAACGCTTAGTACATTGAAACAAACTCAAAAACCAATAAACCTTCCTTCAACTAAATGGATTAAAGAAGATTTCCAGTTAAAAATGAAAGACCAATATATCCATAATGAAGGATTTATAAAAAAGGATGGGTACCTATACTCGAATAAAAAAAGCCACCAACTAATATACAAGTTTAACGGACCCCTAGTTGGTGTCACTTTAATGCGCGGTCCAGATGGAGGGATGGCCGATATTTACATAGACGATCATTACCATAGCACCATCAGTACATGGTGGCCATTTCAAAAAGAACGATATATTTACCTGGCAAATCAGCTTGGTGAAGGCACACATGAATTGAAAATAATCCCTAGCGGTTCTCAAAGTAAAAATAATGTGACGAACGAATCCTCTATTCGGATTTCCGGAATCATCGAGAAAGAGTAACCCTTCTAATGGAGCTGTCCTAAAATGGACACTCCTTTTTTTGCGTACTTCAAACGACAGACAAAGGTGGATGAAACAACTGTCTGACAATATGATTTATCAGAAACAGAATTTCGCCTATACCACAATAAAACACAAAAAAGCCCGCTACCCCTGCGCTGATTGGGTGTGCGGGCTCCATTCTTTAATCCAATTCAATATAGCATGTTTTTTCGCGTGTAAATTCCAACACAGAATCGCTTCCAATCCCGCTATCTTTATGACCGCCAAACGGCAATTCCGGGCCAACTCGGCGATAGGTGTTTACCCACACATTTCCGGATTCCAAATTACGGATCATTCGATGCGCCCGGTCAAGATTCGAAGTCCATACCCCTGCTCCCAATCCATAGGCTGTATCATTAGCAATCTCAAGCGCTTCCTCTTCCGTATCAAATGGCATAACAACGGCAACAGGTCCAAATATTTCTTCTTGGCAAATACGCAGAGAATTGTCATCGACTCGTATCAAGGTCGGTTCAACCCAGTAACCTTCCGCGAGATGTGGATATTCCGGTAATAAAGTAGATCCACCGTAACGCCCGCCAACGATCACTTCCCCTTCTTCCTTTGCACCTAGTTCAATGTAAGAACAAACCTTTTCATATTGTAAGCGGTTGGCGATGGGTCCCATTGTACTTTCTGGATTCATCGTGTCGCCAAGCTGAATATAATTCTCGATTTGCTGTTTCATAAGCTCAATCATTTCTTCAAAAACAGGCCTTTGGATTAAAATTCGAGACCCGCCAACACAAATTTGTCCGGCATTTCCAGTGAATATACCGTTTAAGGTAACTCCTTGAGCAGCTTTCGTTAAATTAGCATCTGCAAAAACGATGTTGGGCGATTTCCCTCCCAATTCTAGCGTAAGCGATTTCGGTTTTGCTGCTGTAGACTTGGCAATCGCACTAGCTGTTGTGCCTGAACCAGTTAAGGTAACTTTGTTGACATGACGATGACTTACCAGGGCCTCACCAATTTCTGAACCATAGCCCGAAATAACATTTAATACTCCCTGCGGTAAAATTTCTTGCATGAGCTCCGCATAACGCAATGACGAAACTGCAGCTAATTCAGACGGTTTGATAATGACCGTATTCCCTGCTGCTAAAGCATATGCCGCTTTCATAGTGAACGTAAACAATGGAGAATTCCAAGGGATTATTCCAACGACAACACCCAGTGGTTCACGCATGGTATATCCCATTGCAGAAGGTCCTAATTGAGTTGTTTCGCCTCGGCTTCCGAGCGATGTCGCACCGGCCGCATCGTACCAAATACTCGTTAATATCGGTATGAGAGCATAACTTGTCTCCCTAATGACCCACCCATTATCCCTAGTTTCTAATTCAGCAAGCTCTTCAGCATGTTGTGCAATCACATCACCGATTTTCCGTAAATAATTCGATCTTTCTAAAGCTGAAAGAGCTGACCAAGCGGGCAGTGCATAGTGAGCTGCAGAAACAGCAGCATCTACGTCTTCCGTGGTACTCGAAGGTATGGTTGCCCACACCTTACCTGTACCTGGATCAATACTTTCAATTATTCTCCCATTAGCTGCAGAAACGATTTCTCCGTTAATAAAATTACGAAACTCTTTTACTTCTTGACTGGTTTTCAACCATTACCCCATCCTTTCGTTAACCGAGATTTAGGACCGCTTCTTTGCTATGATCCAGCCAGCCTAGAGCTTTTGCGGCTTGTTCATAATATTGCTGTGTATTGCCAAGATAATGTTCATAGAAACGAGCCCGCTTCACATAAAGGTGACAATCCATTTCTTCCGTAAAACCAATGCCTCCATGAATTTGAATATTATGTGATGCTACGCGTATAAAGGCATCTGTTGCAAATAACCTGGCACTTATTACGGCTTCTACCTGATCTTCAGGATGATAGTCAATCGCCCAGTTAGCATAATAAGAGAGCGAACGCGCCGTTTCAAGATCAAGTTTCATATCAACAATTCTATGTTTAATAGCTTGGAACCTACCAATCGGTTGGCCAAACTGCTCGCGTATCTTTGCATATTCCGCTGCCATGTCGACGATTTTTTCTATTCCCCCGACTATATTCGAACAAAGAGCAGCATTAAAGGAGAGCAAGCCCTCTTGCAAAACGTCCCATCCAGCATCAACAGAACCTAGAATCTGACTTCGGGAAACATTCATATTTTCAAACGTCACTCTTGCCAATAACCTTGTTTCATCGATGTTTTTCTGCCTTTGAATAGTAAGGTTTTCATCCGTACAATCAACAATTACTAGAGTAATACCATATGAACTATGCCCTTCCTTTGTACGGACTAGCACTAGCATACTATCCGCTAATTCTGCGTCCGGTACTAGTGTTTTCACTCCGTTTAATGTCAAAGTATCACCGTTCATATCACCCTTCATGGTTATACTGGAAGGCTTATAGCCTCCTTTTTCTTCTAACCAGGCGATTGTGAAGACATGTTCACCACTTGCCACCAAAGGTAAATACTTTTCTTTTTGTTCCTTTGTTCCATACTTCTCAAGCAATGGAACAGCCAAAGCGTTTGTTTCTAAATATAAACCTGGAAGAAGAGCACGACCTGTTTCCTCAAAAACAGGCACTAAATCCAAAGCTCCTAGCCCCATACCGCCATATTCTTCTGATATATTTATAGCGGTACAGCCTAATTCAGCCATTCCCGCTCGTACAGTGTGCAAGGAGTTTGTCTCCCCTTTTGTGAATTCTCTAGCGGTTTTTGTTTGACCAGCGTTATCTAAGTATTTGCGCACATAGCCACGAAACATTTCTTGTTCATCATTTAGTGAAAAATCCATCCACTCTTCACCTCCGCTTTTCTTAACGCCCCATATCTTTCGGTAATCCCAACATTCTTTCAGCAATCGTATTCTTTTGAATTTCACTCGTGCCTCCGCCGATTGTTTGTCCAAAAGAGTATAAATAATTATCCTGCCAGTATGAATCCCCTACTACAGCATCCTCTTTCCAAAGCATTCCTTTATGACCTTGAATGGAGACTGATTGGGCCAGTAATTCTTTTGTCAATTCACTTACGATTAATTTATCCATCGATCCTTCTATTCCAGGATGGCCATTCTTTAGCTGTTTTGTTAAACTACGATAATAATTTAATTGAGCACCACGGGAACGAGCATACAAATCTACCATCGTTTTTTGAACAAAAGGATTCTTGATTAATAGTTCATCATCTTCATTTTCCTCTTTTGCAAGCTGGACCAAATCATTGAATTGCTGTTCTAATGTAAATACTTGGGCTCCAATCCCTGTCCTCTCATGCATCATGAGTGCGATTGAGACCCTCCAACCTTCGTCTACTTCTCCAACGATATCCGCATCATAACAGACCGCATCATTCAGATAGACTTCATTGAAGTCATGTGCGCCATCCATTTGAATAATCGGTCGCGTTTCGACACCCGGCTGATTCATATCCAGAAGAAACACCGTAATGCCTTTATGCTTTTTATCAAAACGGTTTGTACGTGCCAATAAAAAGCAGCGATCTGCTACATGACCAAAACTCGTCCAAACTTTTTGGCCATTAATAATCCAGCGATCTCCCTTCTTTACTGCACTTGTTTGTAATGCAGATAAATCAGAACCAGCATTCGGTTCAGAATAGCCTTGGCACCAAACTTCTTCACCAGTTAGAATTTTGGGGATATATTTTTCCTTTTGCTCTTCTGTTCCGATTTGCATGAGTGTTGGAGCAACCATATGAATACCCACATAATTAATAAGCGCAGGGGCTTTTACGCGAACCATTTCTTGATGATAGACAATTTCCTCCATCAAGGATGCATTACGTCCGCCGTATTTTTCAGGCCAAGCAATGGCTGCAAATCCACCTTCATAAAGTGTTTTCTGCCAGCTTCTTAAAAAGTCGGCATGCTCTTTTTCATCTGTCGGGATCTTATAATCACCACTTAACCAACCATCTGGTAAATTAGCCTCCAGCCATGTTCTGATTTCTTGACGAAATGCTTCTTCTTGTTTAGTAAATGAAAAATCCAATTTGTTCAATCCTCCTTTTCTTACGCCTTCATCCATTGAGGAAGAGCACGATCTTCCGTTATGTCTTGCCACATCATTTTTACTGGCATATCAATCTTTATTTCTTCCGGAGAACATTCCAATACATTGCCGATGATCTTCACTTCTGGAACATCCTCTAATTCAATAACGGCAATAATATGAGGCAAATCGTCTTGGAACCCTGGCAAAAACGGGCGATAAGACACAACATAAGAATAAATTTTTCCGCTAATGTCACTACCTCGACTTTCCCAGCTCAATTCCGTACTGCCACACTTGGCACATGAGGGACCGGGTGGATGTGAATAGGATTGACAGGTTTCACATTTTTGCAGAACTAATTCATGACGATCAGCTGCTTCCCAATAAGGAGTATTATCTTGGTTTTTTAATGGTATTGGTTTTTGGTAACTCACATCTATTCCTCCTAATTTCTCAGAATCATAGCACCGGCAATATCAGGACCAGCCCACCCTGTACATATACCAAGCTCACAATCTTTCACTTGACGCTCTGTACCCTTATATTCATGGCGAACTTGACGAACGATTTCGAGAACATTGTTCATACCATGGGTATAGCCTTCTGATAACATACCACCGGCCGTATTAGAAGGAAGCTTTCCACCCATCTTGAGATTACCCTCAGCGACAAAATCACCGACTTCACCACGCGGTGCGAATCCATAAGCTTCTAACTGGCGAAGAACGACCCAGCTATAACAGTCATAAATAGAAGCTACTTGAATATCCTCCGGCTTAACACCTGCTTTTTTATACAATTCAGGAGCAACATAGTCTGCTGCTACTTCTGATAGATCTGACCAGTAATGGGCATGCGAAACGCATTGACGAGCTTCTATTCCCATAATGTACACAGGTCTAGATTTACAATCCTTCGCTTTTTCAGCCGAAGTAACAATAATGGCATTCGCTTCATCAGATTCCAGACAAAAATCATGACGATTGAATGGATAGCTTAAATAAGGTGTTTCTTTATATTCCTCCATTGTTAATGGCTTTCCGTGGAAAAACGCTTTAGGATTTCTTTGTGCATGTTCATAGAAACTAACACAGACATGTCCCAGATGCTCTTGAGTCAGGCCTGTTTCATGCATATGCCTAGTGGCGAATAATCCAAACCACTGTG
Source organism: Pradoshia sp. TA40_28 (assembly GCF_059694525.1). Classification (NCBI taxonomy): domain Bacteria; kingdom Bacillati; phylum Bacillota; class Bacilli; order Caryophanales; family Bacillaceae; genus Pradoshia; species Pradoshia sp. TA40_28. Next base: position 114,496 of record NZ_JCATZO010000004.1, read on the forward strand.
CTGGACCACCAGCACCATATGGAATTAAGAAGCTTCCGCCATCAATCACAGATTGGAGCAGATTCACATCCCAGCCTCCGCCACCCATACGAATACCGGAGCGCCCGTTCATGGAGCGATAAATTAAAACTGTATTTACTTGCCCAGTTTCAATTAAACCAATCGCATCGGCAATTAACATTTCAGTAGAGCTGCCACCGCCAGAAATGTCTTTTACATACTTGGGCCGTACCCCTAAATAGGTGGCTAATTGATGAGATGTACAAGAGTCACCTTCTGAATAACTCATAAAGCCATCTATATCCTTAGCTTGTAGTCCCGCATCATTAAGTGCTGCACGTGCTGCATCTAATGCTAAATGGAGGGGAGTTGTACCCGATTTTTTTGAACGCTCGCTTTCTCCTACGCCTACAATGGCATAGCGATCTTTTATATCTGCCATTCTCAAAAAACCTCCTAGTTTCAATCAATATTGTTTTATATGAATTTTAAAATGGCTTCACCTGAGCCTACGACTTCTTTGGGACCTTTTTCAGCAATAAGAGATATCGAGACAAAACGCTGCTCATCTTCCTGATAGACATTCTTGACTATTGCAGAACAGGTAATCGCATCTCCTGGCCTTGTCATCGCTCCAAAACGCATTTTAAAATTAGTTGGTATAGCCGATGTACCTGCTAGTTTCATAACATACTCTCCCAAAAAGCCCATCACCAACATGCCGTGGGCGATGACGCCCGGCATCCCAATTTTCTTAGCAAACTCATCATCTGTGTGCAATGGATTATAGTCACCCGAAGCACCTGCATACTTGACTAACTGGACCTTTGTCACAGCCTCTTTTTCTAGTGATTCCAAGTGTTGACCTTCCTGCAGCTTTTCATATTTCAACATGTTTACTTTCCTCCTTTAACCGTTGAATATTGCCTCATCAAGCCCTTCCGCTAACTAAAGAGCGGTAGATAATATTTGTTCGACCTATAACAACAACCTCTCCTGCTTCATCCTTCAGTTCAGTCTCCAAAACCAAAAATTGCATCTGTCCTGTTTTCCCTTGTCGTTCATACACATCCGCTACTTTGGTTTGGCATGTTAAACGGTCTCCCAAGCGTATAGGCCGCTGATAGATAAATTCTTGCTCACCATGCAGCATCCTATTGTAATCAAGCGGTAAATCAATCGAACCTTCACTTTCCTGACTGATGACTATTGGGAAACTTGGTGGTGCAATTATTCCGCCATAAATGGATTTAGCTGCATATTCCTCGTCTACATATAAAGGATTTTCATCCCCGATTGCTTCTGCAAATTGGCGAATATGTCGTTTCTCTACAACAAAGATATACGGGTTCCCAGTCAATCCAATTAAGCTTTTATCCAAATCCATGTTATTACCCCCTTATTGCTGTCTTTTCTACGATATCTTTTTCCAAAACAATCATTGCATCAGCTGCTTTTACGCCATTTTCATACACAATTAACGGATTAATATCCAATTCTTTAATTGGTGTATTTTCTTCAGTGACAAGGGAAGAAACCTTTAGTAAGACATCTATGATGGCGTTGATGTCAGCTGTCTTTTGACCACGTACTCCACGCAATAGAGCGTATCCCTGCACTTCTTCAATCATTTCAATCGCATCGTTTCGCGTTAAAGGAGCTACTCTAAATGAAATATCTTTAAATACTTCTACAAAGATTCCACCCAGCCCAAACATGATAACTGGACCAAATGCAGGATCTTTCGTAGCACCGATAATGACTTCAATTCCTTCTGGAAGCATTTCTTGAACAGAGATGCCATTAATCTTTGCAGTTGGGTTATAATTCCTTGAATTCAGTGTAATTTCTTCAAAAGCATGTATGACTTCTTGTTCACTTTCGATATTTAAACGAATCGCATCTGCTTCTGTTTTATGAAGAATATCTGGAGAATCGACTTTCAATACGACCGGATAGCCGACCTCATTCGCAAATTGAACCGCTTCTTCAACAGAGGTCGTAACCGTACGTTTCGTTGTTGGAATGCCATACTGCTCTAAGATATCTGCAGCCTGTGATTCACTTAAATTGGCATCAGCTTGTAAAGAAAAGTTTAATTCTTGTGTTGTGTTTTGAAGAATATCTTCTTGAAGTGATCTTTGTTGGTGTTTTTTGAGGTATTGGCTATATTCGACTAAATGAGCTAACCCTTTAAGTGGATTCAAGTTGCCTGGGATAACAGGTATCCCATTTTTCTCAAGCTCCGCTGTTCCTTTAGGGACCGACATCCCTTCCAATGGGAAGGTAGTCACAAGCACAAACTTGTCGGAGTTTTTACATATCTGGATAAATTCTTTTAAATAATCATTGTCTTTATCCCAACCTAAAGGAAACTCGGTTAAGACGATATTATGCACCTCTGGATCTTCAACGAGGGCTCTTAATGGCGCAATAAATAATTCCGGATTAGAAACGGATGCCGCCGCCGTAAGATCAATTGGATTTGAAGCGCTTGCAAAAGATGGTATTAAGCCTTTTATCTTTTCTTTCGTATTATCATTTAAGGCTATAACATTTAGTCCAAGTGCTTCACAGCGATCCGATTCATTAATCCCTCTTCCACCGGAACTGGTTATGATAACCGTATTTTTACCCTGAGGTAGCTTATTGGATAAAAATAATTTGGAGAATGTAATAATGTCCTCATAATCATCTACTCTGACAATTCCTGCTTGCTTAAAGAAAGCATCATATATGGCATCTGAACCTGCTAATGAGCCTGTATGAGAAGCAGCTGCTCTACTGCCGGCTGAACTGCGTCCAGTTTTCATAAGTACAATCGGTTTCTTCCGGTCAAGCGCTTCTTTTGCTACAGCCCGTAGATTAGCTGTATTTTTCGCTCCTTCTAAATAACCGGTAATTACTTTCGTTTTCTCATCATGAACCATATATTCCACAATTTCCGAGAATTCAATATTCATCTCATTTCCTACACTAACAAAATAATTGAAGCTCAAGCCATTTTGGGCTGCCGCCATATATGTAAGCACACCAAATGCTCCACTTTGTGAAACATATCCTACTGATTTTTCCTCATGTAAAGGAACTGAGAGAATGGCTGGTGAGAACGTTCCGATCAACCCATTTGTAGTATTTACTAAGCCAACGCAATTGGGTCCTATGATTCGAATACCATTCTCCTTGGCATATTCATTTAAACTCTCTTGTACCTTCAATCCTTCTTCTCCTACTTCTGAAAAACCTGAAGCAAATATAATCGCGGCCTTCACCTGCTTCTCTGCACAATCTTCGAGCCCTTTCTGTATTTGATTTGCACCTACACAAAGAATGGCCAAATCAACAGGACCAGGTATTTCGCTTAGAGAAGAATAACAAGTTAATCCTTCTATTTGAGTTGCTTTAGGATTAATAGGATATATGGCTCCCTCAAATTTCCCGTCTATTAGAGCTTTCAATTGAATATAACCAATTTTATATCTATTCTCAGATGCACCCAGTACTGCTATTGAACTAGCATTAAATAATGGTTCCAGCGTTTTATAACTATTTGTCACAATAATCACCTCAATTTCATTTGATTAAAACCACTAAAATTTCACATCTAAATCAGGAGTTTTGCTTTCTTACCTCAAAAATGATTAACAGATCATACAGTCCCCGCTACATATACGAGATCTTCCATCAAAAGACAATTTTCTTTTTTAACATGAGGCTAAATTTCTGACTAGGTACCAGGTTTATACTCCTAATTGTATAGAGACAACATTTTTGTACTTGTAAAAAAGTGCAAATAAAATCATTTAATTATTAAGGAGTATAAAGTTTATTCATCCATTGATCATACCTACTAACTAAAGGGATAAAATTTTTATCTGACTTTTTGAAGTACTCTATAGCCTCGACATTCGTACTTGATAACCACGACTTCTATTGATGGTAGTCATTACTCTGTATACAACCAAAGGAGCTACCTATAGGCAGCTCCTTTGGTTAATTAAATCGTTTCAGCCAATTCACTAATCTATTTTGAAGTTTAATAGAAGGCATTTTGATTCCACGTTCAATATGACTAACGTAAGATGGGGAAACTTCAAGTTCCTCAGCTACTTGACTCAATGTCAAACGAAGCCTGGTCCGTGTTATTCTAAGTTGTTCACCAATCGATTCCAGTGACGTCATTCCTGGTGGTTTTTCCTGTACAAACTTAGTTTTTTTTACTCTTTCTATCGAGTGATAATGTTCCTTTATAATAGTGGGTGGCTCAATAATGATCGTACAATTCAGCCATAAACGTGCCCAGCCTTTGTGATCTGCAATTGATTCTTCCCACTTATCATAATACCAATCTGCAAGAACACCATCCGCTTGCAACGTATCAAGTGCCTTTTCCAATCTTTCTCTCGTCCTCGATGGTGTTCGGATATTCATCTCCTCTCCTATTGTATCTAAAAGTGTACGTATTTTGTTCGGTTGTAAGAAGTCTCCCTTTCTAGCTTGCGTTCTCCACCTCCAGCTTATATACCTGGCTAAACGCTTTTCCCATGTTTGTTGATAGGGATTATAACGCAATGTCTGAATGGGCAGCAATGCAACTTGCCTGCCTGAACCATATAAAAATTTAGCAAAAACCTTATCTACAGTAAAAAGGAATTTCTTCGTATCGGTCATTTCCAAAATTCTGCGTTCTTGCCCGGTATGATCTTTAAACAGAAACGTACGTCCTTGCAATTTCATTTCTAGAGGTTTTCCTTTTTCATAAACAATTGCTCTCTCAATTTCCATCCATAAACTTTGGATTTTTGTAAGCGATTCCAAAATTTGTTTGCGTTGTTTATGTTCATACCCACCCCGACGCCCTTCACCCCCTAACTTTGCCTTTAAACCTCTCACCAACAGTAAATCGTCAAAATAAATTTCGATAAGGTCCTGCGAGTGTCTGGCTTTGGAAAGAAAAATACTGCAAAGTGCATCGAATAAATCGACATCTAAATCATTTACTTCCTTCGCTTGTTTCCAAGCTAAGTCTTCTAGTGAACCTGCAACAGATTCCTCTGATGAAAAGGGAGGTCTGAACTGTATAAATCCTTCCATATTTCCTTTATATAAAGGTGTTGTCGGCCATGATGTGCTAGTGAGCTGACGAAAGTTATTTTTATACAATGCCTCTCTCACATTTTGATACGCAGCATTATTCATAACCTGTATAAAATCTTGAATGGTTAAAGTGTACGTCATGTCTTTCTTTTGAGGTATAGTTTGCAGAGATAAATCAGAAGTGTTTTGTATGTAAAGCATCGACTCAATTTTTTCATTCGTATAGTTTTCCATATCCATAGAGATGATGATTTCATCAATCCAAACGGATATGTACTCATCCACGATGTCGCTGAATTTAGCTATAAATTCAGTATTAACCGACAGATTTTTTGATATATATTGATAAAAAAGTTGATTCAATTCCTGGTTGCTCAATGCTTCCATTTGTTTTAGACCAATTGATTTTTGCATCTCTTCAAGAGTCCATTCCGTTAAATACACCTGTTGCCAGATACAAAATTCATCCCAAACAGCAAAATCAGCCAGAAAGGAGTGCTTCTTAATAAAATTTTCTATCGTATCCTCTGCTTTTTCTACATCATAGATTATTTTTTTACTATTTTTTCTTCCAGAATTGGCTTGCAGTCTACTTTCATATTTATTTTTAAGATGATCGACAATAAACTTGCTAATATGAGTGATCATTTGATTTCGAGCTGCTACACGCAGGTTAATAAATAAGGCTTCACTATCTTTATATGCCCTCTGCCAAATCATAAAAGAATTGATTTTTTGTTTGTCCAACTGCAAAGAACGGGTATTGATCTCATCCGCTTCATTTTTTAAATTTTGCTCATATATACAGATAACGATAAAATCATCAATTTTTCTTGCCCATTGACTTGTCATTTGCTCTTTATTGACATACTTTCTCCCAATAACTCTTTCATTGGCAGAAAGTAATTCATCATTTAAATTTTTCTCCATTATTGTAGACCTCCAAGAAATCTATTCAATAAATATGCCTCCTTAAAGAATCCTATGAAAAACTTCCGAACATCCATTAGTTATTTCATCGCCCTATTAAACATTCTACATATCAACACGATTCACCTTGCACTTTTCCTATTTTTTACAAGAATGAAACAAATTCTCCATCCATATCCTAATGGATTCCTCTTTATCTATCATTGACAGCCGTTTACCTGTAGTAAAGTTATTTGGAGATTCAAATTTAATAATCAAGAAGTGCTATTTTTACGAAATTATTTTACGGAGAAATATTGTCTCATTTTCTAGTTTAATGTAAAAAATAGCTGGCATGATTCTGGTTCAACACCATCTTCACACCAGCTATATAGCTACTCCATATATACGTCCCATCTAGTATTTATATCAAAATACTAGAATAAACCCTTCTACTCGTTTCCATTACTTAAATAATTTTTTATATTGTTCGTAACCTTGCGCTTCCAAATCTTCTTTTGGAATAAACTTTAGGGACGCAGAATTTATACAGTATCTTAATCCATCTGGACCAGGTCCATCAGGGAATACATGGCCAAGATGAGAATCTGCTTCATTACTCCTGACTTCTATTCTTCTCACGCTCAATGAATAATCGTCTTTTTCAATTATTTCAAGTTCATCAATTGGCTTTGTAAAACTTGGCCATCCACACCCTGCATCGTACTTATCCAACGAGCTGAAAAGTGGCTTTCCAGAAACAATGTCAACATAGATACCATCTTCCTCATGATCCCAATATTCATTACGGAATGGAGGTTCCGTCCCGTTTTGTTGTGTTACCTCATATTGAATTGGAGATAATTTTTTTAGACGCTCAGAATAATTGGTCATTTCTTTTCACTCCAATGCTCATTTATAAATCCAGCACGCCCTGAACCTACTTGATAGGATTCATAATGTGCCTTATTTTTCTTATAGAAATCTTGATGATATTCCTCAGCCGGATAAAAAGTCTTAGCAGGGAGAATCGGTGTTACTATTTCTTTTGTAAATCTGCCGCTATTCCCTAACTCTTGTTTAGACTGTTCCGCAACTTCCTTCTGTTCCTCTGTTGTATAAAAAATAGCTGTCTTATAAGATTCTCCGCGGTCACAAAATTGTCCTCCATCATCTGTTGGATCAATTTGCTGCCAGAATAACTCGACAATCGATTTATAATTTATAATATCTGGATTAAATGTAATTTCAACTGCTTCAACATGACCAGTTGTACCTGCGCAAACTTCTTCGTAAGTAGGATTTACTTTATGTCCGCCTGTATAACCCGAAATGACGCTTTCTACTCCAGGGAATGTATCAAAAGGTTTTACCATACACCAGAAACACCCACCGGCAAATATTGCTTTTTCCATTATCCTACCTCCATTTTGTTTCATTTTATTAATGTATTAGTTAGTTTAACCTTTATTTGTCTATTAAGAAAATGGTTTGCTTACGATTTTTACAAATTTAGACACTTGCCTAAGCCTTATTGCATATAGCTAGAGTATAATTTGGATATTCGAGGAGTGAGAGCAATGTCCACTTTCAATACAGAAAGCAATCATCGAAAGGCCCAAAAGTACGATTTATTATCCCAGTACTATAAATACTCCAATCCAGAGTTATCTATAAACTACTACCTTCAGCATTTACATTTTATGAATCAGCTAAGGTATCAAAATCCTGCCGAAAAAGAGAGTAAAGATCGCTCTACGATTGGAAAGGTGAGATTCTTCCATGCTCTTTCGTCTGCAAAAAATATAGATATGTATATAAACGAAACGAGAATTTTCCGGCATGTACCCTTTAAATCGGTCAGTCATTATTTATCCCTTCCTGAAGGGAAGTATCAAGTTGACCTTTATTCAAGCGGTCAGTTACACACCGCTTTGTTAAGCAGAAAAATAGCAATTAAAGAGGGAACCCCTTATACCATCATTGCTACAGGAGATAAAAAAGCTTCTCTCTTTTTAATGGAGGATAATCTTTCCCTCCCCAGCAAAGAGACAAAATTAAATTGTCTGAATCTCAATCCTGATTCGGATGGAATTGATATTGCCGTGACAGGCGGAGATACCATTTTTTCTAATTTAGCCTTTAAAAAGCCCAGCTCCTATCTTGGATTAACTCCCATGACAATTGAAATATTAGTGAAGTGTTCAAAATCTAAAGAGTTAATACTTAATCCTTTTTCCGTTACCCTCCATCCGGATCAGATCTATACAATGGCTGTCCTAAGTAAAGACGATGATCATAAAGATGTGGAGATTTTGTTTATTTAAAATAAGTTTGTTTTCGTAAAGAGATTATTACTATCCCATATAAAACACCTCAAAAGTTCGTTTTTTATTCTAACTTTTGGGGTTCTGCACCTTTTTTTGCTTTCTCCGTTGTTTAACTAAAGCATATTGCCTCTGTTATGGATTACCTATTACGGAATATTCATAAGTTATTTTCTCTAATTCTTTAATCAAATCCTCTAAATAGGATTGATTTGATGTGAATTCGAAGGTTAGTACAGCACCGCTTCCTGCTGGATAACAGGTTTCTCCAGACCATTTGATATGCCCCAACTTATCCATTTCACCTTCAAGATGTATAAAGCTATCTAAATTTTTCAATATAGCTTTACCTGCTAAATTCCTATTCATAGCCTTCAAGTCAGTAAAGAAATCCCTGATGTCATCTGTTCTTAAACTCGCATTAAAATCAACATAATACCCAGGGATATAAACTTTCACATTTGAAAGAACCCAGTTTCCATCCCAGTAATCAGAACTGTTCGGATATTCACGAGCTAAGACATCTATTTCAACTTTAGTTTTTTCTCCTAACAGATGAAACTTCATATACCACCTCATATTTTAATACCTTTTAGCGCTGTTCTATAGCTAAATAAATACCTACATTAGCAGCAATCTATATGAAAGCAGCCAAAACACAAAAGAGGAGCTGCATCCATCATTCATGGTACAATTCCTCTTTTTCAATTATTCTACTGGAACTAATAAACTTAACTCAATATCATCATTTTTCAAATCAAACGCTTTTGCTTTAACCGTTATTCCGCTCTTCAAATCCATTTTGCTCAATGCCAAATAAATTGTTTTTTCACTTGGTCTGATCATAACCCAATTAGGCATCTTATATTTTTCATTGATATAATTTAGGACAAATGTTGCCGGTAAACTCATTCCGCCAATTTGAATAGATTCATGCTTTAAAAGCACATCCCCATTTTCTAATGTAACAGGTTCAAATAAAACCTTAAGCTCGACATTCCTTCCAAACGCTGATAATGATCCATACAATTCAAGATTTTCCTTCAAAAGAACATCATATTTAATGGGGCTATCCGAGCTTTCTTCCTCAATATAATGATTAATAATTCGATTAAGATCTTCCTTATTTGAAGTAAACGGAATTTCCACTGTTTCCTTGTTTTGGGCTAGCTTATTTAATGATTCATCATCTTTTATTGGACGAGTCATCCAGTAAAACAGAATACTTGCTGCAATTAAATTAATAGTTAATAATCCTAAAAAAAGCAGCTGCCACTTATTATTTTTATTGAAGATTCTCCCCATTCTTCTCCCCCTCATTGGCCATCCTCATACTTTTTATATTTTCTTTAATACGCTCTTTCATTTCGTCATATATTCGTGAAGCAATGATTTCATAACCCCTGTCATTCGGATGAAAATAATCTTCTTTGTATAATAGATTTTCGTCTGAATTTGAAAACGCGTCATCAATCCGTATAAAATAACCATTAGGATCCCTAGTGACGATTTCCTGACTGATGTTATTCCAATCATCCATAATCATATCAAGTTCCTGAAAAGCAGAAATCCATTTCCCAAATGGGTTATACAAGCCGACAAAATAGATATCCGCTTCCTTATTATATTGTCTAATTATACTAAAAATCTCTTCTAATCTCTCTTCATAATGATTAGCTTCAAGATAAAAATCTTGCATCGTTAAATTTGTAAATTGGTCTTTTACCACTTTCATGATATCATTCCCGCCAATTGTAATCACAATGGCATCTGCCTGTTGGATATCCATCATTAATTGTGGTGTTTTCAGTCTTTCTAAGAGATCCGTTGTTCGATTGCCTCGAACACCATGGTTATTAAATCCAGCTTCTTTTATCCCTTTATTTTGTTCTAAATAGGACACTAAATAAGGAATGTATCCACCACTTTCACTGCTGTCCCCGACACCCTGTGTTAAGGAGTCCCCTAAAGATACGATATTTATATTAGTTGGGAAAAAATCCTCAGGGATCTCTCGTTTTATTGCTTTCGTTAGATAAGAAGTTGAGTGATCTTCTATTTCCTTTCCAAATAATGATTGAAATGAATTACACCCAGCAAGCATAAAAGTCAGCATCACCGTAATCGAAGTTTTCCAAAACATAAGATGTCACCTGCCTAAAGATTACTCTTAGTATATTCATTATATTTACAACAATTATCAATATGATATAAAAAAGGACAGGTTTCCCTGCCCCCTAATTTGACTGTAGTATTTTTATATGCTTTATAATATCATCGAATGGTATATCTTCAAGTCCAGAATATTGCTGAACGACTATTCCATCTTGATTGACCAGTGAAAAACTGGTTCCATGAATGACCTGATCTCCTTCAGCCGGTTTTGAGACCAATAATTTAAAGCTATCTTTTGCCAAGCTTTCGATTGTTTCCTGGTCATACCCCGTCAAAAAGCTCCAATTGTCAAAATCCGCCTGAAAACTTTCGCCATATTTTTTTAATACAGCAGGATTATCAAACTCAGGATCTACACTAAAGGATACAATCTGTACATCTTCAAGACCCTCTTCTGATATCTTATCCTGAAGCTTTTTCATATTAGATGTCATGGGTAAACAGACCGTATTACAATTGGTAAATATAAAGTCAGCAATCCACACTTTTCCTTCTAAATCACCTTTTGAAAGGTTGTTTTCATTTTGGTCAGTAAAGGTAAAATCGTTTACCTTCCAATCCTTTGCATTGGGTATCTCTTGTTGGGAACATGCATTTACGATCATAAGTAGAAAAAAAATTATTGCTATTTTGCCAAAATTTCTCATGAATACCCACCCTGTGATTGATCTCTATTCCTGCTAATTTTATCAAATTCTGTATTTTCACAAAAGTATTTTGCCTATGATTCGTGGTTTTCCCTGTCCACTGTTCTTTCCTTTACGGATAACACTGTTTTCCGCAGAAAGAGCTTGCTTTCCGCAAGCAAGCATCAAGCCTCCTCGTGCTCTTTGATATGGGGATTTGGTACGCTTCTTCCCATAGGTCTCTCCTATTCTGCAGAAGATAGGACGCTGTTTATAGAAGATTTACCTTTCGTAAGATATATAAAAAATAAAGAAGGAATTCAGATTTAGAACTCTAAGAGCCTTACTGAATTCCTTCTGCCGATAATCTGATACAAGTATTAAATGTATAGAAGCATTAGTATTAAATTTTCACCTAATTCGTAAGCGTACCGTGGCTAGGCTGTCAATCCACTTTTGATTTAACACTGGCGTATTCATTTTAAATAAACTTCAAGTTTTACTTTATTTGCATCTAGTTTCTAGGATTCTTATAAAATCCCTACTCAAACTGGATTTGAATGGTGACTATTTCAGAGCGTGTACCAATTCGAATAGGCGGCCCCCAAAAACCATAACCTGAGGTCACGATGGTGTGCATCTGTTTCTTTTGTAAATAACCCCAATCATTTTCGTAAATCGCATCCGTGATTAGGTTACCAGGGAAAATCTGACCGCGATGGGTATGACCTGATACCATCAAATCAACGCCTTCCTGCTGCGCAATATCAAGTTCGTAAGGCTGATGTTCCAATAAAATGGCTGGTTTTTCAAGGTTCACACCACTCATTAATTTATCTAATGGCAGCCTGTCATCCTCGGTTCGGTCTTTGCGCCCTATGAGTGTAAATTCCTCTTCAACTTCCACCGTTTCATCGTATAATACATTGATTCCGCTATGCTCCAATGCTTGAATTAATTCTTGCATGGTACCATCATGTTTGTCGTGGTTGCCAAGCGAGGCATAGACTCCGTATGGTGCATGAAGCTTAGATAGTATTTTATCGATATTTTGATCAAGGAATGGTTGAACATCATCGTCAAAAAGATCACCAGGCAGCAAGATTATATCTGGGTTGAGCTTATTGACCTTCTCTACTAAACGTTCTGCATGATCTTTACCTGACAACAGTCCAAAGTGTGTATCAGCTGCCATTACAATATGAAGGGAATCGAGAGAAGATGAACCTTTATCCAATTTAATTTCATAGTTGCGAACAACAGGACTGTATGCATTATAGGTGCCGTATACCAGAAAAGATAACAGCAGCACCAAAGTGATCAGGCCTGCCCATTTTTGAGTTCTATGCCTCGACATTTTAGTTAGGCGCAGGAGGCTAACCGTAATATGCGCAAGAGGAACTAGCAATAAGAGCAAATAAAAGCAGGCCATCCAGTAAGCTCCAATTATATTTAAAAATGTGAGCCCAGAAATGCGGCCAACAATAAGAGAACTAGCTGCCAGCACAACGATCAGACTGTAAAGTATCTTGAACCGACGGCTTGATGTTTCTGGTCTAAGCCAAACGTACCCTCGCCACCCGATGTAGTAGACAAGTCCGCTATAAAGCAATAGTGCGATAATCAAAATAACAATGAACATATGTATTTTCATACTCCTTAGCTATTAATTATGTTGTTTTGTGGTTTTTCTAGAAGGCGAAAGTCCGGACTTTATTTTTGTCACTATATTTTATGGATTCCCCTCATTCCTAGTTTCTTTTTGTGAACTCTGCAATCATTCAATAATGCAGTCTAATCAATAAGCAATCAAATAGCTACTATGGAGGATTGGTCACCTACCTACTAAGTTATTACTGTCTAAATGGTACTAATTTATAGGTGGAGTGGAATATGCACTCTAAACGTAGTACCTTTGTCAGTTTCGCTTTCGACTTCAATCTTACCATTCATTCTCTCGATGACTTGATAGCATACCATCAATCCAATACCTGTGCCTTTATCTTTCAACAAATAAAAAGCAGTACCCAATCGTCCAATCTGTTGATAATCACTATACTCTTTAAAATATTTTGTAGTATCTATGTATAATTAGACAAAATTAGGCAATTTTCCTGTAAAATATATAAAACAATACCAAAGTTCATAAAAAAATACACTATCTCTTACCTAATAGTGTATTTCTACAATCATATAATTTATTCTGCGTAATACATAAAACCTATAGCCCCGATTCCTGTATGTGTACTAATAATAGGTGTGGTTTCATAGATTGGTACATCGTCTATGCCAAGTTCCTTGATGATCATCTCTTTAAGCTTCGTTGCTAGTTCCATTGCATCGGCATGAGTAATGCCAATCCCTTTCAGAGCTTTCCCTTCAATATCCTGGATAAGCTGCTTTAGTAAATATTTCACAATTTGACTTTGGCTTCTTACTTTCGCTACAGGTGTATATTCACCTGTATCTAGTGAAGCAATCGGTTTAATGTTCAAAAGTGAGCTTAACATAGCCTTACCTTTTCCGATTCGTCCACCCTTCACTAAGTTCTCAAGAGTATCAACCACTACAAAAAGACGCGTATTTTCCCTTATATGATCAATTCGTTCTACAATCTCATCCACTGTTTTTCCTTCTCTTGACAGTTTAGCTGCTTCTATTACCTGGAAGGCCAATGCATTAGATATATATTTCGAATTAACTACAGTAACTTCTCCCTCGGCCATCCTGGCTGCCGTTTGTGCCGATTGAACAGTCCCGCTCATTTGTGCAGTCATGTGAATGGATAATACTTCACTTCCGTCTTCCGTCAGTTTATTATAAATTTCTAAGAATTCACCCGCCGGCGGCTGTGAGCTTTTTGGAAGTTCTTCTGATTGCTGCATTTTTGTTATAAACTCTTTCGGTGAAATATCAACACCATCAATGTATGTTTCGCCATCTATCGTAATTGAGAGTGGTACAACCGTTATGTTATTCTCTTTGATGATCTCCTTTGGCAGATCAAGAGTTGAGTCAGTAACAATTTTAACATTTGGCATATTTTCACTTCCTATATGTATGAATATTCATATTATACACGGTAAAATTTGAAATTAAAACGCATTTTATTTTGGCCATTATTTCATAGATATTGCCTATACTGGAGAAATTCCTTTCCATTCATTGTTTCGGAAAGGAAGACCTGTTATTGTAAGTACTTTTTCCGAGGAGCTCCACGTCACTATTTTCCCATTATCTCAAAGTATAAACTTCCTACTATGTAAAACTTTTATCTACAAAGAAAGAGTGCGAACCTCTGACGATTCACACTCAACTTTTTATAATACTATTATCTTGCTTGTAAGTATAAAGAACCACTGTCCAATCTCCATATCTTCCCTCGATTAATCCAGTTCATGTTCGAATTGTTCCGCTTTCTTAAGCTTTCGTTTATATACATATTTCGACAGCGATATGCTGATTTCATACAGGAGCAGTAACGGAACTGAGACAACAAAATCAGATAAAAATTCAGGCGGTGTAATTAGGATGGCAATAACGATTAATACAAAATAAGCGTATTTCCTATACTTCGCCAGCATATAGGGATTAACAATCCCGAGTGATGTCAAAAACATCATGATGACAGGTAGTTCAAAAAGAAAAGCAAATGGCAACGACATATTAATGATAAATTTAAAATACTTTTCTGCCGTATAGGCTGTCGTCATCACATCATTCCCCAGATCTGTTAAGAAGCCTATAACAATCGGGAATATGACAAAATAACCGAAAGACAAGCCAGCAATGAATAACAGAAATAAAGCAGGTATATACGATAAAGTTATCTTTTGTTCATGTTTTAATAGCGCAGGTTTAACAAACAACCAGAGTTGAATTGCAAGAACAGGTATTGTACAAGCAATAGCGACTATTGAGGCTATTGTAAAGTAGATCCACATAACATCACTCGGTCCAAGTACAATAAGCTTCTCTTCCACATTACGAGTAAAAAATTTATATATATCTTTTACAAAGAAGAAGGAGACACATAAAAAAAGTACAAAAGCAGTTACCGTGATGATTAACCTTGTTCTCAATTCATCAAGGTGCTCTATCATATTTAATTCTTTCTCTTCCAAACTAGAGTCACGCCTTTCTGAATCCCTTTAAAGAGGTGTAAGAATTTACTCTCACACCTCTTTAAGTTAAGCCTATTCAATTATTTGCTAACTTCTTTTTTTACATCTTTTATATCATCCATTACATCACTGGTTAAATCTTTTGTGGAATTTTTAAATTCTCGTAATGTTTGACCCATTGCCCTGCCGATTTCAGGTAGCTTCTTAGGTCCAAAGATAATCAATACTAGCAAAAGGATTAATATTAACCCCGGTACCCCTATATTTGAAAACATGGTTTCTTCCCTCCCAAGCTGATATGAATCTACTACTATTATAAATGTTTTAAGAGTAATGAAAAGAAATTATTTCATATAAAAACAGTTTATTTCAACTTTCCCTTATTTAGGTTGTATTTGTAGGAGGTAAACAAGGCCTATTCTTATATTAAAAACTGATAAAGACTGCTCCCTTTCTTTACTTCAACATATTGGAATCCCTTTTTCTCCATCCTTTGCATCAGTTCGTTATAATTTTCTCTTCTCTGTAATTCAATTCCCACAAGAGCCGGACCATTATCTTTATTATTTTTCTTCGTATATTCGAATCTTGTTATATCATCATTCGGACCAAGCACTTCATCAAGAAATTCTCGCAATGCACCGGCACGTTGCGGAAAATGGACAATAAAATGATGCAAAAGACCTTCATATTGGAGAGAGCGATCCTTGATATCCTGCATTCTACCAATATCATTATTTCCACCGCTAATGATACATACTACTGTTTTTCCTGGCAATTGGTCTTTGTACATATCCAGTGCTGAAACGGACAATGCTCCGGCTGGTTCTGCCACAATGGCATGTTCATTATATAATTCGAGAATTGTACTGCAGACTTTTCCTTCCGGGACGGTCACAACATCTTTCAACAGTTCAGAACATATCATGAAGGTTTGCTGTCCAACCTCTTTTACGGCTGCCCCATCCACAAAGGATTCAATCTGTGATAGTTTAACTACCTGTCCTTCCTTGATCGCTGTTTGCATAGAAGGTGCACCGACTGGCTCCACGCCAATACAAGCAGTATTTGGAGACACACTCGCACTGTATGAAGCAATCCCCGCCATTAATCCACCGCCACCAACGCTTCCGAAAATATAATCGACAGGAACATCAACATCGTGAAAGATCTCAACAGCTACTGTACCTTGTCCCGCAATGACCGATTGATTATCAAACGGATGAATAAATGTTCGATTCTCATCTTCCTCACATATCTTCGCTTCTGTAAAAGAATCATCAAACGTATCACCAATCAGGATAATTTCCACATATTCTTTCCCGAATAACTCTACCTGGTTAATTTTTTGCCTCGGAGTAGTTGTCGGCATGTATATTTTCCCATGCACCTTCAGTTCATTACATGCATAGGCCACTCCCTGAGCGTGATTACCGGCACTTGCACAGACAATTCCATTTTCCAACTCTGCCTCCGACAAATCCATCATCGCATAAAATGCCCCGCGCAGCTTAAAAGAACGAACATATTGGAGGTCCTCTCTTTTTAAGTAAACATTGCAATTATACTTCTCTGACAATCGTTTATTTTTTTGCAAGGGAGTATGAGCAACTTTGTCCTTTAACTGTTGGTAGGCGATTAAAATTTGTTTAAGCGGTAATCCTTGATTTGTACTCACTAGATGTTCCATCTACTCTCCCCCATTACTGTTATTAATCCATAAATTATAGCAGGTACGAAATATAAATCAACAGAATTTTCAGAAAAAATAAATATAATAGAACAAACATCCTCTTAATAGTATGTTGGTTCTTAAGAATGAGATAAATTGAAGAATAGATAAAATATCATGTAAAGGATTAATTAATCCTATGGAGAGAGTAGAATTTAAAGTTGTACTTTTTATTAGGTTTTTTATCTTCTATTAAACAGGGAGGTAAGTTGAAATATCAGTTTCAGTAAGTCATAAAGGCTTAAAAACACAAAAACAGGTAGAGAGATTCCACACATGTTCTCCACCTGTTTTTACTTTAACCACAAATTTAACTAAGCTTTTTATTTGAGACAATCTGTTGTTATGCAAACTTTAAGAGATTGCTCGTTCTTCCTTGATCCTTGTATGAATTTGTTCAGCAACTGCAGCCATTCCCCCTTCTTCGTATTGCGCAGAGGAGATGGCAGGCAATATAACGAGTTTAACCTTGCCAGGCTTAATCTTATTATTATTCTTTTCAAATAAATCAGCTGTTCCTGTAATCATGAAAGGAACAATCGGAACCTTTGTATCTTTAGCAAGACGCAAGGATCCCGCTTTAAATTCACCAATCTCATTGCCTCTGTTACGTGTACCCTCAGGAAAAACCAGCATAGAATGCCCATCCTTTAACTTCTGTACACCTTCTCTAATCGCTTGTATAGAGGCACGACGGTCTTTACGATCCATAAATACACAGCCCATTACCTCCATCCAACCAGCAACGATTGGAATCTTTTTTACTTCGATTTTTGAAATAAAGCCAAAAGGCTTCGGAATTCCAGCCAGTAAAACTGGTATATCAAAATTCCCTTCATGATTTCCAACAAATAATACAGGTCCGTCGGGAATATGTTCGATTCCTTCCACTTCTAGTTCACAACCTGAATTCTTTAAAAACCCTTTACCCCATTTTTTAGGAATTCGATGTAGTAACACATCATCTTTTGCATCATTGTGCTCGTAGACTTTTTTCATTTTTACTAATTCAGGTAAACTGAACAGTAAATAGACGCATAAATAAAGAAACATATAAATTAAACGTAACAATGATATGAACCTCCTGAATTTAATCCTTTTTACGTATGTACTCTTTAAAGTAATAATCATATGGATTTTTCTCGTCTTTAGGTCCTTTTTCACTGAAGATCAATTCCCAATTTTCTTCATAATTTTGGATAGGGAAGAATGTATCCCCTTCAAAATGATGATCGATGTAGGTCAAATAAATTTTTGTGACATATGGAAGAAGCTGTTCAAATAATACTTGACCGCCGAATATGATGCATTCAGTATCTGTATTTTTTTCAATCTGAAGAATTTCGTCCACTGAATGCACGACTCTAACCCCATCGAGAGCCCAAGAAGGGTCTTTTGTTAAAACGACATTTGTCCTGCCAGGAAGGGGTCTTCCGATCGAATCAAAAGTTTTTCGACCCATAATCAGAATTTTACCCATCGTGGTTTGTTTTACATGGGCCATGTCTGCAGGAATACGCCATGGAAGATTATTATTAACACCAATAACCTGATTACGGTCATGTGCTACGACAATTGAAAACATGTTATTCCTCCTTTATTTCATTTGATATGATTTGTGAAATAATGAAGTATATTCACAAATCAAATCACAAACTAATGTGATTCTTCATAATTAAAGTATAAATCTACGTTCCATAATCGTTGCCAATCTAATAAGTACCTATTACAAATTAATACATAAGGAAGAAAAAGACGATCCAGAGCGGTTATATATAAGGCCATCTACGTTTAACAGTCTCCAATATACTTAAAATAATATTATTGTAAGTATAGAAAGTGTTTATAATTCCTACTAACTTAATTAGTATTGAACCTATCTAACCATTTCAAGTATGTTGATACGTATTTATAAACCCATTAAATAATTATGTTAAAAAAACAGTAATACTAATCTTTTTTAAAATTTTGTAGAATCTCAATGCAACTATATCCTACTCATATGCACTATACACTATAATAACTTTGTTTCTATAATGCTTCAATAATATTATTAGCAATATATTTTATTTTCTCTTTAATGATATTCTCTCAAAGTTTTCACATCGTTCACTACACAATATTTAGTTATAAATAAACCCCACA
Source organism: Pradoshia sp. TA40_28 (assembly GCF_059694525.1). Classification (NCBI taxonomy): domain Bacteria; kingdom Bacillati; phylum Bacillota; class Bacilli; order Caryophanales; family Bacillaceae; genus Pradoshia; species Pradoshia sp. TA40_28. The sequence goes on from NZ_JCATZO010000004.1 coordinate 133,631, forward strand.
AGCTCTAAACTTATGGGATACGGTACATATATAGTCATCTTCTTTAAGTAAAATGAACTGGCGGAGCTTCGCAGAGAAAAATTTATTCATCTGCATTTAACTTGCCAATAATTGTTTCAACTATTGAACCAATTGCAGCCACACACAGAACCATCAATACAAAATTGCTAATAACCGGAAAGAAATAATCGAGTATAACTAATCCTATACTAACCCATATTCCCGTACACCAATGACAACTAAGTAATTCTCCAAAAAAATGTTTGATCCCCTTATCTTTTGCCACATAAAAAATGATTTCATTACCTTCCTCATCAACTTCACTGATTTCCTCAAAAAATGGCTTCCTGATAAATTCGGTGATTTTATCAAACACGAATAGGCGTGTTAACCGAAAGGCTGCCAATCCAATAATAAATATTTTTATAATATCTAGCTCCATTATTAACCTTCTTCCTCTTCATTTTTTATAAATACATTCAAAAATAGGCTAAATACTCATACAACAATACCCTAGTTTTCATAATCTGTTAGGGAAATGATTTCATTAAGGAGGAGAAATTATGAGCTGCGGTTCTGATTTTGAAACATCTAGTTGTATTTGTGATACTTTACTGGCTATTGCAGAAGCTCAGGATTTAGTAAAGCCCGATGAAGAAACTCTTGGTAAGGGTTGCGAAAGAGCAATTAACGAATTAAACAATGGAAAACTATTTGGAGGATACAAATATAATACAATTCCAATTATGCTTACTGTATTTAACACTGGAGAATTATTTGAAGGACATGGCGCAGTCCAAAAAAAGGGAAGCTGCCATTTTACTGAATCTAAAATTTTCCGTATCGATAATGTTGACTCTGATACTTGCTGTGCAACATTAGAATTATTAAAGAAAAAGGATCATTATTCAGAGGATATAGATTCAGATAACCATCATCATTCAGAAGATCATTATTTTGAGGAACTCGTAGGTACTGACGCTTATATTACTGTTGATTTGACTATGTTCGGAGCAGTTGCTTGCCTTTGTCCTGTAGCCATCCATCATGATTATAAATAAACTGGCAGGTTAAATTTTATAATCAATATATTTAGAGCCTGGGGATATCTCCTCAGGTTTTCTTCTAATAATTTTAGGTTTTTATAATTTTCAATTGCCGATTAATGTTACCTTTAGGCTTATCCTTTCCTTCTGATACATCTTATGAAATTTACCTTTTTTTGTTTAGGCAGAAGCTACTATATCATAAAAAAAGAGGACCCTATTTTTCGATTTTAAGAAAAATAAGGTCATTTTTATTTAATTTTATATAATAGAAAGTTCATGAATATCATCTATCTCAATTAATCTAATTTTTCCACCTACTTTTACCTTTAAAATTTCACCACGTTTACTCTCTATTTGCCCAACAATTGTCTCTCCCTCAGTTTTTATTTCACAGAATGGTTTTTCCACTACAGCCGGATACCTTGCTAACCTTATTAATTTCATACGAAGATCATCTTTTAGAATGTCTCTTTCAACTTGAATTTCTTTATTTTCAACCAAATCCACGTTTTCTTCACTCTGGCTTGTTTTTCCTTTTAACAAATGATTCTTTATGGTAATATCGGTATATTCTTCGAATGTCTCTTCAATCTGTAAATCCTTTTGATCTTTAGTGATACTATCGATATTTTCTTCTAATGTGTCTTTAGTTTGTATATCCTCATTATATTCATTTATTACAGTTGCTTTGTCTTCATGTGATTTATTTTCCTCTTCTTTGACACTTCCCTTACTGTGGAAAATTTCCTGCATATTCTGAGTGATCAACTTACTTTTGTTCACTGGTTGTATAATATAAAATAAAGGTTCTTTATTATTATTATTTGATTTATTACTATTCATAATTATTCTTCCTTTCATTAATGGGTCATTGTTATATGTATGCATATAACCTTGGTCCTTTGACAAATTAGTTTTAGGGAGCAAGCCCTATCAGTAGATGAAATGATTTTTGAAATGTCATATTGGGCAACGTTCTAAATGTGCCTCACTCCCCGCTGGAACAACCAAAAAGCCGATTGCGTTTCGAAACACAATCGGCCCACTATTTTCATTATTTATTTAACTTCTTTCCAGACAACCGCCTGCTTTTCATTCCCTCCAGCAATTTCTGTTGAAGACGCAAATATTCATGCAATTCGTCTCTGGAAAGTCCTTCGAACAGTTTCAGAAAAATAGATTCCCCAATTTTTTGTGCCTCGGTTAAAGCAATGATTCCCTTATCCGTAATGCCTAAATAAACCGTACGACGGTCTTCTTCATCATACAGTCGCTCAGCTAACCCATAGTTAACGAGTTTCGTGGCAATATGAGTGATAGCACCCTTCGTATAGCTAAGCATATCAGCAAGATCACTTTGCCTGATAGCCCCGTTTTCTCTCAACTCAGCCAACACGAGAACAGCTGATACACCAATTGGATAGGAGTAACGTGACGTAAATTCCACGATATGTTCATTGGATAGCTGTTCAATAGAATGAATTAAGTCAAACAGATTTTTTTGGTTCATCATAATCCCTATCTGAGCATAGTTGCCCCGCCATCGACCATGATGGTTTGTCCCGTAATATATTGAGAATCAGCGCTTGCTAGGAAGACTGCTACACGACCGATATCTTCTTCCACATCACCGAAACGTCCAAGCGGAATTTTATTTACAACAGCTTGGTGATACTCCGGCTGAGCTTTTGCCCAAGCCCTTACACCTTCAGAATTGGCAATTGGACTAATCAAATTGACATTAATGCCATAGACTCCCCACTCATTAGCCGCCACACGAGTGATTCCACGAATAGCTTCTTTCGCGGCTGCATAGGCAACTTGCGTTTTGTCTCCATTTATTCCTGCTCCTGAAGCAAAGTTAATGATATTCCCTTTCGTTTCCTTCAAATAAGGAAGAGCAGCCTGCATTAAATAGAATGTAGGATAGAACCCTGTTCCAAATGACAAATCAAGATCTGCCTGTGTAGTTTCTTCAATCAGTTTCTGTTTGGACGCATGTGCGTTATTAACGAGTACATCTAATTTTCCATACTTATCAACGACCGTTTGAATAATCGTTGGTAAATTTTCACGATCCATTAAGTCAGCTTTTAAAAACATAGAATTCGGAGAGATATCCTGCACTATCTTCTCTGCAGCTCTTCCTGTTTCTTCATTAACATCTACAAGCACAAGGTTTGCGCCTTCTTTAGCCATTGCTTTAGCCATGCCAAGTCCTATTCCACCTGCACCACCCGTGATAATGACAACTTTCTCTTGAAGTTTTCCCATCATGATCTCCCCTTTATTTTCTTATTCACCTATATTTTAACAATAAACTATTTAACATTAAACTAATATGCTTATATTATTTTAGTATTCTGACTAGGCGGATTTTTAGAATGACGTGCAGGATAAATTCCTAGAACCTCTAAAGTCTGGGAATGTACTCAATGAATAAGAATTCATGATTTTAATAATGTGTTTTGAGGCTATTAGAAAGATTTATTGGTATCAATTTTAGTAAGATTGGAAACCCTAAGCATAACTTTGTTTAATTCTGAAGGAGAAAGATATGTATAGAGGTATTATCTTATTAGATGAAATGTCCCCTTTAATCCAGGTACCAAATTTCGTGAAATATTGTCCCATTGAAACTGTTAACGAATTTATCTATCAAAATCATATAGAAGTAGCCAGTTTGAACCCGAACCAGATTACCAGTTATTACACCCGCCCCTTTGCCTTATATTTTGATTTGAGAAATAATAAAAAAATCGTAATGACTCTTACGACTTTTTAATTATAAATATTCATCGAGCTTTTCTGAAATTCATGGATATCTATCCGGAGTATTGGCAAGAAATCCAGCGTTCATTTCATACGATTCAATTTATTAAATGACTGTTTTATCCTCTGCCTACATAGACCATAAACTAAGGCCTACAGAGTAGTATATTCTGCAGGCCTTTTCTTTTTGGAATCACTTTGTCATTAATTTATTTTATCTAAACAGCGATTGGTGCTTTGATCGTTGGATGCGGGTCGTATCCTTCTATTTTTATTTGATCCAAATTCATGTCAAAGATACTTTCAAAGGAAGCATCAATGACCAATTCAGGAAGCTTTCTTGGTTCTCGTTCCAATTGTTCCGTCACTTGATCAAGATGATTGAGATAAATATGGGCATCACCAAGAGTATGAACAAATTCGCCAACTTCAAGACCACATTCAGCAGCAATCAAATGAGTCAGCAATGCATAACTGGCAATATTAAATGGGACACCCAGGAAGATATCCGCACTTCTTTGATACAATTGACAGGAAAGCTTGCCATCTGCAACATGGAACTGGAATAGACTGTGGCACGGCGGCAAAGCCATAGTTGGTACATCTTCCGGATTCCAAGCAGAAACAATCAATCTTCTGGATGATGGATTGCTTTTAATTTGTTCGACCACGTCTTTAAGCTGGTCAATCGTTTCACCCGTAGATGTTCTCCATTCTCTCCACTGTTTCCCATATACATTTCCAAGCTCTCCGTATTTTTCAGCAAAGACATCATCACTTAAAATTTTACTTTTGAATCGTTCCATTTGCTCTAAATATACTTGATTAAATTCTTCATCCTGTAAAGAACGAAGACCAAAATCAGTCATATCAGGACCTTTATAATCTGGGCTTTCGACCCATTTCTTAAATGCCCATTCATTCCAAATATTATTGTTATGCTGTAGGAGGAACTTGATATTCGTATCTCCCTTAATAAACCACAGCAATTCACTGGCTATCAAACGAAATGGCACCCTTTTGGTCGTTAATAAGGGGAAGCCATCTTGCAAATTAAATCTCATTTGATGACCGAATAGGGAAATCGTTCCCGTCCCTGTACGGTCCTCTTTTTTTACTCCATTGGTTAGCACATGCTGGCAAAGGTCTAAATAAGCCTGTTCATTTTTCACCACTACTTCATCCTCCTCTATCATTGCTGAACTTTTTGCGCATAATGATTGTTTTCAATAGTTTCTAGAAATTCATAAGTAAGAGGAGCTTTTACCAATAAATCTGTTTTGGTTTCATTGTTAAGATAGTACATGGCAAAACACTCAGCAAAGTACTCCTCTGGATAATCTATAAAATAGGATTGATTGGGAAAGAGCTGCTGTACTTCCTTTGACCATATTCCCTGAAAGTATGTTGTATCACTTGCATAATCCAGTATACGTTGATCGACCGAATGGCCAAGCTCATGCAACTCTAAGTTAACGGAATTATGATCCATCCCTTTATCACTATAACCAATTTTAACCAAGACTGTTTTGCCGCCTCCCATTCCCGGAACGTCATCCCAACTTTTAATCGTATATCCTCTCGGTTGTATCCCTCTTAAATGAGCAGCCTCACGCTGATCGGTCAAGGAGCCGGTAAACAACTTGATCTTTATTTGGTTATCATTTAATGATTGAAGCAAACTATCAGGTAGCTTACTTATTCTCTTAATAATAGGAGTAGCTTCCTCCCACTTATCTTGATCTTCAGGTAGGATAATAATCTTAGATAACAGTGATTTATTTTCTACGGAGATTAAATTTTTAATATAGGCTGACTGAGCATAATTATGCCCTAATGGGAATATAATAAAAATAGCCACCATTATGCTAATAAATAATCGTACAGAAAATCTTTTAGTTTTCATAATCTATTCCCCTCCGAAAGATTATTTTTTAAAACTAAACACCACTAGGAAAACTGTTAAAACGTTTTCTTGTATGTGGGTTTATGTATAAAAATATCCTAGAAGAAAGCAGATAGCCATAATGGCAGAGTTAAAATTGCTTATGTAACAAACCATTAAAAATTATACCATAGGATGATAGTTTGGCAGCATAGTAGTCATCATGAAAATCATGGAAAGACTGAATAAACGATTAAATAAAAAACATTCCTTATACTTCTAAAAATGGAGGGAGAGGTTCAACATCCGATTCTATCCCGATAAATATAATCTTGATGAAGAAATAATGGAAGATCTATATTCAGCTATGACCGATTGGAGATTAATGATGATAGACAGCATAATCACTCTTGGTTTCTGTATTGTTTTTATTGTTATTCATTTATAAAAAAATCCCTGATCACATTGACCAGGGATTTTCTTACATATTCAGTGTCTGTTGATTCTTTTTCTTTTTATAAAAGTGAAATAAGATCGTCGCACCAAAAATGACAATAATAACCATAAAGAACATCGTATGATCGATATGAAGGCCATAGTTTGAACCGACCATTTTAACAGCAATAAAGGCAATCAAGAGATAAGCCGCACTTTCAAGCTCAGGTATTTTATCAATAAGCTGTAAAAATATACCTGCCACGCCTCTCATCATTAAAACACCCAAAATCCCACCTACAAATAAAACCCAAATTTCTTGGCTCACACCAAATGCTGCGAGTATACTGTCAACAGAGAATGCTATATCCATTAATTCAACGGACACAACCGTCCCCCAGAAGGTACCGAACAGCCGGATAAGCAATCCGGATTTTTTTACGTTTGGAACTTCAGGAGTCGTTTCAAAATGTTTGTACTTTTTGTAAAAATATTGAATGGATAACCAGGCTAGATAGCCGCCTCCAAGCAGTTTCACCCACAAAATTTCAATTAGATAGACACCTACACCTATAGCAAGGAAACGGAATAAATAGGCGCCGATTAATCCGTAAAACAAAGCTTTTTTACGTTGTTTTTCCGGCAGATCCTTTACCATTACGGCAAGAACAAGGGCATTATCGGAAGACAACAATCCCTCCATCAGCACCAATGTACCAATTAATCCCCAACTGACAGGATCAGACAGTACCTCAATCCACATTTCCCAGTTAAAAAACTGTGCGTATGTTTCCATTAGCTGTGAAAAGAACTCATTCATTTTTGTATTCATCTCCTATATAAACTTTAGCACAAAAAAGAAAATACGTTGAGTACAACGTATTAATCTGAATCTTTCAAACTATCTAATTAATTATCTAGTCAACTTACCCACTTAGGAGGAGTATTTTGGCTCCAATAAATTCTTGCCATCGAGTGATGTGAGTCAAAATTATCTTTATATGTATGGTAATGAAATTCAAACCAATGCCCTTCTCCAGGTGGGTTTTCTCGTCTGACGTGGAATCTGATTAAATCTTCATTTGTTTCCCGATCATATAAGTGAAATATTTTCTCACTTAAGCCGCCGCTCGGCTTTTCGGATATGGCAATATTCATCAACTTCTCTTCTGGTACTTCAGTTGAAAATTGCTGCAGAGCATACTCCATTTGCGGCAATACATTTGTATAAAAATCATCTTTTATATAGGGACCGATTCGATCTCCAAACTTTTCAAAGGATTGTTCCTCAGCTTGTAGCAAGGCATATGATAAAAAATCGTTTTGACTATATAGCGATTCAGCTGATTCACTGTCATCGTAATTATGCTGTCCAATAACTGGGTTAGTTTTGTTCTCTTTTACGCTGCTTCCATTATACCAATCCTGATACTGAGATGGAGAGATCATCCCAAAACTTAAAACAGATAGTCCAACCACCAAGGATTTCTTTAAAATACTTGACCAGTTTTTCACATTAAATCACCTGCCTATCTATTAAACAGGCCATTCCCCTAACCTGTTTTTCATTATTGGGAATCCTAATAATTTTTTAATTATTCTAATTCTATCACACCAAAATGAAATTTTGCAGTTTTTCTTTTTTCAACATTGAAGCCAAATTGGGCAAACCGATCACTTTTATAATGATCTTTGAGAATAATTCTTTTTTTGGCAACTCTCATGGCCTGTTGAATGGCCTCATGGGTCAATTCCTCATAGGAAGCAAATAATCCTAGTGATTGGATTCCAGTACTTTCATTCACTCTTTCTGTAAACATAGGATCAAAATAAACCACATCATAAGACTGATCTCCGGTCTTTTTAAGAAAGGTCAAATAATCTAGGTTAACCGCTTCTATCCTTTTTGCAGCATCCCCCAATTGTTCATTCTTAAATGGATATCTTTGCAATCCCTCGCTGATGATAAAATAAATAAAGGGGTTCACCTCTAAGGCTGTAATTTTCCCGCTATTACCAATCATATAAGAAGCAATCAGCGCATCTGCCCCCATACCAAGTGTACAATCCAGGATCGACATCCCTTCGCCTAAACCGGAAGCCCTGATAAAAGGATCCTCTTCCCCTTTTTCAATCCTCTTCACGCGGATGGCTGCCATATTGGGATGAAAAAATAGCGGATCCGTTGCATTCCAATCATACAATTCTGTTTTCATCTTCCCAACTACAAGGCAAGGCTGCTTATAGTGGGCTTGCAATTGCTTAATCGTTCTTTTATTGCGTTCAATGTAAGGAATTCCTAACTGTTCGGCTGTTTTTATTGCTTTTTGGTTAAGCAATTCATTCGTTTTTTCAATCGTCGTGACAAACAAATCAATAGCTCCTTTAAGTATGAAAGATTTCTAGTCGTTATCCATTCAAGTAAATTTAATTTAACTAACATGAATTTCTCTGTAATCAAAGCTTTTAAGATCCAGCCTCTACAAAAGGAATCAGGTTAGCTGATTTATAAAAAAAGGAACACTCTCTAGGAGCATTCCTCTATCATTATTTGCAATACTCAGTAAAAGCGTTCAATAAATTTTCTCTGACATCCTCTAATGTAAAACCTTCAATCTCATGTCTTGGGATAAAGTGAACTACTTCATTCCCTTTTAATAAAGCCATAGATGGAGAGGATGGAACTTCTCCCAGATATTCTCTCATTCTTGCCGTAGCATCCTTATCCTGACCTGCAAAGACTGTTACAAAATGATCCGGTTTAATTTCAGCTTTTATCGCCTCTGTAGCAGCTGGTCTTGCCAAGCCGCCAGCACATCCGCATACTGAATTTACCACGACAAGTGTGGTACCTTCTGCTTTTTCCATAAATTCGTCTACTTGTTCAGGCGTTGTAAGTTCTTCAAAACCTGCTTCTGTCAGTTCTGCTCTCATCGGCTTAACCATTTGTCTCATATATTCTTCATATGCCATAGACATTTTATATTCCCCCAATCATAGTCTTTCATATGTTAGGATACATTAGAAAGCTCACTGGCGCAATCAATGTATTCCCTAATATTGTATATAAATTTCCTAAATAGAAACAAAACTATTCTTTAAACCAAAAGTATAAAATCTGTTCCAGATTAGACTAAAATAGCTGCCAGATCATTCGACAGCTACTTCAACTATACAATCTATTCATCTTTAAGAGCTTTATTTTTTCTAGCTTCAGTCATTTGTTTCCATACAGAACCAAGTGCCTCATCACCATTTTCAATGCGCTCGATGGCCATCTTCGCCTGCAAAGCCACTTCGAATTCCTCATCTGTTTCAGCTTTACGCAATGCTGGTAAGGCTTTTTCTCCTCCAACTTCATATAAGAACATTGCCGCTCTCCAGCGTACCAGCTTACTAGAATCCGCCAGGGCTTCAATCATAGCTGGCTCAGCTTCCGGAAAGCCTAAATCGGATAAACAGTCTCCAGCTGTTCTTCTGACAGTCACACTCTTATCCTTGAGCCCTTTATATAAATAAGGTAATACAGAAGTATCTTCTATCATACCCAAATAGACAACAGCGAGCCTTCTTATAGACGCTTTTTCGTCCTGTAATGCTTTATCAAGCAAAGGAAGATCTACTAACTCGGGATCGTCCATTTGATCTAACGCCTGGAATCTCGCCTTCCAATCTTCCTGTTCCAAGTCAGCTTCCGTTAACTTTCTTCGCTGTACCTTTACATTATCTGCTTGTTTAATCACCGTTTTTGCTTCAGCAACCAGTTCAGCTAAGCGTTCTTCAGGATACAAAGCAATTAATTCATCTAAAACTTCTTTCCCGATCTGCTCAAGCTCTCCGTAACGATTGCCATATTCACTCCACTTACGGATTAATACGGCATTATCATCCATAAGCTGCGCTTGTTGAAAAGCCTCAATAAATACTTTTGGCATAGCCCAACGTTTTTCTTCCAGCTCACTATTCGCTTTAATTTGAATCGGTATACCTTTAAAGACTTGAATCTGTACCTTAACTTCTCCAAATCCTTTACCAGACGTCATTTGATTCGGTTGGGTTTCTTCAACAGACTCACCAAAAATAGTCCGAACTTGGGCCAGAATGCCAGGCCAATCATATTTGGCGTTTCTTTCTACAGCCAGAAAATCAGCTACATGGTACACACCTTTAACACCTTCAATGTTTAAAACTTCTTTTATAATTGTAGGTGCTGTATCAATCGTATCCTTTTTATAATTGTTACTTTTCCCAGCCGGTAATTCTTCATTTAAAATGACCTTCATCGTATTCGGGCTTGGTGTTGGCTCAATTGAGACAATCCTCATCATAAAAATCCCCCTGATCTATTTATCTAGGGGGATTGTAGCATATTTATTAAAATATTTATATTCTTACGTTTTATCCTTCCTGTTTTTCTGATAAATAAGACCAGCGTTCAATTAAATGTTCCAACTCCTCATTTAATTGAATTTCTTCCTCCGCCAATTTATTCGCCAGTTCAAAATCACTGCCTGCTGAATTTAATTCGCTTGCGACTTCTTCCAGCCGTTTTTCGACCGCTTCGATTTTTTCATCGATTCCTTCCCATTCTCTCATTTCATGATAGGAAAGCCTTTTTTTGGTTTTTGTTTCTTCTGAACGTTTTACTTTATTGGTTGATTCTTTCTCAATAATCGTTGTAGCCTTATCCTGCTCTTGTTTCCATTCCAGATAATCACTTGCCATCCCATAGTATTGCTGTATATGACCATTTCCCGTAAATACCCATAATTTATCACATGCTTTGTCTAAGAAGTAACGATCATGTGATACGGTTATCACAACGCCCGGAAAATGCTGCAAGTAATCTTCCAATACAGTTAATGTCTGAATGTCCAAGTCATTGGTCGGTTCATCCAATAATAAGACATTTGGAGATTCCATCAATATTTTCAATAAATAAAGTCTTCTTTTTTCGCCGCCTGATAGCTTCCCAATGATGGTTCCATGGGTATGCGGTTCAAAAAGAAAACGTTCCAGCATCTGTGCAGCAGAAATTCGTTCCCCATCGGCAAGGGTAATCGCTTCGCTTGTTTCCCGGATATATTCAATCATCCGCTTATTAAGGGGTAGATTTTCATTTTCCTGCGTGTAATAGCCAATTAATACGGTTGAACCTCGATCGATTAATCCCTCACTTACCGGTTCTACACCAGCCAGCATCTTTAAGATCGTTGTTTTCCCGCTGCCATTGGCTCCCAGGATCCCAATCCGATCACCTTTTTGTAATATGGTCGAAAACTGATTGATTAACACTTTATTTTCATAGGACTTTGAAACATCAATCAGTTCCAAAACCTTTTTCCCTAATCTAGTTGAAGCAACATCCAAGCTTAAATCTTCATTGTCTTTGCCAGTTTTCGCTTCTTCTTGCAAAGATTCAAATCGCTGAATTCTGGCTTTTTGTTTCGTTGTTCTTGCCTTGGCTCCTTTGCGCATCCAAGCCAATTCCTGTTGAAATAGTCTCGATACTTTATGAGCCGATTTTGCTTCCATCTCGTCGCGGATGGCTTTAATTTCTAAAAATTTCTCATAATTTCCATCATATGAATGCAGCTGTCCTTTATCTAGCTCCCAAATCTTTTTGGTCACTGCATCCAAGAAGTATCGATCATGGGTAACAAATAAAACCGAGCTTTGATACCCTTGGATATATTCCTGTAACCATTGGATACTGTCATAATCAAGATGGTTCGTGGGCTCATCCAGAATAAGCAAATCTGCTTTTTCCATTAGAACTTTAGCTAAAGCACAACGCTTTTTTTGACCTCCGGATAAAGAACCCATTTTAACATTAAGATCTTTAATCCCAAGCTTATTTAACATGATTTGGGCATTTGAATGGATTTCCCATCCGCCATTTGCATCCATTTCAGCCTGCAAATGAAACATTTTATCGAGGAGTACTGAATCGTTTGGCGATTCCTTCATTTGTTCTAATAATTCCTCATATTTCCTAACTGTCTGAAATACAGGTGAATCATTTCGATAAATAAACGCCGATACCTTTTCATCATCATCTACATCAATGCTTTGTCCAAGGTATGAAATTCGGTAATCCTTTGGCTTATCAAGTATTCCGCCATCCATTTCCTCGATGCCCGCAATGATTTTTAACAAAGATGATTTACCTGTCCCGTTTAACCCGATTAAACCAATCTTTTCATTTTCACTTATTGAAAATTCTATATTCTGAAAGAGAGTCTTCTCTCCATATTCTTTTTTTACGTCTGTCCCTTTAATAACCTTCATTCAATCAATTCCTTCTTAAACTGTTCTAGGTAATTCAGAATAAATTGATGACGCTCTTCTGCCATCTTTTCACCTGTGCCTGTGTTCATCAAATCTTTTATTAGTAGTAATTTATCATAAAAATGCGTAAACGTACTAGAGCCAGATTCACCTTCTGGAAGATAAATAGGCTGCCCTTTATAACCTCCATATGTAAAGGCACGTGCGATTCCAATCGCACCAAGTGCATCTAAACGGTCAGCATCCTGAACAATTGCTGCTTCTGGAGATAATCCCTCTTTCAAGCCCTCTCTGAATGAAATACTGGCGATATCTTTTTTAATCTTCTCTACGATAGCTTTATTTTCCACTTTTGAATTAAGCCAATCACTCAGAATCTCTTCTCCCTCTTCTTTTGTAGCATTTAGTTTGGAATCAGAGATATCATGCAGGATGGCAATCAATTCGATTAGTTCCGAATCTCCCGTCCGTTCTGTTTGATAGATGAGTAAGGACAGCTTCCTGACACGATCCATATGATGCCAATCATGCCCAGTCGTATCGCTTATGAATCTTTTTCTCACAAATTCTTCAGCTGCTTTAATCACTTCTTGCATGGCAATCTCCTTTACTTTTCCATCCAGCCGATTCCAACCGTTTCCACACCTGCATGAAGACAAAGCGCGGTTCCAAGCGGATGGGTCGTAACCGTTATTTCCTTATTTACCCTTTTAATCATCTGGGACCAATCACTTGTTTGACTGATATGTTTTCCATAGAGCATAAAAACCTCATCAATCTGGCAGGATTCAAGAGATTGTTTTAAATAGGATTGAATCTTTTCAGTTGCCTTTTTCCATGTACGAACCTTGGCTTTAATGTGCATGCTTCCATCTTGGAAGGTCACGATTGGTTTAATATTTAGAAGGCTTCCCAAGTAATACCCGGAAGTATTGAGTCGCCCGCTATTATGCAGCTGCTGAAGTGAACCAATCCACACGAATACTTTTAATTTTGATTTCATGGCATTTATAGCATCGACTACCGCCTTGGTATCATACGAAATTTCCCATATTTTAATAGCTTTCTTTAATAAAAATGTCAATGGATAGGAGAGAAAGTGAGTATCTACATGAAAGACAGGAATATCCACCATCTCTGCAGCCTGAACACTTGTAGAATATGTACCACTCAATTTATCAGAAATATGAAAGGAAAATATGTAATCATACTCTTCGGCTAGTTGATCATATAGATGTTTAAAATCACCAATAGAAGGTTGTGATGAGGTAAGAGAGGATCCCTTATCAATATGCCGCACCATTTCTTCGGTTGTTAGATCTATACCATCTAAATAGGACTGACCATCTATTATAATGTGAACCGGTAAGACATAAACATTCTTATTGTTCTTAAGTTCTTCATCTAAAACAGCTGAACTGTCTGTTACCCAAGCTACTCTTTTCATTGTACTCCCCCATCCCCCATCCAGGAATCGTTGATTTAGATCAATTATGTTAACCCTATTATAACCAAAAATATTTTCAAAAAGATATAAATACAAAACCTCTCCACCCGAATGGAGAGGTCTGTCCTATATTAAATCACTGATATTTTTCTCTACTTCAGACATTTTAGTGGATGGGGCAAATCGTTTCACAATCTGACCATCTCGATTGATAAGAAATTTTGTGAAATTCCATTTAATAGCTTTGGAACCCATCACACCCGGTGCCTGTTCAGTTAAATAAGTAAATAAGGGATGAGCTTGTTCTCCTCTGACATCCACTTTAGCAAACATAGGAAAAGTAATCCCATAATTTGTTCGGCAGAAGGATTGGATTTCAATTTCATCGCCTGGTTCCTGATTCATGAATTGGTTGCACGGGAATCCCAAGATAACCAAGCCCTGACTCTTATACCTTTGATATAAATCTTCCAGCTCTTTGTATTGTGGTGTAAATCCACATTTGCTGGCTGTATTAACAATTAGCAGGACCTTCCCGATATATTGTTCAAAGGAGACTTCTTCTCCACTGATTAAGTTAGCCTTAAAATCATAAATGTTCATCCTTTTCACTCCCGCTAAAATCACGTAACTGATTCATTTTATACTAAGAAGAACTATACCTCTGCTTTCAGTATATGTAGGATTTGATTTACATAGGTATGTAATTGGTCAATTTCATCCTCATATATCGGTTTGTCCTGTTTAATTTCAATTGTCACGAAAGGATCTTCGTGTTTAAATCCAATTGGTGTATGTTTAAAAACCCTATAGGTGTAGCCTTTATCCCAAATTTGTTTTAAAACATGAATATTGCGGAGAGGGTGTTCAGAGTCAATATACCTGAATTTAATTTTAAGATCACACCCCGGTTCACGCTTCGTTATGGAGGAAATCTTTTCTGACGAAAATGCTTGTAAGCCTGCACTTAAGGATAATGTACATTCCACTGCTTTTTCTTTTGACGCATCCAGTCTTGTACTAATTTCAAATATTCGTGACATATACGCCAAATCTACATAGTCATGCCTGTCAATAATGGCAAGCTCGCCCTCCAAGTCCATATCATAAAAGGCCCCTTCAACGACTACTTTCAGGTTTTCAAAAACAGATGGATCAAACATTCGATCACCCCCCATTAATAAATCTATTCATTTGATTAAAATAATCCTGCTGCATTGCCATTTTTATCTACATCCATCTTTAAGGCTGCCGGGCTTTTTGGCAATCCAGGCATGGTCATAATATCCCCGGTAAGTACCACAATAAAACCAGCGCCAACAGAAGGCTTTAGTTTTTTAATATACAATGTAAATCCTTCAGGTCTTCCTAGCAATTTAGGATTATCGGATAAAGAGTACTGAGTTTTGGCCATACAAATAGGGAGTTGTCCCCATCCCTCAGCTTCATATTTTTCTATTTGTTTCAAAGCATCTGGAGAATATTCAATCTTCTTTGCTCCATATACGATTTTCGCTACTTTTTCAATCTTTTGCTGAATAGTATCTGATGTATCATACAAACGTTTAAATGTATTTGTATTTTTCATCATTAGATCCTCAAGTTTAGTAGCAAGGTCCAGACCGCCTTGTCCACCTTTTTCCCATACCTCTGTTAGTGAATATGGCAGACCATACTTTTCACATAAAGAGTTAAATAGCTCTACTTCCGCTTCCGTATCAGCAGAAAATTTATTTAAAGCAACGATATACGGCAATCCAAAAGCCTGAATGGTTTCACTATGCTTGACTAAATTATGAAAGCCGACTTCAATCGCTTTTAGATTTTCTTCTTTTAGTTTATCCGAGTTTACTCCACCATGCATTTTTAAGGCTCTTAATGTAGCTACAATCACCACTGCATCCGGAGTGATATCTGCTGCTTTTGTCTTAATATTTAAGAATTTCTCTCCACCTAAGTCGGCTCCAAATCCCGCTTCTGTCACACAATAATCCGCCAGCTTAAGAGCTGTTTTTGTGGCAAGCACGCTATTGCATCCATGTGCTATATTTGCAAATGGACCGCCATGAATAAGGGTCGGTGTATGTTCAATGGTCTGAACCAAATTAGGCTTTAATGCATCTTTAAGCAATAAAGTCAAAGCTCCCTCTACACCTAAATCAGATACAAAAACTGGTTTATCTTGATAGGTATAGCCAATCACAATTTTGCCCAATTTATATTTTAAATCATCTAAATCTATCGCCAGACACAAAATGGCCATAATTTCAGATGCCACAGTAATATCAAACCCGTCTTCACGCGGAATCCCGTGCTTATCTCCACCAAGACCAATAACAATATGGCGAAGGGCGCGGTCATTCATATCAAGAACCCTTTTCCAAATGATTTTACGCGGGTCAATTTGCAGTTCGTTTCCCTGCTGAATATGATTATCAATCAAAGCAGCCAACGCATTATTAGCTGTTGTAATGGCATGAAGATCTCCAGTAAAGTGCAGATTTATTTCATCCATCGGCAGCACCTGCGAATAGCCGCCGCCAGTAGCTCCTCCTTTAACTCCCATCACAGGACCAAGAGAAGGTTCCCTTAGCGCAATCATCGCTTTCTTGCCAAGAAGTGAAAAAGCATCTCCTAAACCAACCGTCACCGTTGATTTGCCTTCCCCGGCTTTTGTAGGATTAATGGAAGTGACAAGGATTAATCTTCCATCCTTTTTTGTCCTTCGACTTTTTAAAACTTCCAGAGAAATCTTCCCTTTATATTTACCGTAAGCTTCCCAGTCTTCTTCATGTAAGCCAATAGTTTTGGCAATTTCTTTAATGGGTTTCATTTTTGCATTTAAAGCAATTTCAATATCACTTTTTACAATTGTGTTTGAATTCATGCTGGACCCCCTAAACAATAGTCATAATTAGTTTAACAAAAAATATATATCAAACACACATTATTATTTACAACCTCATAAAAATATGAATACAATAGTTAATATTGTTTAACTATTTTGAACATTTTTACCAGTTATAAACAAGGAGGTTCGTATTTTGCCAATTACAATTCCAAATAAATTACCCGCTAGACAGATTTTAGAAGAAGAAAATATATTCGTAATGGATAATGACCGTGCAGACCGTCAGGATATACGACCTTTAACGATCCTTATTTTAAATTTAATGCCAGAAAAAGAGAAAACGGAAACACAACTATTACGGCTACTTGGCAATACACCTTTGCAAGTTAATATAACCTTTTTAAGAATGAAAACACATGAAAGTAAAAATACGTCTCATTCCCATTTAGAACAATTTTACTCAACCTTCCAAGAAATTGCAGACAAACGTTTCGACGGCTTAATTGTCACCGGAGCACCAGTTGAAAAACTGGAATTTGAGGATGTGAATTATTGGAGCGAGCTAGTGGAGATTATGAATTGGTCCAAGGAACATGTAACTTCCTCTCTCCATATATGCTGGGGGGCTCAGGCTGCTCTCTACCACCATTTTGGTATATCAAAGCAGCTATTAAATAAAAAATGTACAGGCATCTATAAACATAAAGTTCTAAAACCCTTTGAAAGTCTTGTAAGAGGGTTCGATGATGTGTTCTTTGCTCCTCATTCAAGATATACAGATGTTGAAGAACAAGAAATAAAAAAACACAAGGATTTAATCGTTTTGGCAGAATCGGATGAAGCTGGTTTATTTCTGATCGCCTCCAGGGATAAAAAATTAATCATGGTAACCGGGCATCCTGAATATGAGGCTACGACACTCGCACAGGAATATAGACGCGACTTAGAAAAGGGGCCACATGCCCCCGTACCTGAAAATTATTTTCCTGATAATGACCCGGACTCACGTCCATTTCATACCTGGAAAAGCCATGCAAGTCTTCTATTTTCAAATTGGCTGAATTACTATGTTTACCAGACAACACCTTATAAGTGGTAGTCATTTTATCTTGCTGATAAAAAAGACAGTTAACGACTGTCTTTTTTTGCGCTTTTATAATTTCCACTTAAACTTCATTAATAATTTTAGTGATTTCGATTTTTGGGAATGCCATTAGATCAATGATTCCCCTATCTGTCTTTACTAATGACTTGAGTGGATTATAGCGATTGATGAGAAGGATCCAACCACATTCCCCATTATTCAATTCTACTTTTTTCCCCACCAAGGCTTCCAGCAATCTTTCCATAAACATCAATAAAATTGGAGCATCTAACTTTCCATATAGATCATTTTGCATTTGTTTGATGATTAAATAAAACGGTGTGGCTTCATGGTAAACTCTTTCTGAGGACATGGCATGATACGTATCGGCAATGGCCACAATTTTAGCAAAATAATGAATCTCATGCCCCTTCAACCCATAGGGATAACCCATCCCATCCGCTCTTTCGTGATGCTGAAGAGCAACAATTGCAGCTGAATCAGGTAACGTATTCAGTCCATTTAATAATTTGTAGCCATAGATGGTATGTTGTTTCATGATTGTATATTCATGAGTTGTAAGCTTTCCTGCTTTATTGACGATACTTTCAGGAATCAGGGATTTACCGATATCATGCATTATACCGGCAATCATTAAATCTTCAAGCTCTTCCGAAGTCACTCTTAGCCAATCCCCAATAATGCCGCACAGAATTCCTACACATATGGAATGCCAATAGGTATATTCCTCTTTCCTTTTATTTTGATGAAGTAATTCAAAAATTCTCGGACTGGATGCAGCGTTCTGTATAATCGGGATAATCTCCTGCTTGATTCGACTCACAGATCCCTTTCCGTTTCTCGATATATCCTCGAAAATGTTCTGAATGTCACTACATGCTTGATCCATATTTAAAGAAACCTTGTCAATCGGCAATGATGGCACTTGCTGATTCCTTTGCTTAAAAGGTGATTTTTGTTCCACATTTTCTTTAATATCTTTACGTAATTGATCCATAAAAACCTTTTCCAACAGATAATTTGATGAACCATTTTGACGTGTATCCATTTAGGCACCCCGACCATAAATATTTCGCTTATTTTTAACAAATTATACCACATCCATCCACCATTCTTCCTATCCACAAATATTTTTAATATTTTTTAAAATCAGTTTTGACACTGGATATTTGAATATTGTATATTGAAATTATCATGGCTAATCTAAAAGTTATGATAAATAGTAATTGGCTCAAGGGGCCACAGTTTTAGGAGGAATTCATTTATGCAAAACGGTAAAGTAAAATGGTTTAACAATGAAAAAGGTTTTGGTTTTATCGAAGTTGAAGGCGGAGAAGATGTATTCGTTCATTTCACTGCTATTCAAGGTGAAGGGTACAAATCTTTAGAAGAAGGCGAAGAAGTTACATTCGAAATCGTTGATGGCGAAAGAGGACCTCAAGCAACTAACGTTCAAAAAATTCAATAATGAACCCAAATTAACAGCCGCCTATCCAATAGGCGGCTGTTCTGTCTTTTGATTTAAATTGGTTCCCATTTGCTTCAATGTTTCACCAACTGTGCACTGATTTATACAAAAGCGATGTGCCTGAGTGCGGCCTGTGTCGCGGACAAGTTGTTTGTGTAAAAAACAGCCATCACAATAGGTGCTCAATAACAGATCAACTTGTTTAAGCACGTCTTTTTTCCCCTTTTTCTTATTCATTGTCGCTTCACCCCATGTTTGGTAATTCAAGTTGGCTGTCTATCTCGATTCCTTCGAGTGCCTGAGTTGCCAACCGATGTGCCTCTTCATTTTCTTTTCTTGGAATGGCCAATGTCTCATACTGCAATCCAAGATCTTTAAGTTGTTGTTCAATGCGATCGAGCCACTTATTTAAATTTTCTTCATAGCATGGCCATTCTCCTGTTAATTGTTTCAAAACAACTTGGGAATCACCCTTAATCATGATTTTTTGATGTCTCGCACCTAAATGTTCCAACTGTTTAACAGCTGCCAGCAACGCACAATATTCCGCCTCATTATTGTCTTCAATATAATCAAAACGTTCATTGTGACGTAATCGATATTTTTTATTGTTTTGTGTATAATAGATTGCCATACCGGTACCGGCAATGGGTTCACCCGGTGTATGACTTCCATCAAAATAGATAGTGATGTTTTGCGGTGTTTCTTCTATTTCTTCCGTTAACTTCTGATATTGTTTCTTGGTCCACTCCATTCCCAGTTCATCAATAAAAATAAGATCTCGCAATCTTCCTGTACTCTCTAAATCATTGGCAATCTTTAAAGCAAACTGGCTATCCATTTCCTCTGATGTAAATGTTACTGAGGGCATTTTTGATTTACTGTAAACCCACTTCAATGTTACTTTCATTTCTTTCTCCCTTCCTGTCCGTTATCTCAAGTTCCTTACTTATATATAAATTATCCTGATCACATTAAAACTATAACTGTGGACAATTGATAAAATTTAATGTACTTTTTATGTTGAAAGGATGTTTTTGTATGATAGAAGTATATGTAGACGGCGCGGCAAAAGGAAATCCAGGTCCGAGCGGTGCTGGTATTTTTATAAAAGCAGATGGCGAAGTCAACCGATATTCCATACCCCTTGGCATCAAAAATAATCATGAAGCTGAATACTTAGCTCTAATTCATGCTCTGAAAATATGCCTGGATAAAAAATATGAAGTAATCTCTGTTCGCACAGATTCAAAGCATGTAGCTGATGCAGTGGAAAAAGAGTATGTTAAAAAAGAGCCTTATCGACAATTACTCCATCAAGCTCTGGAGCTTGCAGCACAATTTAGTTTGTTTTTCATCAAATGGATACCTGAGTCACAAAATAAATCAGCTGACCTGTTATCACGTAAAGCCGTGCAACTGAATGATACCGATTAATAGGCTTACTAAATATCTACGTTGAAAAGAGGGAATCTTTTGACACAAGGACTTATCCATCACGTTGAAATCAATGTATCTGATTTGAAGAAATCTGCTGAATTTTGGGGTTGGTTTCTGGAGGAGTTAGGATACGAACCTTTCCAAAGGTGGGAAAATGGTCAAAGTTGGCGGATATGGGACACCTATATTGTCTTTGTTCAAACTGAAGAAAAGCATATCGATATCCCTTATCATAGAGGCCAAGTAGGTTTAAATCATTTAGCATTTCACGCCAAGTCACGACAACATGTAGATGAGGTATCGAGTAAACTCAAAGAAAAAGGTGTACAAATCCTTTACCAAAATCGATATCCCTTTGCAGGAGGAAAAGACCATTATGCCGTATTTTTTGAAGATCCAGACAGAATAAAGGTTGAATTAGTGGCACCTTGACCTCTTTAAAGCGAGGTCTTTTATTTTTAATTTTAAATACCAGTGGCTGCTTCTTACCTCAAATCTTTATCACGTAGTTTTGATTTACTTTCCCGTTTACCAATAATCATTCCTATTTTAAAACTGATAAAGTAACTGTAACAAAAATAAAAAAGACATCCCCTTTAATGTCTTTTCTATCGCCTATACTCCTCCATCTGCCGTTCTAGAATGAAATCGATATGCCTTATCATATGAGGTATGATTAATTAAATAGTAAGGACAGGAATGACATTCAATGTGTCACTTTCTTTTATAAACGGAGTCATCAAGTGAATACTCGCTTTGATCATAAATAGTCAACTACGATACTTGTAATCCAAGTTTCTTTATGACTTGATCCGCTTCTTTTCTGTTGGTAATATGACTATTAACCAATGTTTCTAATAAGGATACATAAAATCCGCCATCAAATCTCTTTTGAGCCTTTAATGTATATTCTAACGCTATATTTACGATCCAGTCTGGTGCTGAAGTCAACTGTTTTCCAAAATAGATAAATCCTATTGCTTCTTCTCCAAGTTTAAAGCCTTTTGAAGATAACATACATATATAGTCTTCTAATTTTTCCATGTATCCCCAAACACACTCCTTGTTTAAAGTACTCTACCATTGTAAAACATTTTTAAAAAGTTGAATATAGCTTTTTGTCGAATTATCTGAAAGATGTTATTCCCTTTTTATAAACTATCACCCTGTTTAGATAAATATTCATCTATAATTTTTTTATGGCTTTTTACAATTCTTTGCGGTAGTTCATCAGGATAAAAGAATTCAAACTTTATAGATTCTCTCTCATCCACCTTTAGTTCACCCGTATATTCATTTGTATAATACGCTACCGTTACACAATAAAATTCATCACCGTTTTCAGCCTTCACAAAATACTCCGAGCCTGAATATACATTCATGAAATGAAGCTTGCCTACCTTAAGTCCGGTTTCTTCCATTACTTCTCGTCTGGCCACATCTTCAGTCGTTTCTCCTAATTCCATCAATCCGCCGGCCAATCCCCATGACTCCTTCGGAAACTTCCTTTGTTGCAATAATAATCTGCCTTTCTTATCTGTGATCACCGCAACTGAACCGACTAATATCAATGGTCGATGGCCAACAATAGCTCTCAGGTCTTCAATATAGCCCACTTCACAGCTCCTCCTTATCATGCGATGCTTCTTGCTGTTACTTATCGTAAATATGGCATCGATGAACTTGCATGTTTGAACGAATCATAAGGATAAAAAAATTCGAGCCTTAAACCCTTAGGCATAAAGCTCGATTCATTACGAAAACAGGTATCTTTTAACTGACACGGACCTTAAGTTCTAACTCATCCAACTCACTTGCCAACTTGTCATAATCGATATCAAACATAAGATGGTCATGAGTCCAATCCTCAAACACATCGATTTGGCAAATAATTTGGGCTAATTCCTTGCTGATAAAAGCCGACTCTTGTCCTGCAGCCAGTTTCTTTTTACATCGATTGAATTTCGGATCCAATAATTCCAGCTGTTCATAAACAGCTTCAAGGGTTTGATAATGCTGTATAAGCGGTAGTGCAGTCTTTTCACCAATACCCGGACAACCCGGAATATTATCACTTGTATCTCCCAATAATGCTTTAACATCCACCCATTGCGCAGATTCAATTCCATAATCTTCGCGGAAATGATCAATGGTATAAACCCTGTCACCCGTCTTACTTGCGATAATTTGGCTCGTATTCTCATTCAGCAATTGAAACAGGTCACGATCATTACTGTATATAAAGCATTTCCCCATGTTACTTGCGCTCCACATCGTAGAGATTGTGCCAATCACATCATCTGCTTCATAGGAAGGCACAGACAGTTGCGGAACCCCAATCCGATCCAGACTTGAACGCAGTGTCTCATATTGCATGATCAACGGCGCAGGCAATTCACCGCGAGTTGCTTTATAAAATTCGAATTTTTGTCTGCGGGACGATTCCTCACGCTTTACATCCCATGCCACCCCTAAATGTGTGACTTGATGTGTTTTTATAAGGCTAAACATTTTTTGAAAAAATACCCGCAAAGCATTCGTATAGATGCCATTTTTATTCCTATATAATTGATCTTCCGTTTTACCGTAAGCAGTCGCAAAATAACCTCTGCTAAGTAAGTTAAAACCATCTATTAATAATAATGTATTGTTATTTTCACTCATCCTAATCCCCCAGCTTATCTGACTCTATGTTATCAGATTGTAACACATCCAGGTTTTATTCTCCTTTAAAAAAATTGCCATCAAACCAATTTATTGGTCGATTTCTATTTTATTTTCAGGATAGGATATCCAATCACTAAAACTGCCGGCATATAGTTTTACATTCGTAAAACCAGCTTCCTTAAGTGCAATAAAGTTAGGAGTAGCCGTAATGCCCGAACCACAATACACGATGATTGGTTCATCCTTTTGTAAGTGTTCAAAACGTTTTGCCATCTCCGTTACAGGCAAATATTTGCCGTCCCTGAAATTTTCGGACCAAGGGATATTTATCGCACCAGGTATATGTCCGGCTTTATGATCAATCGGCTCATGGTCGCCCTTATAACGCTCTGATTCTCTTGAATCAATCAAATAGCCATGCCGATCGCTCTCTGTCCACTCCTTTACCTCAAGGTAAGTGGCTAAGAGATTCTTGTTCACGGATGGAATATAATCAGTTGAGGCCAGTACAGGAATATCTGATGTTACTGGATACCCTTTCTCAAGCCATGCTTTTAATCCTCCGTTCAGCACATACACATGCTCATAGCCGTAATACAGAGCTAACCAAAGGAAACGTCCTGCAAAAGCCCCTTCCCCTCCGTCATAGGCAATTACGATTGAATGCTCATCTATTCCAGCAGCTTTCATTTTTTCGTTAAACTCTTTTCTGCCGGGGAGAGGGTGCCTGCCGCCATGTTTTGAAACAGGTTGGGATAAATCCTGATTTATATCTAAAAAATGAGCTCCTGGTATATGAAACTCCCTGTATTTTTCTCTTCCCAACTTTACGTTTGACAAGCTGAATTGGCAATCGATCAAACGTACATCATTTTGATTCAAGTGATTTAAAAGCCATTCAGGTTCTTTTACCAGCTGCAAGCTCATTCTCCTTTCCGGATTCCAAAATCAGCTTAATCTTCCTCTCTGCCTCTAGGTATATTTCGGTATTTGCTTGCTGGTTCAACGTCATTTCCATCCCCTTCAATCGTTCCATTCCATCCGATTTCATTTCATTGATTACAGAAAGGCTCATATAATGAATAGCTTTTTCAAAATGGCTTAATAACTTGATTTGCTCTTCAGAATAATAAACATTGAGATACTCATTTAATTTACTTAATAAGGCGTCCGTCAATAATCTCCTGCCATTCTTTTCAAAAAAGTGCTGTGTTCCTTTAAAAATTTTCAATTCTTCTTTAAAATGGTCTGCTGTTAAATCAAGGAGTGCCCTGTCCGTATTATATTCTGATGCAATCACTATATTCGGTTCACTGAATGACCAATCCTTGTGGATGGATTGAATATCTTTAACCAACTCGATATAGGCATCGTGTATGCTTTTTCTCATCATAACTTCTAACCGTAACGACGTAGCCTGTATTTCATTCTCTAATTCGATTCGTATTTGATCAAGCAGTTGATTCGTACACGTAAGTAGAGATTGGCGATCCTTTAACGTCCCTGGATTGAAAAATTCTCTGAAATAATTCGAGAAGTTTAGATTAATACGTTGCTTGCTAAAATGGATCAGCTCTTCTGTTTCCTGTTTCATTTTGGCTACTTCCTGATTAAATGTTTTTTCATTTAATTTGGCTAACACTCGTTCCCAGTTTTCTTGCAACTCGGCACGTCTTTTCGTTTTTTGCTCCTGACTTTCACTCGACAGTTCCACCAAGCGACTTATAAGCTGAAGCATTTTATCCAAATCCTTCTCGCCTGCATGAATTAAAAGTCCTTTTAGTTCATGTTGAATGAATGTATAAAAAGAGGATTCAAAGTAAGTAAACAGATCGGTATATTCTTCATTCTCTTGACTGAATGTGCCGGTTCTTCTTTGAAGTTCTGCCCGGCTTGAAATCGGATAAATACGCGGATTATGAATACCTGATGTCTGTAATTCATTACGTAAATATTCCTCAACCAGCTTCCTCTCATCCAAATTTTCAGCCAAATCTGCCGCGTTCAAAAGAAAGAACATCTTATCCATACTGAATGAATCCTTTACCCGCCCAAGTTGATCAAGAAAATTACGGTCTGCACGGGAGAATGGATGATTATAGTATGTAATAAAACAAATCGCATCCGAATGTTTAATATAATTGAATGAGGTGCCTGTATGTCTAGCATTAACAGAGTCTGCTCCAGGAGTATCTACTAAAATAATCCCTCTACGGGTCAGGTCGCAATCATAATATAAATCGATGCGTTCGATAAAGCATGATTTTGACTCATCTGTCGTATAATCCGGAAACTCCTCAAGGGAAACTGTAAAACTTTTACCAAGGTTTTCTTCAAAAGTATCAATCCCCTTGATAAAAGCCTCCAGGAAAGAAACCTTCAGGCCAAGTGCATAACTCTGTTTCTTCAGCATGATTTTTGCCTGTTTTTTAGCCATTGCTATATCCTGTACCTTCAAACTGTCCTCAGACATTAGCTCATTTAAATCATCCAGCAGCATGGCTTCTTTTTTTGCATGAATGATCGCTGTACCATGCTTATGAGTATCGGTCGGCGGCAATATACGGTTGATCACCGCGGTTGTAGGATTCGGCGAAACCGGTAAAACATTTGCTCCAAGGAGCGCATTGGCGAATGATGATTTCCCTGCACTGAAAGCACCAAAAAGCGCCAGAGTGTATGTTTGATTCTGCAAGGAATCCGCACGATTCTCCAGCTCCTGTGCCAGCTTTTCCATGCCCGGTAGCTGGATGATCGCCCGGGATGCTTTTTGCAGCTTTAAAACCAATTGCTCAGGAGAATAGTCGGATTGGCTCTGTTTGATATTCGTTGAAACCATTTGCTCATTCGGTTCGGTTTCTTTGCTCTGAGCCTCTTTGTGATCCATCTCTACTATGGACTCCACTGTCTGTTGGCTTTGCAGGAAAGCCATTATTTCTGTTATCGAATACCTGGAACGTTTCGTTAATTCAGCTTTTATTTTCTCCTTATATTTCCGCTGATTAGACAATTCTACTTGCCATTCCTGCCAAATTTGAAGAATAGATTGTTCGGACTTTACTTCCTCTTCAACCTGATTCATACGTTGCTCCCTTTCCTCTTCCCAAAGGTTCCCCAAGGTTTCAAATAGAGTTAAGACTTCTTTCCCTACTGCTTTTTTAATAGAGGAAGCCAAGTCTTTAGAAAAGTTCAGCACCAAATCACCAGTAACAGAAGCAAGTGATTCCACCCGGATAAATTCCTCGTATGGAATCGTATAAGTATAGGACTGAATGATATCCATCCCCGTTTGTTTTTGCCCTGGATAGTCTTTCATCATTCTGTGAAAATAGTCGTTTAGATTCCATAAAATCGTAGATTCTGTCTGCTGTTTAATCGTTTCAATCAAATCGTTCTTACGCTTTTCTTTTTCCTGTTCCGTTTTACTTTTTCCGAATAACCTGCTGACTTTAAAGGATGAAACATTAGATTCCAAATAGGCTTTGACCAGTTCTCTCGTTTCATAGGGAGTAATATTGCTATTTTCGATAATGAGGCCCACTTGTTCACTAAAGATAGATTCCTCTTGTTCACGAAAATCAATCATGCTTTTACTGAACTTTTCGGCAGAATCGATTAATTCGATAAGATGTTGGTTCTCTTTATCCTGCAACTGGTGCTCCAAGTGAGTTCTTGCCTGGATGGAATCTGCTTCTTTCCAATTTAAATGCTCGGTCATTAATTGCTCCAGAAGTGCTTTCACGTCATAAACGGGGCTAAGGCCAGCTAATTCCATTATTTTTTCACTTACTCGACCAGCTTGATTAAAGGGATGGTTCTCATCCTTCATGGTGGTAAAATAAAATTCTTCAACTGAGATATCCCAATCTTTAAAAGCTTGCTTTACACTTTGTTTGAGTGAGGTAAAAGAAAGTTCATCTTCATTATGTTTGTCGATTTGATTAATGATGACAAATATCCGTTTCCCCATTCGTGCAAGATCTCGTGTGAACTGAAAATTGATTTCAGATTGAATATGATTGTAATCGGTCACATAAAAAACCGCATCAGCCAAATGGAAGGATGAGGCAGTCGATAGTTCGTGGGCTTCATCTGTTGAGTCAATTCCTGGAGTATCTAATAACACTAACTGATCGCTGTATGGAAAATTCTGAATCCTCAGCTCAATCCTCTGTATAGAATCACCGTTTCTCGCAAATTCCTTAATCCGGTTAAAATCGATTG
The DNA here is from genome assembly GCF_059694525.1 of Pradoshia sp. TA40_28. Taxonomy (NCBI): domain Bacteria; kingdom Bacillati; phylum Bacillota; class Bacilli; order Caryophanales; family Bacillaceae; genus Pradoshia; species Pradoshia sp. TA40_28. The sequence continues at coordinate 161,265 of NZ_JCATZO010000004.1, forward strand.
GCGGCTGAAAGACTAAACATTTTTCCTTATTTGTGAAGACTCTTGCTTCCCCATTTCCGCTTCGTATTTTAACAATATTGGCACTCGTCGGAATAGGACTTGAAGGTAAAATAGGCTGATTCAAAATATAATTAATGAGAGTAGATTTTCCAGCTGAAAAATGCCCACAAAAGGCCAAACTATACTCGTTATCATTTACTTTATTCATGATATCGATTGTTTTTTGTGCTCGAACCTGATCCCCATCTTGTTCAAAGTACGTATAAATAGCGTAAAGCTGACTAAGTGTTACTTCCCTTGTATGTGCCGTCATCATTATCCCCTTATCTAATCCATTATCTATATTATTTTATCGAAAATTGGGATAGATGCCCAATATTTTATATCCAGGCAAAAAAATAGCCTGGACTTCAAGTCCAAGCTTAAATATTTTGATTCGATTGTGTATGAGCTTCTAAAATTTCTGGATTTGCTACATTATTTAGTACATAAACCATGACTCCGCTAAAGGCTGTTACCGTTGTACCGACAAATAACCAAACCATCTACATTCACCTTCCCTGTCATGTAGTTAATTGATAACGTCTCTCATTATAGTTCCAGTCTAACACCATTGATAATCATTTTCAATCAAAATCCGATTCCAGAAAAATATTACCTTTACATACCGTCCTATGTATAATCTCCTCCTCATTCCCTAAAAACAAACAATCTGCCTAACTAAGCAAGGCAGATTGTTCACTCTCTATATTCGGTTAATTGTCACTCTTCTTCTCATTATGCTGAATCGTAATAAAAATTTCTATCAATCGATCCTGTCCACAAACATGGCAGACTTTCAGCGTATCATGTAAAGAATGACACTGCACGCAATAGTACTTTTTCATATGTTGTATCCGCCTTTTTTACATACAGTATATGTAAGAAGTGTTTGCAGGTTCCTATTTTAAAGTGTATTGTCTCATTTTATCGCAATCTAAAATGGAATAAGAAAATGGATTAGTTTTTGAGAATGCAATTATTGATAAGAAAACATTATATCCATATAGTTATCTTTCTCTTTTTCTTACATTTGTATATATGATCATACAAAAATAGCCAGTCTTTAAAATGATTATTTTATACATATACCCTTTTTCCAATTTGAATTTTTATAGAAAGCACAAACCAGGAGGGTTGAATAAAACGATGGCCGAAAATGCATTCCAAGCGTGCCTCTTTACTTTTAAGATTCTTTTTTATTTTGTATGTAAAGCGTACAAGAATAATGTTGGTGACTTACATATCATAATCCTGATTATAATTCAATTAAAGGAGTGAAATTTGTGAGTGAAGACCAGAATCAATCCCCACAGTTGATCCCTCAGCAGCTTATTAATTTACTGGTAAGTGATCTTTTTCGGAAAAATGGAATTAACGTTGAGAAGGCTAAAGAAAAGTTATCCGATGAACAAAAGCAAATGATAAAAGAGCTAGTTAGTGATTTGACTAACCAAGTAGAAACATTTGTAAATCCGTCGTCAACCGAGGATAACAAAAGCACTGAAAAATGATCATTTTAAAACGCCTGATTAGCAGGCGTTTTTTTTTCGCTGGACAAACACATTTGAGACTTTTGTCCAATCAAAACAAGGAATAGCCTCATATTTTATAAAGACTAAATCACAAAGGAGTGGTAGAAAAATGTCAAATTATTTTGGTGACAAACATGAAGTTGAAAGGGATGAGGAGAAGCTGCACACTGCAGAGATAGCCCAGGACGCTGATCAGTTTACTTCTGAAATTCAAGAATCAGATGAAGTAATCGTTATCAAGGATTCAGGTAACGTATATGTTCAAACTACAGAAACTCAAGCCGCAGTTTCCCTGCAATTAGCTTTACAGCTCGCAATCGCATTGGTACTTGAAATCTCAATTGCAGATTCTGATGACAGCGATGGTGTTGTTCAAGACCTTCTTCAGCACTTTAATTCAGAGCAAAAGACTGTACAAAAAATTCATATCGAAAATTCGAAGGACGTTAGTGTTACAACTACTGACACAGATATCTCTGCAAACCTTCAAGTAATGCTGGAAGCCCTTCTAGCTATTGTAGCCAGATTAGATATCGCTTAAATTTCAAAAAATAAAATAAGAGGTGAGAAGAAAAATGAGTGAAAAGAATTGGAGAGCATTAGACAATTTCAAATGTAAAAATGACGATGCGGAAGTCATGCAAGAAGCTGATCAAATCACATCAATCACACAGCAATCCTATGAATGGATCGTCGTCAAAGATTCAGAGGATGTAGAAGTGCATACAACAGATACTCAAGTAGCATTATCTTTACAAGCAGCTATTCAAGTAGCAATCGCGATTGTTATTAGTATATCAGTTGGAGATAATGAAGCTGGAAAAGGAGTAGTTCAAGATTTAAAACAATTTTTCAAATCTAAACAAAGAAATACACAAAAAACAATTATCACTGGTTCAAGATGTGTAAGGGTCGAAAGTACAGATACTCAAATAGCTTTAAATATTCAAGTATTGATCCAAATTCTTGTGGCTATTGTTGCTAGACTTGATATTGGATAAAGATGATGATTAAGCAGCTAAAAGTAAATAACCTGTAAAGTAAAGTAAAAAGACATGTGACAATTAGCTCATGTCTTTTACTTTATTAATCGTTATTTTGAACTATACTTTTGGGAAAACAACTTCAAACAAGGTGTAATTTCACCAAGTTAGCCGATCACTTCAACTTACTAAGGTGCTTGTAAAATCTACATATCTAGTCTCCTCTTTCTTTTAAAATAATCCATTTCCTTGTTTCTCTTCTTAAGTTTCTTCAAGAACATAAATTATGGGTTTATACATTTATTTACCTTACAACGGCTCCGGCATACCTTGCTAACACGTACTGGATACCAAGTGAAGCTGTTTTCCACTTATTTATTTGCATGAGCTGTTTCCTCTTCCAAAAATGTGACTTTATTTTGCTCAAGAGATTGGATGCGAGCTAGTGATTCCACGCGATAGCCTTTTTCCCTTAATCGTTTTCCACCATCCTGGAATGCTTTTTCAATGACAATCCCAATTCCTGCAATTTTAGCGTTCGCTTGGCTGACGATATCAAGCAACCCAAAAGCAGCTTGTCCTTTAGCCAGAAAGTCATCGATGATTAACACAACATCCTCTTCATTTAAGAACTTCTGTCCGATACTAATCGTATTTACTCCTCTTTTTGTAAATGAATAGACGGTTGATGTATATAAGTTATCCTGTAGCGTCAACGATTTTTTCTTACGGGCGAAAATAACAGGCACCTTTAGCTCAAGTCCTGCCATGATGGATGGTGCAATACCGGATGATTCGATCGTGACGATTTTAGTAATTCCGGCATCACGGAACCTGCCCGCAAATTCTTTCCCAATAGCGACCATTAACTCAGGATCCAGCTGATGATTTAAAAAGGTATCCACCTTTAGGACTTCGTTTGAGAGGACCTGCCCCTCCTCCATAATCTTTTCTTTTAATAATTTCAAACCTAACTCCTCCATTCTAATACTCGTAAAAGGACAAATAAAAAGGACCTATGAATTGTTCCCTACTTTAAAGTGGGTACAACAATTCATAGGTCCTTGATATACGGACAAATATGAACAACGCATTAAAATAAAAATGCTTGTTTCCCACTCATAGTCAGATTATTTCGGTGGTCAGCCACACTGGTAATCTGGTAGAAACTCGCAGGCCATATCCCTGCTATTATATGAGTGCTTATCTAATTAATATATGTTGAATTATATCAGCAAACTCCTTGTTTGGAAAAGTGCTTTTTTACTAAAATGAATCATCTAAAATAGTTTGTAAATGTGTCCAAACAAAAGACAAAACTCATCTGTGAAATTTGAATTTCACATTTCAGCCACACTTTATTTGAAGCAAATCCCTCTCAAACACCTTTCATATCAATTTTACACTATTTATACAGTAATAACCTTATTAGTGAACGATTTGTGAAAACGAATTTATAACCAACTACTTCCAAATTTATCTAGTAAAATATTCTCAGAAGCAGCAATACCAGTATTTTGGAGAGGGGAGAAAAAAGTGCCAAAAACTAAATTAAACGTACCCGTCAAGATAAAGAAAAAGGAAGAAACCAATCTCTTAGGGACTCTTATTTCTGTCTTACTACTCGGGGGATTCATTTTAATTGTATGGGCTAGCGTTTACTTTTTATTTTTAAATCGTCTGTAGCAGAAGGGAGAGATCATCGATCATGCATATCCATAAATTTGAAAAGATATGGCTTATTTTAGGGGTAACAGCACTTTTCGTATTTTTAACCGTTTTAGGTGTCAGCGCATTTTATGATGGGAACCAGCCGGCAAGCTGCCTGGTTACGATTGATCCAGAAAAAGTATCAGAAACAAAACCTTTCGATAAACCGGGGTTACATAAAGTCGAAGGAAAAGAATGGGACTATGAATTAGTTTTCGTCGTTTCTGCATTTAAATTTGATCCTGGTGAAGTTCAAATTCCTAAGGGAGCTACCGTTAAATTCATGGCTACCTCCACTGATGTCGTTCATGGCTTTGAAGTGGCAGGAACGAATGTCAATATGATGATTGAACCCGGTTATGTGAATGAATACACGAAAAATTTTGGTAAAACAGGTGAATATTTAATTTTATGTAATGAATATTGTGGTGCTGGCCATGCCATGATGACGTCTAAAATCAAGGTGGTTGACTAATGAATACGAATCAAACTGATCTTAAAGTAAACAGAGCGGATGGCAAGCTCGCAATGGCCCATTTCTATGTGGCATTCATCGCACTCGCGCTAGGCGGCTTCGCTGGTTTATTGCAGGTTCTCGTGCGCTCAGGTAAATATACATTACCTTTCGGAATCACTTATTATCAAGTACTGACTGTTCATGGAGTTTTACTTGGACTTATTCTAACTACTTTTTTTATCATGGGCTTCCAATTTGCAGCAATTAGTAAAACAAGTGGAACACTTTCTAAACGTGCCAGAACCGTTGGGTGGATTGGTTTCTGGATGATGACCGTTGGTACAGCTATGTCCGCCACGATGATTCTGCTTAATGAAGCGTCTGTTCTTTATACATTTTATGCTCCATTGCAGGCTCATCCAATCTTTTATTTTGGTTTGGTATTTGTCGTAGTCGGCAGCTGGCTGGATGGCGGCGCAATGGTGGCTGCTTATATTAGCTGGAGAAAACAAAACAAGGGCAAAGTAGGTCCCTTACTATCCTTTATGGTCATCATAAATAATGTATTATGGTTTACTGCTACTCTAGGTGTGGCCGCTACCATTTTGGTACAGATTATTCCATGGTCACTTGGCTGGGTTGATTCCATCAACGTCCTGGTTAGCCGTACATTATTCTGGTATTTTGGACATCCGCTCGTTTATTTCTGGTTATTACCGGCTTATATGGTTTGGTATGTGGTTATTCCAAAGGTAATTGGAGGAAAAATATTCTCGGATTCCTTAGCTAGATTATCCTTTATCTTATTCTTACTGTTTTCTGTACCAGTCGGATTTCACCATCAATTAACGGAACCTGGTATTGATCCGGCGTGGAAATTTTTACAGGTCATCTTAACATTCCTGGTGATCATTCCATCCTTAATGACAGCCTTCTCCCTGTTTGCCACTTTTGAAAGTGCAGGACGTGTGAAAGGTTACAAAGGAATCTTTGGTTGGTTTAAAGCCCTTCCCTGGGGAGATGCACGCTTTACTGTTCCTTTTATCGGAATGGTTGCTTTTATCCCTGCAGGAGCAGGAGGAATCGTCAACGCCTCCAACCAATTGAACCAGGTCATACATAATACAACTTGGGTCACAGGACATTTCCATTTAACACTGGCTACCTCTGTTGTCTTAACTTACTTTGGTGCCATGTATTGGTTGGTCCCCCATTTAACCGGTCGTAAGCTTACTAAGAAAATGAATAAATTAGCCATTATCCAGGCAATGACGTGGGCAGTCGGTATGACCTTTATGTCCGGCGCTATGCATTTTGCAGGGCTGCTCGGAGCACCAAGAAGATCCTCCTACTCCTCATATGGCGGTTCCGCTCAGGCAGCTGAATGGATTCCCTATCAAATCGCACAGGCCGTGGGAGGCTCCATCCTCTTCATTGGTATCATCTTAATTTTGATTATCTTCGTTAATCTGGCTTTCTTTGCTCCCAAAGGCGATGAAGAATTTCCAATTGGTGAAGTATCCGAAAAAGCTGAGAAGACACCACTTATCCTTGAAAACTGGAAGCTATGGATTGGCATTACAGCCGTTTTAATTATTCTTGCTTACACCCTTCCATTTGTCGACATGATTCAAAATGCTCCTCCTGGCTCAAAAGGATTTAAACTTTGGTAAACGCAAAAAGCTGAATCAAGATTACCTGATTCAGCTTCTTTTTTATAAATCATACAGCGCTGTATACTTTTCTTTTAAATAGGAGATTAAATAATCCGGATTTAAGCCCTCACCCGTTGCATCCTCGATAATCTCTAAAGGTAATTTCAGTTTTCCGTACTGATGCACACGCTCGGTTAACCAACCAGTGATTTTGGTAAATTCCCCATTTTCAATGGTTTCATCAAAATTAGGAATATCTTTCAGCATTGCAGCTTTTAATTGAGCGGCATACATATACCCGAGGGCATAAGAAGGAAAATAGCCAAACATCCCACCGGCCCAATGAACATCTTGCAGTACTCCTTCTCCATCATTTTCAGGTCGGATTCCCAAGTATTCTTCATATTTATCATTCCAATGCTTAGGCAAATCAGCCACTTTTAAATCTCCGTTAAATAATCCCTTTTCTAATTCGTAGCGAATCATAATATGCAATGGATATGTGAGTTCGTCGGCCTCAATCCGAATTAAGGAAGGCTTTGATTCATTAATAGCCTTGTAGAATGTATCAAGGTCAATCTCATCAAATTGTTCAGGTGAAGCGATTTTCAATTGATCAAAATTCCGTTTCCAAAAGCTAAGGTTCCGGCTTATAAAGTTTTCAAAGAACAAGGACTGGGATTCGTGAATCCCCATTGATGTGCCGGTGCATAAAGGTGTGCCTTCTAATTCTTTATTAATGTTCTGTTCATATACCGCATGCCCACATTCATGTATCGTGCCAAATACAGCCACACGGAAATCATCCTCAACATATTTCGTTGTAATTCTCACATCATTTGCGTTCAAGGCTGTTGCAAATGGATGAACTGTTTGATCCAAGCGCCCTGCTTCCAGATCGTATCCAAGTTCCTGAATCAATTCCAAACAGAATTTTTTCTGCGCTTCTTCACTAAATGATTTATAAATAAAATTCGTTTCTAGTTTCTCATTCGATTGACCAATCTTTTTCACGAGCGGAACTATTTCTTCTCTTAGCTTAGCGAATACATCATCCAATATCTCCACTGTCATACCTGGTTCATATAAATCGAGTAATGCATTATAGGGCTGATCTGATTTACCCCAATAAGATACAAATTTCTTATTCATATCAATTAATTGGTCCAAATAAGGCATAAATAAAGCAAAATTAGATGTCTCCTTTGCAGTTTCCCAAATACTTTCAGCTTTAGACTGCAGTTCAACATATTCTTTATATTCATTTGCCGGGATTTTACTCATCTTCTCATACTCTTGTTTACATTCCTGTACAATGGCAATTGTTTTTGAATCCAACTGCTCCGCCAACTCAGGATTGGCTAACTCTTTTATGTATCGTTCCATTGTTTCCCCGGTTGCCATCTCGAAATGTTCTTTTGACAAAATAGCCAATACTTGACTTCGCTTGTCAATCGTTTTCTTTGGTGCACCTGTCCTCAGATCCCATCCAATCAATGCTGATGCCTCTCTGAATGCATCCATCGTATGTATATAATCTAAAAACTCAGTTTCTAATTTGTTTGTCATATAGAGCCTCCTCCACTTTAAAAGTATACTGAATATTTTACCATATTCAGTATACTAGGTAGATAGTTTTATAAACTTTCCTATTAGCTTAGCTTAAAAAACTAAATGATCACTACTTACTATAGTCCTGTATGCCTTGAAATTTACATTAACAAAGGCTGGCCAAAAGAAAAAACGCCAACCTAAGGGTTAGCGTTTTTCATTTTATTGCTCATTTACTTCAGAATTACTGTTCGTTTTTCTTGGAGGTCTCTTTCCCCAGTACTGATAATAATCGGTACGTATGAAACCATTAAACAGCTTTCGTTTTTTAGTAGCTGGCTTGCCGTAAAACTTCTCAAAGTTTTCATCAGAAGTCAGCATATAAACAGACCAAGTATCAAATGGACGGAGGGCTTCACCCATCTCTTTATACATTTTCTCAACAGAAGGACGGTCGCTGAGTCGTTCACCATATGGAGGATTTCCTACAATTACGCCATATTCCTTATTCGTTGTGAAATCACGTACTTGCATTTGTTTAAAGTTAATTAACTCCCCAAGTCCTGCTTCCATGGCATTTTCTTTTGCAATTTCAATCATTTTATGATCAATATCATACCCTGATATGTCTAATTCCTGATCATAATTTGCCTGTTCTTCCGCCTCTTCTCTGACTTTATCCCAAATAGACGAGTCAATAAAAGGCCAGTCTTCTGAAATAAAATCACGATTAAATCCAGGCGCAATATTTTGGCCAATTAACGCCGCTTCGATCGCAATCGTACCCGAGCCACAGAATGGATCAACAAATGGACGGTCCGGTGTCCAATTCGTCAGCTTCACTAATGCAGCTGCCAGGGTTTCTTTTAATGGAGCTTCACCCTGTCCTGTTCTGTATCCTCGTTTATGAAGGGCCTGTGGGCCGGTTGTATCAATCGTTAATGTAGCTTTATCTTTTAAAAGGGATACTTCTACACGATACAATGGTCCATTTTCATCTAACCATCCCTCTTTTTTATACGCTTTTTTCAGTCTGTCCACTATGGCCTTCTTCGCAATCGCCTGGCAATCTGGAACACTGAATAATTTAGATTTAACCGATTTACCTGATACAGGAAATTCAGCCGTGACATCCAAATAATTCTCCCAAGGGAGTTTTTTTGTACCTTCAAACAATTCATCAAAAGTATAGGCTTTAAATTCACCTACCAGGATCTTCACCCGGTCTGCTGTTCTAAGCCACATATTGGCTCTGGCAATGGCAAGCTCGTCTCCCTGAAACAGTACTCGTCCATTCTCTACGGTACACTCATATCCAAGGTCACGTACTTCTTGAGCGACAATTGCTTCAAGACCCATTGCTGCTGTAGCTATTAATGTAATCTTCATTGTTTCACCCTATCTAATCGTATTACTTTTCCATTAAATTTAAGTCGTTCGCGTCTATTATCATACAACTCATACATGATGAATGCAAACCAAATAAGCATTACAGCCACATATAAACGAATCAGCTGGCAGATGGTTTCATCCATAGCTTTGAAAAATCTGCATAGCCAAAATTCCTGATAGTAATATTCATAATATCATCTGAGAACAACACACTTCGTTTTGAATAATATAGCGGAATGATCAAGGCGGAATTTAGTAAGGTAAGTTCCATTTGTTTATTAAGCTCACCCCACTGTTCAAAAGGGGTTTGGGCATACTGGCTTAAAAACCCAGCTTTATCGCATGTCTCTTCTATTACCCGGGCAAGAGGTGAAGAGTTCATCAAAAGAAAATGAAAAAAAGACAAGCTTTGGTTCATCTCAAATACTTCTCCATGAATAAACAAATCTGAATCATGATCTGTATACCCATTTTGTAAACTTTCTTTAAATGTAAGCTCTTTTAAAACAACAGGTATCCCTGCCTCCTCCAATATTCCCTTTAGCCAACTAGCAAGCTTCTCGGTATACCGCGTAGCCTGAAGAACAAGCGGATTGGATATTTTAGGTATGGGGACTTCATTTACTATGTAAGGGTCAGATGGAGGGCGTAAAATACTACTTTCGTTCGATGTTATTTTTGAATCAAGATGATGGATTTCATGCCTATTTAGACTGATTACGTAATGAATATAATCTCTAACATCCTTCCTTTTAATGGCTGAATTACGATAAGCATTCATAATCACAAGCCCAAACCCTGAATCGCTCTCTACCTTAAATGTTTCAATATCTTCTTTTAATGAGGAACGGTAGATCGTCTCAAATCCGCTTGGCATCTGTAAAAATTCTATAACATCCAACAGTGCCCTTTCTTTATAATAGTCTTCAAAAGCACGCAGAACCGTTTGTGTTTCATTATCCTTTTCAAGATAAAAGCTGCCCGTTCCGATTAATCTCCCATTGATTTCTTTATAGATGCTTGAGTGTATCGTGCTTAGGAGATGAACTATATAGCTACAGTCCTGATTGAGCTCTATATCAACCAAATACGGTCCAGGAGAATAAATTCTTTGGACAGGTGACCAAATATCCTTGTGATTGGGATGGTTACACAAGGATTGCAATGATTCCACCACATCTTCTGCGGCAAGGTAGGAGCCATCATGGAATTTGACCCCCTTTCTTATATAAAGTCTTAAAAGGCGATTGGATTGTTCCCAGCTATGTGCAAGTTCAGGCAGTATTTCATTCTCTTCTGTAAGGTATATAAGACGATTATATATGTTGGAAACTAAGTTGGCACTATGAGTATCAAGAGCTTCAAGCGGATGAAAGGACAAAAAAGGATGCTTACGCGGAATGATTAATTTATCCCTGCCCTCATCATTAAACCCGAGCTTTGTTTGAAAAAGCTTCATGAGACGAAGCTTACATTCAGTTGACCAACTGCAGGTTAACCATTTTGCACTCTTCTCAACCGATTCATGATTAAGGATAGATTGCATTTCTTTCTCATAAATTTCTTCCACGTTTTTACACCACTCAATTTTAGTTGAATGCCCTCGCCCTTTCCCAGGTTGTAAACGGAACCAGCCTTCCTCACTCCATTTTTGCAAATACCTGGATGTTTGTTTTGGACTGAGGTCAAGTAAATCAGCGATCTCCGCTTGTTTCATAGATTCAGATTGTAGATATTTCCATAAGGTCAGTAATTTAGCTTCCATTGTATACCCCGTTTCACCAATAAAGTAGACATTTAATTTTTAATTGTCCATTTTCAGAATCATCAGTCTAGTTTAATATAAACGATACTAAGGGGTGAAACAATATGATAGTAAAGAATTTGCCACAAAATATAAAAGTTCGCTTGGGAACATCTTTTTTCAACCGAATGGCATCCAGTTCTGTGATGCCTTTTATGGCTTTATATTTTGCTCATGAACTGAACAAAATCTGGGCCGGTGTTTTTTTAATTTTTACCGTACTCATTACATTCGCTGCTAATCTGCTTGGCGGTTACCTCTCTGATCGGTTTAAAAGGAAAAAAATCTTATTAATCACCTCGACTACAAGCGCCTCTATGTTTTTCATCATGACCCTTACATTACTCCCACAAGAAGACTGGGTTTGGCTATTCGCCATTAGCTACGTTGGTTATATGATTTCCGGTAGTATTGGTAGGCCGAGTATGAGCGCCATCATTATGGATTCCACAACAAAAGAAACTAGAAAGTCTGTATATACACTAGATTATTGGCTGGTTAATTTATCTATGGCGATTGGTGCGGCTATGGGCGGACTTTTATACAGCCATCATCAACTCGAATTATTCATCATCTTAACGTGCACATCCACCATGATTGCTGTTGCTTATAAGATATGGCTGATTGACGGTAAGGTCCGCCAATTAACGCAAACACACGAAAATTTCTTCATCGATTTACTTCATAATTATAAAATTGCCCTTCAGGATACTCGCTATGTAAAATTAGTGCTAGGGTTTATGTTTATCCTTTCAGCTGAGTTATCCTTAAATAGTTATATAGGGGTTCGGCTTTCAGAGTCCTTTGAAAGCGTACATGTATTCGGATACCAAATTGAGGGTGTCCAAATGTTGAGTTTAATGAATATAGAGAACATGTTATTAGTAGTCCTCCTAACGTTTACTGTTTCAAAGATCACCGACCGTTTTTCAAATAAAAATATATTAGTCATGGGATTGATTATCTATGGAATTGGCTATATATTCCTTACTTCAGCGAACAGCTGGTATATGCTTTTATCATTTGGATTTATTGCTACGATTGGAGAATTAATGTATTCACCTATCTTCAATACTGAACAAGCAAATATGATACCTGAGGATAAAAGAGGGTCCTATTCGGCATTTAGTAATGTATCCTATAATGGTGCCGAATTAATCGCAAGATCATCAATTATTATAGGAGCTTTTGCGGCACCCATGATGATGTCCGTTTATGTCGGACTTATTATAGCTGGAGGAACTGCCTTGGCTTACTTCAGTATTTTTTATAAAGAAAACTACAAGAAGAGCATACAGGCCAGTATACAACGATAGATATAAGCTTTATTCCGTCCTTATCTAACATAAAAAGAGAAATAAATAAGGCTGCCGACAGAGTCGACAGCCTTTTATCCTTCCTTAATGGAAGAAGTTTATTCAGGGTTTTATTATACATTTCCAAGATAACGTCCTGTAAGCCATGTTCTGTTCCTTCGTACTGCAATCGACTGGAATGTCTCGTACTCCGGTGGTAATCATCTATCTTCAGACTTATAAGTCTGCCCTTTCCCCTCGTTCATTTCCTTAGGAAAGGCGCCCCTACCAAATTTGGGTTTCTCGCTCGCGGGGTTTACCTCGTTCCACCCTTTTTGTTTCCAAAAAGGCTCCGTCACTGTGGCACTTTTATAGGTACCGGTGCCATATTCTAAAAGAACTTAGGCACTTTCCCGGCCGTCAGCCTAAAAATAGGCTGCCCTAGCTTATTGGTCTAGGCACGAACACTACAAGCATCTCAGCCTGTGCGAGCATGGACTTTCCTCTACAATTTACATTGCAGCGATTACCCAGACGTTATCAATGCAAAATTCATTATACCCTGATTCAAAAAATAATACAACTACATTTTTTGGAAGGCTTTATTCGTAAAGTTTACTTCCAAACACATGTTTTTCCAGATTGGAAAGACGTTTTAGAATATCAAAATTAGTGGTACCTGTAGTTTGTTGAACTGGTTGTACCGCCCGTTTCGGCTGTTCTTCCAATTGCTTTTTCAGCTTGATATTCTCTTGCTGAAGCGATTCGATTTCCTGATGAAAAACTTCATAATCTTTAATAACTAAATCCAGGAATTGATCAACTTCTTCTTGTTTGTATCCTCTGACACCTGTTTTAAATTCTTTCTCTAAGATATCCTTTGCGGTCAACTTTGTTTTATCTGAGAGCATTTTTTCACCTCAAATTCATACGACTAATACTTAATATTTTTTCAAAAAAAGTGCTGTTTGTCAATTTCCTCTTAATATTCTTCCCATTGTGCCTCATCAATTAAACTTTGCAGGTCCCAAAATGTTATTTGATGAATTGGATAGTCTTGTTTACCCTGTTTCTTTTTACCTTCAAACCAACTGTATTTAGGGCTTCCATCCTTTTCATCATCATACAGGATCAGCATTTCATCGCTCTTACTTACAATAAATTGGTTCTTTAACTTTAATTGCCACGGCCCTTCATAAGGCTTCTTAGAAATAGCCTCAACATAATCAGCCTGCAGAAGAACCTCTTCATAAAGCTCTTTTACAGAATCCTTCCATTTTTCTTCTTGATTTAAGTAAGGTAATAATACCCCAAGTTTAAGTTCAGGATACTCTTCCTGTAAGTCGAATAGGACCTGGGCAGTCCAAAGTTCTACTCCAGGCTGGCCTGTAATAAGCACCCATTCCATTCCTTCATCAAGAAGCGTCAACAAACGACCATGCAATGCTTTTTTTATGTACTTGATCCCTTCGTGATTTTGATCAAAAATACCAAGCTCATGTGCTTTATATCCTGTCACAAATACCACTTTTCCCATTATGACTTCACATCCATATACGATCTCTTCTTATTATACATGAAATAATAGAAAGAAGAGGCTTTACGCCTCTTACTTTTAACAGCAAAAACCACTGCCACTTCCAAATCCACTTCCGCTTCCATATCCACTGCCACTTCCAAACCCACTTCCGCTTCCTGGGCAACCAGGGCGTGGTGGTGTTGGAGCACCAAACTGCTGAGACTGATTCTGAACATTATTTGCAGATTGGAAAGAATGTGGGAAATGATGCTGATGTTGATATACATGGTTATTCACTTCAAGAGTTTGAACTGGGTGCACATGAGGAACTACATGTGTATAGCAATTTTCCTTGATGAATTGGATAGGCTCATGGCAAACCGGCGGGCAACACTGTACTTTATGACAACCTGGGATTTGGATAGGCCCACATTGTTGTTGATGTTGATGATGATGACGACGACCGAACATACGCGTCTCTCCTTCCATTTTCTATACTAATTACATTAATAGACTATGAAGGATTGGATAAGACCGTACTAAGGCAATCACCTATTTTCCGTTTATAAAAAAATGTTTCAGTATAGGAACTGCTACATTGTATTAAACAAAATTAAAGATTACCATCGATAATCCAATAACGACAAAGAATAAATAACAGACAACCTTATACATCCGATTTATGTTCACTTCCTTCTCGGAGATTCACCAGTAGTGTATAACATAAATTTACATGGGATGTGGAAACATAACAACCATTATTTAGTTTTCTTTTTTACCAATTTATTCTTTATCCAATTTACGCTCTAAACGGCGAATTCGATGAAGGGTTGATTCTTCATGAATACCGTGTTTCTTGAACAAATGGTACCTTATTAAATCCAAAGCCTTTTGTGAATATTCCAATGCTTGCGCAGGGTTCTTTTTATTATGTTCATAGAATTTTGCCAGTTCAATTAGGGCGCAGCAGACAATTTCTGGTGTTGTTGAATCAGTTACTTCCTTCCATAACTTCACTGCCGCTTCTTGATTTTTATTCTTTTTATGTTCATTCGCTAAATGAAAGAGAACCCTCATACGTTCTTCATTCTGTTTAGATTGGGTAATTCCTTTTTCAAACGAGTCAATGGCACGCTCTCGATCTTTTAAAGAAGAAAACCATCTCGCCAATTCAAATGAATCTTCATGCTCCACTGCTTCATTATTTAATAATAAGGCAGATAGATGAATATATAAGGTAATTAATGACAAAACATCCCATTCATTATGCTTCATAATTTTAAAAACAGCTTCAGGATTCTGCCTTTCAACATAATCAAAATAAATCATGGGTGCCAGGTAACCCGGCACGTCATCCTTTCTCTCAAAACCAAGTACTTCTTTCTCAACAATCGAAAGCTTTACGCGATCTAATTTATTTTTCCACAATCTTCTTGAAGCATGATATAAGTCGAAATGTCCGAAATCCGGTAATTTCGGCAAATGCTGACGCAAAAGCGTATGCTGTGTAACTACTTGCGGCCAGTCAAAGGCTTTTCCGTTATACGTTACCAATGTCTCATAATTCACTTTTTCTAAAAATGTTTTATAAAATGGAATTTCAAAGCCTGGTCTCGGTAGAAAATGCTGTCTCACTTTGATCTGCCCATCCTCTAAAAAGGCATAACCAAGCAAAAAGATAGAAGTCCCGGTACCTCCGCCCAATCCGGTTGTCTCTGTATCAAAGAAAAACATTTGATCCGCTTGAAAACCAGCTGAGGAAAGCGGATGCTGAAGGTTGCTTTCATTCCAAAGTTTCACGATTTGCGGAAGCATATTAAAGGCATACTTTCCGTGCTGATAATCAAGCGAATAGCTAACCTCTCGGATTAGGCAATATTCTGTTTCATAAAATACGGCAGAAGCTCCAAATTCGCTCCATTGCTCAAAGAAAGGGATGTCCACATGCTTTTCGATGCTCTCCGATACGTCGGTACTTTTCTTTTTTGTCTCTCCTTCGCCAACATTTGTATTTAGGTGCTTTTTCATTCTATTTAATTTATTTTTAATGGACATTTGAATTATCACCAGCCATTTGGTCTCCAAGAATGGTTAACACTCGTATGGAATCCTCCTTCAAAGACGAACCAGTACCTTCCATTCCTACACAGGACGGGCAACCATTTTCACATGGGCAGACTCTGATTGCCTGAATCGTTTCCTGGATAATTCGTTCACTGTTTTCATACATATGCTTACTTAAACCAATACCACCCGGATAATGATCATAAATAAAGATGGTAGGAAGCTCATTATGAGTCGCTTTTACTTGAGGGTAGACATGAATATCCCCTGGGTCACACAATACATAAACGGGAATAATGCCTCGCAAAGCGTGTGAGGCTCCCATCAGTCCTTCTTCAAGCCGCTCTTCCTTCCAATCAACGCTCCCATCCTTCAGGGAAAGCATACAGGCATTCGTATGAATCTCTTCCTCAGGTAAATGGATGGGTCCCGATCCGATATTTTCATGAGAATCAAAGCGGATTTTTTTAAAGATCGTGGCCATAGCCCGAACGGAAACATCTCCAAAAGTAATTTCACTTTTGAGATTAACATTTGTCCGGTCCACTTCCAGCACATCCACCTGCACGGCAAGATTGGCATCTGTATAGTAATCAACATTGACCTCGCGTACGTAGGCCTTCTTTTCCTCCCAATCCAAATGCTCCACTTGGTACTGAATGCCCTGATGCAAATAAATGGCTTCATCATGCAAAAGAGTCATAGCTGAGAAACGATCCGTTTCCCCAATGACCTGTACTTTTGGATTGGTCCGGTCAATAATGACAACATTTTCCTGCGATGCAGATCTTAAACTGATTTCATGTGCTGGAAAAGCATCATTCATCCAATGCCATGTATCTTTATTTTTGTGTAAAACATGCTCATCAGCCAAATAGTCCAAAATCTCCGTAACCTCAAGGGCACCAAATTCCTCCCCTTCTTTAAACGGGATTTCAAAAGCCGCACATTTAAGATGGTCTACGAGAATAACAAGGTTATCAGGATTAATCCTAGCTGTTTCCGGACTTTTATTAAAGAAATAATCAGGATGCTGAATGACAAACTGATCTAACGGACTGGAACTGGCAACCATAATGATAAGCGCTTCTCCATGTCTTCTTCCGGCCCTGCCGGCTTGCTGCCAGGCGCTTGCTATCGACCCCGGATACCCAGTCATAATACAGGCCTGCAGCTGGCCAATGTCCACTCCTAATTCCAGCGCATTCGTGCTGACAACTCCATAAATCGTACCATCACGCAGCCCCTTCTCAATCTGTCTTCTTTGCGTTGGTAAATAGCCGCCCCGATACCCGCTGATTGCTTTTGGTCCCAATTGTTTCGATATTAATTCCTGTAAATACGTTACTAAGATTTCAACACGGACTCGGCTGCGGGCAAACACTATCGTCTGAATTTTATTCCTAAGCAAGGTGCTGGCAATCTTCCTGACCTCTAAGATTGAGCTTCTTCGTATATTTAAAGGCTTATTGACAATCGGAGGATTGTAAAACACAAAGTGCTTTTTCCCTGAAGGAGCACCATTACGTTCAATCAAGACCATTTTAGACTCCGTTAATTGTTCCGCGAGTTGTTTGGGATTGGCGATAGTAGCTGATGTACAAATAAAAAGGGGGTCACTTCCATAAAAACGGCATATCCTTTTTAACCTTCTGATTACATTAGCTGTATGACTGCCAAATACACCTTTATACGTATGCAGCTCGTCAATGACAATATATTTCAGATTTTCAAATAAACTAACCCATTTCGTATGGTGAGGTAATATACCTGAATGGAGCATGTCCGGATTTGTAATCACAATATGTCCCGCTTTACGTATTTTTTGCCTGATACTTGTAGGGGTATCTCCATCATACGTATAGCTGTTAATGCCCGCATCAGCAGCATGAATCAGTTCCTCCAGTTCAGATTTTTGATCATAGCTGAGCGCTTTAGTTGGGAACAAGTATAGAGCTCTTGTATCTGAGTTCTCCAGGATGGATTGGAGAATGGGAAGGTTATAGCACAGCGTTTTACCTGAAGCCGTAGGGGTTACCGCTACAATATTTTTGTTGTTTCTAATATATTTATAAGCTTCTGCCTGGTGGCTGTATAGAGCCTCTATCCCTCTTTTTTCAAGGGCAGACTTCAACTTTTCATTTAATTCAGCCGGAAAGGGAGAATAAGTAGCTTTTTTTTCTTCAATGGTATGCCAAAAAGCAATATTATCCTTGTATTGTTCATCTTGAATAAAATCATTCATGAACTCTACTAAATTTTTCTTTCCAAACATATGCACACCTCATTTCTGTCATCATTGTATCGAATGAACGTTCCCTTGAAAAGGAAAAAGTCGCATCTTTTTAAGATACGACCTTCCCATTATTGATTACCTTTTTCTATAAAGGAGGCAATCGCACTCGCTACTTCTTCCGGAGTCTCAAAAAGACCCATATGGCCAGCCTTCTCAATCACTTCCTGTGTGATATGATCCCCACTTACTGTAAATACTTTTTCAATCGGTACTACCCCATCTTTAGCACCCGCTACGAGCAGAACGGGAATCGTTACCTTCTCCAGTACAGAATTTTTATCTTCACGATTTTTCATAGCCATTAAAGCACCAATAATTCCTGTTGGTCTCGTTTCTATCCCTATATCTATTAATGACTTAAGCATCTCTTCTTCATTTTCACGTGTTTCTTTGGACAATAGTTTCGGAATCAAATCATGAATAAAAAGGGAGACTCCCTGTTCTTCCACTGTCGAGACACCTGCAGACCTATTTTTCTTTGCTTCCGGAGAATCCGGCAGTGCAGTAGAGTGAATAAGACCATATCCCCTGACAAGCTCAGGATGGTGTTCAACGAAATCAAGTGTAATATAGCCACCCATAGAATGGCCAAATACATAAGCATCCTTTAAATCGTGTTCCATAAAGAATTCATATAAATCCTCTGCCATATCATGAATACTGTATCCAATCTTTGTCGTTTCAGTTTCTCCATGACCTCTTACATCAACCGCTAACACGCGGTAGGTTTCTTTTAAATAAGGAATGACTTTCTGCCAATACTCCTTGCTTCCGCAAAAACCATGGATCAAAATAACTGGTTGGCCTGCTCCTTCTTCCTTATAAGCTAATTTTACACGGGTATCTTCCATATTCGCCACTCCTTTACAAGTATCAAATTTTCTTACTTATTTTCTTCTTCCTGACATCCGCTTTTATACATAGCTTGTTAAACCTAATCCATTCCTTCCCTCCGCTTTTCGCGGACGGTTCGTGGAGCCTTCTCGGCGGTACGCTTATCGGGGGTCTCATTTGAATTCAATTTTCTAAGCAAGGAGTCTTTAAGCTAGCCACTCCTATCAACCAGCAATCATCAACAATGAACTTATGTATATAGAATTCCATTTTTATAAGATAGTTCAAACAGCATGTGATAATTGGGTCCTATCCCCTACTCCCCCTCTTTCCCTCACCATTATTTAACATTTATTCATATCATGCATATGCTAAAGGTAGATCATCAGAGGAGGAGAATATATGGCTCAAAATAATAAGAATGGTCCACTCGATCCACTCCGTAACTTCATCTCACAAATGGATGATTTGTTAACCGAAAACACGAGAAGTGGATTATTACAGTCGATGGATGGTTTTTTTCAAAATCAAAAACTATTTGCAAGCTTTCCTGTTGAATGGGAAGAAACAGATACTCACTATATTATCCAAGCACATATTGCAGGGGTAGATAAGAAATACATTGAAATTGATATATCAGGAAACAAATTAACTATATCATATGAAAGCATTCGAAAAGAAAATACGGGTAATCAAACCTTCACGACAGAAAAGCAGACAAAATCAAGGAGCTTCACATTCCATTATCCGATTGACGAGGAACAAATCGAAGCAACACATGAGAATGGTCTATTAACCGTTAAAGTGCCCAAATCACGAAAAAAACGCATATCTATTCAATAAGTAAAAAACTGCCGATTTATAACCGGCAGTTTTTATGTGGTCACTTTAAAAATCGAACCTACACCTTTCACTAGGTTGGAAACCTGATTCATTGAATTTAACATCATTCCCGCAGTATCAATCATTTTATTAAAATCAATACTGCCTTCTTGGGTCTTAAATTGATTAAGAACTGATGATAAATTATTCCCTTGATTTTTTTGCATAAAGCTTTGCTTGGGGTAAGGGTTTGTAATAGGGAAATTTGTTTGCTGAGAAGGATAAAAATCTTCATCCTGCGAATATAATGGATTTTGGAATGGATTCACTTGCTGCTTAGGATAATGATTTAACATTTCCTGTGGTGGAATCCCATAAAAATTTTGATTATCCACCACACCGCCATTCATAGGCATACCTCCCTGATATTGTTCCATATGATAGGGATTCTGTGATGGCTGCGGATAGAAATGGTTATGATAATAGGGTTGGTAAGCACGGTTACCTTCAAACGGATTCATTTGTTGCTGCTGAACTCCCTCGGCTCCCCAAATACCCTGTGGATGAACCTGGGGTGAAGAAGCTCCCCCGGGCCCTGAATAGATGGTTCTGTATTCATGGGGCGACAAATAGGATCCAGCTGGCATGCCATAATAAGTATCAAGATCACCATTCCTCATTCTGGCTTTCTTATCAAAATGTTGTTTAAGCATAACTCTCCCTCCGCTCTTGCTATATACTATACAGTATGCAACAGCAGAGATTGGGTGCTACAGAGTCACTGACCGCTTACACTCTCCATTTGTATCTGTTCAAGTACAAACAAAGCCGCATTACAGTGTTTAATAAATCTCGACTTGCTTGATTCCGGAAAATAACAATGGACAGACACTTGCAATACATTATTATGAGTATTTGTTATTTGCATAGGTGATATATATTTAGGTCGATTGTCCGCTACCCATTGTTCAGCATCTACCAGCCAATCATCTGCCAAAAGCTTGACACGGTCAGCGAAAGGCTTTATTACAGTATGGAAATCAGCGTGCGAATCGTTTTCTCGCGCATTCCTATAAATTCTTTCAGCCTCGTTTACAATCTTTATTAATTCATTATTTTTTTGGTAAAATTCCGCTTTCATTGTGTTTCATCCTTGCTCTTTTTACCTTATCTAAACAGAATTTCAGAGAAAAAGAAACTATCTTGTTTTTGTTTATGTTAAATGAACCAAGCTAAAGCCTTGAAATGGTGTATCTTTTTTGTAATCTCCAATATGGTCATTCGCTTTATATTGAATAGCCGCCATATCCATTTCGAACTTCCTTGATTCTTTTTTTATAGCATACGTATACTCCGCTATTGTTTCTTTCGCTTCATTATCTGTTTGTTTATTCATTTCTTCTTCCAGCGCTAGAATTTCCTGTTCCAATTCCTTCAGCAATGTAATGATATTTTCTTTGGAATTCATGCCGTTCACCCTTCCCTCTTTCTTATAACCTAAAGTTTCGATTTATCTATCTTAATCCCTTCATAGACGACAAAACTAGAAGGGTATCGGCAAAGAAAATAGAGAACCGCATAGATATGCTTTCTTCGACAAGACAAACTGTATAAACGAACAAAACATAGACAACCTAATAAAAGGAGGTGCAGTTATGAAAAAAAATACATCAGCAGCACAGGAACAAAAAAAGAAAAATACTAATGAATCCAGAAAACATACGGGCAATCCAAAATTAGATGGACCCGATAAGCCATCTACTTGAAGATTCATGTTCTTCATTCTTAAGCCGGAGTAATTTACTCCGGCTTTTATTAATTTTCGCAGCCATCAATCATTAACTACATGTATCCCATCCTACAAAGAGAACCCCACCAGTTCATTGATTAGCTAAAAAGTTCCTTTGACGAATCTGAACTATTATTATAAACTTCGAAGTGCCTAAAGTTTCGTTTAAATTCTATTAATTTAGTATTTTAATTAAGAGAAAGCTTGGTTTTCTTCATATAAAATTACATATCCGAGAGGATTTTACAGCTATTTCAAACTTTCTCTATATGCGGTAAGGAATTTTACAAATTTGATGTTATTTTTGTTATGATAAGGATGGGCTTGGAGGGATACTATGGCTATAAAATATCCTAATGGAAAACAATACAATCCGATTCAGAATTCCGGCAGCAAAGTAAGTAAACAGAAAAAAGTGGATTATTCTAATCGAGGAATGACATTGGAGGCTGACTTAAACGAAACAAATCTTTATTATATAGAGAATAACATTGCAATTGTTCACAAAAAACCAACACCTGTTCAGATTGTGAATGTATCTTATCCAAAGAGGAGCGCTGCAGTCATTAAGGAAGCTTATTTTAAGCAAGCCTCCACAACCGATTATAACGGTGTTTATAAAGGACGGTATATTGATTTTGAAGCAAAAGAAACCAAACAAACAACATCCTTCCCATTAAAAAACTTCCATGAGCATCAGATTGTTCATATGCGTAATATCATCCAACATGATGGAATAGCCTTTATCATTATACGATTTAGTGTAACAGAGGAAATCTATTTCTTGCCGGCTGATGCACTGATTTATTATTGGGAAGAGATGATATCTGGCGGTAGAAAATCAATACCGAAAAAGGATATTGAACATATAGGTGAAGTGATTCCACTTGGGTTTTCGCCAAGAATTGACTATATTAAGATAATTGACAAAAAATATGGTACCCAACTATTTTAATTGGTCCTTTATCCTGAAAGGAAGGTATGTAATACAATGTCTGATCAATATAAAACGAGGACAGAAAAAAGGAATCTTGCAAATTCCAAAAAAACCAAACAAAAGCAAAAGAAACAATCCAAATCATTAATTAAGAGAATACTTATTGTTTTGGCAACACTATTCATCATTGCGGGCATTTCAGTTGGTGGAGTCTTCGCTTATTGGGCAGTTACAGCGCCCGAAATTGATGATAAATTGCTAATTGATCCTATATCTTCGAAAATATACGATAAAAACGGTGATATATATACAGAAATAGGCTCTGAGACAAGAGATTACGTCGACTTCAAAGACGTTCCTAAATTAATGGAAAATGCTATCCTTGCGACAGAAGATGTGCGATTTTATAAGCACCATGGTATTGATATTATACGTGTCGGCGGAGCTTTGGTCGGTAACATAACAGGCGGCTTCGGTTCTCAAGGAGGAAGTACCATTACCCAACAGGTAGTGAAAAACTCATTCCTAAAATCAGAAAAAACGATAAAACGTAAAGTACAGGAAATGTACCTTGCTTTTCAACTCGAGCAAAAATACTCGAAAGAACAAATATTTGAAATGTATGTGAACAAAGTTTATATGTCTTCCGGTGTTCATGGGTTTTCAACAGCATCTAAGCTATACTTTGGCAAAGAATTAAACGAGCTAACTTTGTCTGAAGCTGCCACCTTGGCAGGTATGCCGCAAAGTCCAAATAACTATAACCCATTTACGCATACTGAAAAAGCGGAAAAACGAAGAAACATCGTACTGAAACTGATGGAAAAGGCTGGATTTATCTCTGCGGAGGAACGAGCGAAAGCGGAAGCTGAAAGTTTAGAAAAAAGCTTGGTTCCAGAAGAACAACGTGAGAAAACCACAAATACAAAATATAATGCCATTATTGATCAAGTTATCGATGAAGTTGAAAAAATCGGTGATTACAATATCTACACCGATGGTCTACAAGTGTATACATCAATTGATCCTGACGCACAGGAACTGATGGAAGAAATATTGAATAGTGATAAATATATCTCCTATCCAAATGATAAATTCCAAGCCGGTACTGTCTTTATGGATACGAAAACCGGTGAAATTATGGCAATGGGCGGTGGAAGAAACCAGGAAGTTGCCCGTGGCTTTAACTATGCTACAGATTTAAAAACAAGGCAGCCTGGTTCAACCATTAAACCAATTCTTGATTACGGTCCAGCAATTGAGTATTTAAAATGGTCAACCGCTCAGACAATTGAAGATGAACCATATAAATATAGTTCCGGACAATCAATCGGAAGTGCGACGGGTACCTATAAAGGAAATGTAACAATTCGTGAAGCGCTTTATAAATCACTGAACGTCCCTGCCGTTAAAACACTCCAAGAGGTTGGTCCAGAGCGAGCTGGTGAATTCGCGAAAAAATTAGGTGTTGACTTTGGAGAAATATATGAAGCATCCGCAATCGGCGGTGTAGACAAAGCAGCATCCCCTCTGCAAATGGCTGGTGCCTATGCTGCATTCGGTAATGAGGGTATTTTTAATGAACCGCATGTCGTAAAGAAAGTCGTTCTTAGAGATAATGATACGGTCATTGAAACGGCTCCTGAACCACAAGTAGCCATGAAGGATTATACAGCCTTTATGATTACAAACATTTTGCAGGATGTTGTAACGAAAGGTACAGGTACTGCAGCCAATATTCCAGGTCTTCATATCGCAGCAAAAACTGGAACAACAAACTACTCTGCAGAAGACCGGGCAAAATATAATATCAGTAAAAGCAGTTCACCGGATGCATGGTTTATCGGCTATACAACCAATTACACCATGTCTGTTTGGACGGGATATGACCAACAGTTAAAAAATCCGATGAGCAAGCAAGAAACAAAAATTGCTGCAAAAATCTTTAAAACAATGATGGGCAAAATGTCTGAGAATGTGACAACTGATAATTTTAAACAGCCAAGTTCAGTTGTGAAAGTTGCCCTTGAAAAAGGAACAAACGCTAAAGCAAGTGAATATACACCAAGTGATCAAATTGTTTATGAGTACTTTGTAAAAGGACATGAGCCTACTAAAACATCAGAGAAATATTCAAAACTGGATGCCCCTTCTGGTCTTAACGCCGCTTTTGATGAAGCATCCAATCGAATAAATGTCAGCTGGAGATATGATTCTAATGACGCTGAATTTAATGTTCAGGTTGCCGTGGATGGCGGAGCCAAACAAACGTTAACCACTACAAAAGAAACATCATTCAGCCTTGATGCTCCTAAAGCCGGCAGTAAGTATGTCTTCTATGTTACCGCCATTGAAGGTAGCCAGGAAAGTGATACAGCGTCTGCTTCCGTATCTATTCCTGAAGCAGCTCCTGAAGAAGAGGAACAGCCAGAAGAACCGGCTGAGGAAAACACAGAGGATCCAAACCAACCTACCACGCCGGATAACGGAAACGAAAATGAAGAGGAACCAAACGAAGGGAACAAACCTGAAGAAGGCAATAACCCTGGTAATGAGAATGGAAATGGAAATGGGAATAACCCTGATGAGGGTACCCCCCCTGGCGAAGGTGAAACACCTGAGGAAGGGAATAATCCTGAAGAAGGAAACACCCCTGGTGAAGGCCAGCCAAATGAACCCGAAGAACAACAGGATGATGGGCAAGAACAGCCTGCTGCGAGAAGCAATGGTGCTTCCCAGCCTAACGAAACATCCTATCTAATTCCTCCTGCTATTCAAGAATTGCCAAGACATATACGTAAAATTGCTTAAAGCAAAAAAAGATCGGACCTAATCAGGTCCGATCTTTTTTTATTCTCTATCATGAATATTTATTTAAAGCAGCCATTTTTGCCGCAATTTTGATTTGTTCTTCCATTAAGCTCTTTAACTGCATAAAGCTTGGATAAAAGTATGGCCTTGCCAAAATAAATGGCAAACGTTCTTCAACATTCACAGGCTTACCTTTTAATTCCTTTAAAGATACTGGGAAGTCGCGTAAATTAACAGGCACTTGATTGGACCAATACAACAACGATAAATATAGGACAATCCCTTTTAACATATAGGGTTTAATTGCATTTTTTTCTCTGTTTGAGAACAATACTTCCAATTGACGGACATTTTCTGCCCATTCATCGCCTATTTGTTCTCTTACATTCAGAAAATCATCCCAGGGCCTATATAGTTCTTTGTCTTTATAATAGAAATACTCATATGGAAAACCTTGATTAAAGGCCAATCGATTCCATTGCCTATAATCCTGTTCATCAAGATGATTATATTCAAAGCTAAAGGCTTCATGAGTTAGTTCCAGATTATTCATTTACTTTTTCCTGCTGCTTTCATTCTTTTTTTCCCTTCACGGCAAAGCAAGAGCATTGGACATTGCTCACATTTTGGTGATTGGGCTTTACAATGGTATCTGCCGAAGAAAATCATCCGGTGGTGTGTAATGGACCATTCCTCTTCAGGTATTCTCCTCATTAATGTTTTTTCAACCTCTAAGACAGAATCCTTCCACCGGCAGATGCCCAGCCGTTTACTCACTCTCTCTACATGGGTATCCACAGCAATGGCAGGTGTACCATATGCCACTGAAACAACTACGTTCGCTGTTTTTCTTCCTACCCCTGGCAGCTCGACTAATAAATCTCGATCATCAGGAACAACCCCATTATACTTTTCTAAAATAATTTGAGATAGTTTCTGGATATTTTTCGCTTTGTTTCTGAATAATCCAATTGAGCGAATATCATTCTCTAATTCACTAAGAGGTACAGAAAGGAAATCCTCTGGTTTCTTATATTTTTGAAAAAGATTTTTTGTTACTTTATTAACTAATGCGTCCGTACATTGTGCTGATAAAACAACTGCTACTACTAATTCAAATGGATTAGAGTGATTTAATTCGCAATGGGCCTCAGGAAACATTTTTCTCATTTCATCGAGACAATATCGAATTTGTGTATTTGTTAGCATCTTTCTATCCGCCTCTCCCTCTGTTCACTTTTTTTCAACGAATAAAAAGACCGGATAAAGGTTCTATCCTGGTCTATCGATTACTATTTATTCGAGCCAATTATATAATGGCAACTCTTTGGCCACTGGAACGGTTTTAGCAGGAGTTTTCTTCGTAAAGCTTCTGAACCGCTCACTGTGTACTTTTGCTTGTTCCAGAGTCTTGATGCCATTCTTCTTCCAATCAAACAAAATTCGATCAATATATCTGAAGCTAAGCTTCCCTGAGATGACCGCTTCTTTAAGAGCAGCTTTAACTAAATCAGGTGAATGTTGGTCCTCATCCAACCACATTGCCAATGTTTCTCCTTCAAAAGGCGACAATGGGCGGCCAAATTCCTTTTCGAAAATGGTATATAAGGATTCACTCTTGATTACTTTCTCTTCAAAATCAGTTTGCTTAGCATCTTTCAAATAATGATAGGCTAACTTTTCAAATAATGGCTTTATTGTATAACTTTCAAAACCTGGTTTTTCATCTTCTGTAATCTCTAAAAACCCGTGCTGAACCAGCTTTCTGAGTATATTGGTACAATCCATTTCTGTCAGGTTCATGACAGATGAAATTTCAGCAGGTGTTGGAAAATAATTTCCGTTCATCGAAAAGTTTTGAACATGCAGTAAAAGCATCATTTCCTGCTCCGTTAATCCCATCTCCTTGTAACTAGTTAACAAATAGGAGGGGATGACAACATTCGCCTGCTTGATCCAATTCGACAGATTTTTTATAGTCATAATTCGACACCTCACATTTTAGTATACCATGTATGCTGATTTTGAAGTACGGAAAAATAAAACCTGACAATAAAATAAATTGCCAGGTTTCAATTGACTATTAAGGATATAGACGATTTAAAAGACGTGGGAATGGAATAGTTTCACGAACATGTTCCACGCCGCTTATCCAAGCAACTGTTCTCTCAAGTCCTAGCCCAAAGCCAGAATGAGGAACAGAACCATATTGTCTTAATTCATAATACCATTGGTAAGCATCCATACTTAAATTATGTTCATCAAGTCGGGCTTTCAACAGATCCATATCGTGAACACGTTCAGATCCGCCAATGATTTCTCCGTAGCCTTCTGGAGCAATTAAATCTGCGCATAAAACGACATCATCACGATCAGGAGCAGGCTGCATGTAGAACGGCTTGATTGCTGTAGGATAGTGCGTGATAAATACAGGTTTATCAAAGCTTTCTGCAATTGCTGTTTCATGAGGAGCACCGAAATCGTCACCCCACTCAATATCATCAAAGCCTTTTTCATGTAAGAATTTAATCGCATCATCATACGTAATTCTAGGGAATGGTGCTTTGATCTTCTCTAATTTAGAAGTATCTCTTCCTAATGTTTTCAGTTCAATTACGCAATTTTCGAGTACAGCTTGTACAATATAAGAGACATATTGCTCTTGAACTTCAAGATTCTCATTGAATTCAACAAATGCCATCTCAGGCTCGATCATCCAGAATTCAATTAAATGACGTCTTGTTTTGGATTTCTCTGCGCGGAATGTAGGACCAAAGGAGAATACTTTGCCTAATGCCATCGCTGCAGCTTCCATATATAACTGTCCACTTTGTGAAAGGTAAGCATCTTCATCAAAGTATTTAGTTGCAAACAATTCTGAAGTTCCTTCTGGAGCACTTCCTGTAAGAATCGGTGGATCTACTTTTACGAAACCTTCTTTATTAAAGAATTCATAAGTAGCTCGGATGATTTCATTACGGATCTTCATGACGGCATGCTGGCGTTTTGAACGAAGCCATAAATGTCTGTGATCCATTAGGAACTCAGTTCCATGCTGTTTTGGTGTAATTGGATAATCAACCGATTCTGCAATGACTTCCAGTCCTGTTACAAGGAGTTCGTAACCAAATGGGGAGCGCTCATCTTCCTGAACAATCCCTGTTACCCACACGGAAGTTTCCTGTGTAATCTTTTTAGCCATGTTAAAGAGTTCTTCTTCAACTTCTGCTTTTACCACTACACCTTGAATAAAGCCAGTGCCATCACGCAATTGTAAGAAAGCAATTTTCCCGGAAGAACGTTTATTGGCAATCCAGGCTCCTATCTTAACTTCTTCATTTACATATTTATAAACTTCATTAATTGTACATTTCACATTTTTTCCCTCCAAAGCTTAACAAAACCAGGTTATGTACCCTATTCATTATACAAGTACAAAAATAGACAAGCAAATACAAATTTTCACCTGTAAATAAAATCAATAATTCCGATACATTGTCTTTCATTTAACAGTCTCTGCCAATTAAGAAATAATCTCTAAATCCTTTTGTATTTAGACCTGTAATGTCTATTATCTTCGCCTGGAATGTAGATAAATTTTAACATAAGGATAACTTTCCATTCACTGTTCAGCTAAAAAAAATCATTCATAAAAACACCCCTTAGAGGCAGATTAGGCATCTTCCTTAAGGGGCCGTTACGTTGCCGCATCTATCACTCTCTATTTATTCAGCTTTAGTTGCTGCTTTATTCGTAACATATTCTTTTATACGTTTAACAGCTTCACGAAGTGAATCTAACGATGTTGCATAGGATAAACGAATGTAATTAGGTGCTCCAAAACCTGAGCCAGGTACAACTGCTACAAGAGCATTTTCCAATAAATCTTTTACAAACTCATCCACATTTTGAAAACCGCACATTTCCGCTGTTTTTGAGACATTTGGGAAAAGATAGAAGGCTCCCTGAGGTTTAAGACAAGTCAAACCAGGAATCTCGAGCAATTGGTCATAAATGGCATCCAATCTTTGTTCAAAAGCACTTCGCATGACCTCTACTTGATCCTGCGGCCCTGTGTATGCTTCAATAGCTGCATATTGAGCTGTCGTTGTTGGATTGGACGTACTATGGCTGGCCAGGTTCGTCATCGCTTTAATTAAAGCCTGATCACCTGCCGCATATCCAATTCTCCATCCTGTCATGGAATGAGATTTAGAAACTCCATTAATTACGATGGTTTGCTGTTTAAGCTCCTCTGAAAGCTCGGCTATCGAAATGTGTTGGTCGTTATGATACACCAATTTTTCATAAATTTCATCTGAAACTATCACTATATCATGTTTCAAACAAACTTCTCCAATTGCTTTCAATTCTTCAGCCGTATAAATCATACCGGTTGGATTACTTGGTGAATTGATAATAAGCGCTCTCGTTTTTTCAGTAATGGCCTCTTCAATTTGTTCAGGCATTACTTTAAACTGATTCTCTTCCTTCCCCTCAATATAGACAGGCACCCCATCAGCTAATTTGACCTGTTCCGGATAACTTACCCAGTAAGGAGTTGGGATGAGCACTTCATCTTCTTCATCTAAAATCGCTTGAAAAAGAGTGTACAAGGCATGTTTTGCACCGGAAGCGATAAAAATTTGATCAGTACTATAGGTTAAGCCCTGGTCTTTTAAAAGTTTATCGGCTACAACCTCACGCAAGGATTGCAATCCGGCAGATGGAGTATATTTTGTTTGACCATCCTGCATAGACTTTTGTGCTGCTTCAAGTATGTTTCCAGGCGTATTAAAGTCCGGCTCCCCGGCTCCCAATCCAATGATATCGAGTCCCTGTGCTTTTAGCGCTTTTGCTTTTGCTGTTATCGCAAGTGTTGATGATGGTGTTAATGCTGATACTCTGTTTGCTAATTTCATCTCAGTTCCATCTCCATCCTACAAATTATCATAATTACGTATTAAATCACCTGTTTTAAAATTCAGGTAGTAATAACCATAGAGACCTTTATTATTTTTATAGGTAATTTCCCATAAGGGTTGATCATGTTCCATCCCAAGATGGGCGGATACAATTTCACTTACCTTCTTTTTCTCTTTTACGATTGCGATGGCTTCCTTTTTACTAATACCCTCTGAAAGAGCAATAACCTGGCTTTTTTTCTTTTTATCATCCGGTACCCAAACACCAATCTTTTTGCCATCTGCTGTTTTTCCCGTTATGACACTCCATGTTTCATTTCCATTATATAAATAAAAATCATCCACATCTGTCATTTTGGCAGTTTCCCGGGCAACCTCTTCTGCATTCTTCTTAGCAGCATTTTTGGGACTGTCACCGGCATAAATCGCCTGTATATAGAGACCACTGCCAATCAGGATAATAATCGCTATGCTCCAAATTACTTTTTTCATGTCTGCATCCTTTCAAATTATGTACGATAGATTGAAAAAACGGCCGTTTGCTGGTCTTGTTTATCCAATGCCAAACCAAACATTAAATCCTCTTTTTTCAGTGTTTTATTGAGAGAATCAACGATTTTATATAAATCACTTGTGTAAGTTACTTTTACACTTGATAACTGTTCAACTTTACTGCCCATTTTAATTCCCCCCACAATGTAACGTTCTATTTATTCCAGCGTCGTTCACATTATATCAGAATAAAATAGTCAGAGTCTTTTGTTAGATCAATCAATTTTACATGCTTATTTATTCTTGTAAATTAAGTTTATATAATTCAGGCCTTGTTTAAACTGTTCTTTTTCCCGCCTAATCAATTCATTCTCGAGTAAGACCCATATGCCACTGTTATCATAATCGGGGAAAGCATTTAACTGACTTCTTAGATTAATGATTAACTCTGATAATACATCCTCATCTGACTGATTCATATTCATTTGGACTGGCGCCTCAACCATTATAATCCTGGAACTTCCATCATAAGCATACCTAACTTCATTCCAACCTGAGAACGTCATTAATAGAATGGATTGGTTAATGGCCAGATGATTTCTCAGCATTTTGATAGCCGAACCCGAAGATAGTCCCTGTGCCTGCAACTGTATATGTTTAAAATCAGTTAATCCCTTCATCTCATTATATATTTTTTTCATCGATTCTTGTGAATGAAATAAGAGAATTAAATGATTTTGTTGGTTTCGTATCAAATCAATAACAGAATGAACTGTTTTTCCATTGATTTCAGGCAGAATCGTTAAATAATGGCGCTTTAATGGGGGAATCACTTTTTTGAAAACACTGTTTTCCAAAACTCCCAATTCCCTGGAAATATAATAAAAAGATCCTTCCACAGTCAGAACATCTGAAAGAAATAAAGTATGATGCGGCTGTATAATGTAATCTTGAATCCACTTTGCTACCGACAATGGCCGTGCATAAAGTTGCAATGAATTTTTATGTCCTTTTAGATTCCAGTTCATCCAAACCAGGTCATTTGAATCTTGGTCTTTAAAGAACCTATTTACATTAGAACGGATTACACTCATTTCTAAAGTTAATTTGGTTAACTCATCAATCATATTAAGCTGGCTTCGCTTTAATTTCTCGATGGGTATCTGGTTTAATATCGAAAGGATTTGATGGAATTGATCCAATAAAGAATTCATGGATTCATACAATTCAATTGCTTCTCTTTTTAATTTATGCATGATTTGTATGTCGTTATATTTGGTGGTATCCAGTTTACACTGAGCTCTGGGTCCATCCATATCCGTGTTGTTTTTAATTCCAAAGATGAATAGGGTTTCGAAAAACCGTTCAATCTGACTCCCGACCTCTTCTAAGATCACCATTACTTGTTTTTCATTAAATGGTTCAACCGTTTTTTCCTTTAGGAGTGTTGTAACAGCTCTTAGTAATTGACGATTATCCAAAGTACCAATTTTATTCAAAAGATTTCTCAGCTCTACATAACTCATCTCTTTCGTTAATCCTCTTTGAACGGAAGAAGGAAAATAAGTAGCTTCTTCAATCAAATAATAGGGGTTACTGCTTAAAAAATCTCCTGTCTGTATATCTGAAACAAGGCTCTTGTGAGTTGTGAGAATAATCCTTGACTGCTTAGACTTCATAATTTGTCTTGTATAGAAATCCCGTTCTGTCCATGGCTTAAGCAAGCGTGGGTGCAGACTGGCATGGTGTGATACTTCCTTCCAAAACTCTTTTCCACCGGAAGATAAATTCAATTCTTCCAAACAGCCTGTATTGGTCATCGTGAGCCAAACTAATAATTGCATTTTTGCGATGGTACTCTCATAATTTTGCTGTTTCTCTCGCAGTGTTTGCTCAAATTTCGGCAAGCTTAAATACTGCTCCTTTGAATGCAAAATACTAATTTGTTTATGTATCGGATTTAACGAATGATCACTATAAATAGAATCCATTACTTGTTTTATGGTGAATTTTGAATGCATAGCAATCGTTACCTGAGCTTTGTTTTCACTGGCAAACTCAAAAACGGCTTTTAAATGCCCCGCAAAATTGTTAGTACCATCTTCTACTAAACTGATTTTATGATCTTTCAAGGTGTTTTTAAGAATCTGGATGCCTTGTTCATCCAAAGGAACAGAGTTCTTCTCATCCTGTCGATCGATAAGATGCGGAATTGGTTTCTCTTTTGTGATTGCGATTCCACGGTAGATATCCAAATCTGGTCTCCACGGCTCACTCACCGTTGAATATTCCTCTATAATCTCAGCCAATAGTTCTTTAAGCTCACTTTTTAATAAAAAGGATAATCGATATAAGGATTTAATAGTAGGTTTCGGCAATCTCTTCAATTGAGTGTAAAACTCTAAGAATAAAAGGGCCGTTACATAAGCATCACTGTCAGCTTGATGTGGACGATCATGAAGAAAACCATAAGCTTTCCCTAGCTCCTCCAGTTTAAAACTCGACATTTCAGGGTTGACGATTTTTGCTAATTCTACTGTATCAACTGTATCACCAAGGAACCTCTCATAGCCGACACGTTCCAATTCAGCCTGCAGAAATGTCAAATCAAATAATACGTTATGAGCAACAAAAACAGCTTCATCCAACACACCGATAATATAGGGTGCCAACTCTTTAAAGGTAGGCGCTTTCTCCACATCTGCTTCAGATATACCTGTTAATTCCTGTATGAATAGAGGGATGGACCTGCCTGGGTTTATATAAGAGGAATATTGGTCTACAATCTTTCCATGCTCTATGACAATAGCAGCGATTTGAATAATTCGATCACCATTTTTTGGATTATTACCCGTTGTCTCCAAATCAATCACTACATACTTACTTTTCATTTTTAAACACCTGCTTACTTCTTCTCTAACTTGCCCTGTTCCAGTTGATTATCATGAATTCACAATAAAGATAAACTGTTATTTTTAATCATACTATTTATCTCATCGTTAGACTACCGAAGGAATGTAATTCGTTTATTCCTTTTATCGTAACCCATTACCTACTGTTATATCAAAACCACACTTATTAATCAAAGAAGATTCATAAGTATGGTTAGGGATTTAAAAAAACATGAAGCTGGGACATAACTTATAAAAAATCCTGAAAGATGAACGATGTCTAAATTAATCGACTTTTACTTATTAAAGAGTTAAGTTGGAAGAAAAAGTTCGTTCTGTTGCGCGCTTACTCCACTCGCTTTCCGGGAGGAAGGCTTTAGCTCCTCGGCTACGCCTGCTCAGGTCTCAACCTTTCCTCTACTTCCCGCAGGAGTCGATTGGCTTCCGCTACATTCCACTAAGTTTAATAATGGTATACAGGAGTGACTATAGAAAATAAATAAAAACCCGAGCTATTAGGCGAAATATTTATTAAAAATATCACCTAATAGTTCGGGGTTATCATTGACTGAAATACTTATGTTCCAGCCCCTTTGTAAAAAGCATATCGACTGCATCCAATAAATCTTCATCAATCGTAATACTGCCTACATAGTGTAAATTAGCCTCTGTAACGGTGGCTCTGTGAAGTTTTGCGTTCATCATATTTCGAAACATAATTCTCTTTCATTGGACGATTAAAGATTTATGATAATATTATCGATTAAACGGACGGACGTATATTGGACAGCTACTGCGAAGATGATTTTCCGATCATATTCATTAATCTCGCTTAACTCAGGATAGGTTAACACTTCAAAATAATCGAGTTTTCCACTGATATGACTTTGTAAAAAGTGTTTTCCCATTTCTAATGCTTCTTTTGGACCGGCTCCATTTTGCAATTCTTGTCTTATTTTGCAAAGACTTTGATAGATAAAAGGAGCTTCCACTCTTTCTTTTTCTGTCAGATTGATATTTCGCGAGCTGAGAGCAAGCCCATCTTCTTCACGTTTAATCTCTACGCCTATCAATTCAATCGGGAAATTAAAATCATAGATAAGCCCTTCCACTACAGCAACCTGTTGCGCATCTTTTAACCCGAAGTAAGCATGGTTCGGATGAACAATCGTAAATAATTTTGTTAAAACCGTTGCGACCCCATCAAAGTGTCCCGGTCTAGATTTACCGCACAAGACATCGGTGCGTTCTTGAACCTTTACTGCCACCGTTTGCTTATCGCCATACATTTCTTGTACAGTTGGGTAAAATAGATAATCCACACCGGCTTTTCGGGCCAGTTCTTCATCCCGAGCCAGATCACGTGGATACTTTTCAAAATCTTCATTCGGTCCAAATTGCAGCGGGTTTACAAAAATGCTAATGACTACAATATCATTATTTTCTCTTGCTTTTTCAATGAGAGATAAATGTCCTTCATGCAAAAAACCCATTGTCGGAACAAATCCGATGGATCGTCTCTGTTCCCTCTCCATATCAAGCGCTTCACGTAATTCTTTTATCAGGCTGATAATTTTCATCTTTCTCCTCCATACAACGAGGATCGTTCTTCTTCTTGCATCGTAAATGAATGGTCACGGTCAGGAAAGACTCCTGACTTTACTTCTTTTATATGCTCAGACAAAGCATCGCTAATCACACTATTTAAATCGGTATATGTTTTAACGAATTTCGCCACCCTGCTAACGCCGTATAACAGAACATCATGATAAACGAGAACCTGACCATCTGTTCCGTTACCTGCACCAATCCCAATGGTAGGAATCGTTAGTTGATTAGATATAGTTTCAGCGACCTGGTAAGGTACACATTCGAGCACAACAGCCATAGCTCCGGCTTCTTCGCATTTCTGTGCGTCTTCCAGTAATTTAATCGCCGCTTCACGGGTTTTCCCCTGGACCTTGTAGCCGCCAAGTACACCAACTGATTGTGGTGTTAACCCTAAATGCGCCACTACCGGTATACCCGCATCTGTCATTGCTTTGATTTTAAGAATAACCTCACCGGCACCCTCCATTTTGACCGCATCTGCTCCTGCTGTCTGCATCAGTCTGGCTGCATTTTTTAACGCCTCATCTATCGTTGAGTGATAGGTTAGAAATGGCAGATCCGTTACGATAAATGTATTAGGTGCACCCCTTTTTACAGCTTTTGTATGATGGATCATATCCTCCATAGTGACAGGAACTGTAGAATCATATCCTAACACAACCATTCCAAGGGAGTCGCCGACAAGAATCATATCGACCCCTGCTTGTTCTGCCAATTTAGCAGATGGATAATCATACGCAGTTAGCATAGAAATTTTTTCTCGTTTTTCTTTTAGTTTCAAAAAATCCATAGCAAATTTCATACTTTTCTTTCCTCCTTTTCCCTTCCGAGGAGCGAAAAACCTATTTTTCCAAATAAAAAATCCTTCCTATTACAGAAGGATTGATTGGCATAATAGCTTTTATCCCTCTGTCCCGGTCCTAATCTTGGATACAGGCAGAATTATAAATCTATAAATCAATGACTTTACCTTAAAGGTGCAGGTCGTTTCCGCTCCCGCCCTTTTATAAATTATAACATTCAGTCATTTTTATTTGCCATATATTAACTAAATTATTAAACGCTTTCTTTTTACAACAACTAACTTCACCATTAACCCTATTCAAATTTTGAATTTTACGGATGTACTGTAATGTCTCCTGAATAAACCAGATGAGTTTTTTGGTCATCATCCACTATTATCAATACGCCATCATGATTGATTCCCGTTGCAATGCCAGTCAAGGATCCGCGCGGATTATCAACTGTAACCTTTTTTCCGATTGTAATTGAATGCTTTTCCCATAGTTGTTTAATTGGTTCGAAGCCTTTTTTTAGAAAAAGTATGTATAGTTCTTCAAAGTTCTTAAATAAGTTCTGTAAAAATTCAGAACGGTCCATTCTTTGATTCCTCTCGATTAAAACCGAGGTGGCAATCTCTTTTAATTCATCAGGAAACGATTCATACTCCTGATTGATGTTTATCCCAACGCCGATAATGACATGATGAATTTGATCCGATTCTGCATGAAGCTCGGTTAATATACCCGCGATTTTCCTGCCGTGAATCAATACATCATTTGGCCATTTAATACCGGCATCAACACTGATTTTATTTAACGTCTGAACAACAGCGACAGCTGTTAACAAGGTAAGCTGGGGAGCTTGATAGGGAGGTATATCAGGTCTCAAAATCAAACTCAGCCAGAGGCCTCCATTTGAAGGAGAATGCCATTTTCTTTTTAATCGTCCCGTTCCTTCTGTTTGTTCATCGCTTATCACAACTGTGCCGTCTTTAGCACCACTACCCGCAAGTTCTCTTGCAATGACTTGTGTGGATGTGACTGTATCATAAGAATAGATTGATTTCCCCACAAATTCAGTCTGTAATCCCATTAAAATATCAGTGGAAGTTAGAGAATCTGGTTTATTTAGTAGCCGGTACCCCTTTTTCTTAACCGCCTCAATATCATAACCATCCTGACGCAGCTGATCGATATGCTTCCAAATGGCTACTCGTGAACACCCCACTAAATCTGCCAGAACCTGTCCTGATATATAATCCTCTCCCGCATTAGTAAATGCTTTGGCAATTTCATTCTTTATAGTTTGTTCTCTTGAATGAGCCATTGTTTAATTAACTCCTTTTCATTCAGAACCCTATGGTCCAGAATTCCGTTAATCACTTCTTCCATGATCTCTTTGATCCATGGCCCTCCCGCTTTGTCAGCCCATCTCATTAAATCGTTGCCCGTAACCTCTAAAACAGAATCTTTATGAATCGGCATTTGAGCATGTATAGTTGTTATGTCTTCAAAATTCGGTTTGGTATTACGATACACAGACCAAACCCGTTCGACACTCTGTGTATTTTCAAGGCCGAGCCGATAAATCGTGTAGGGCGTGAATAAGGAATCTTCCCTTTTCTTCGTTTCATTGACGAGCATTCCTATTTTTTTCATTTGATTGGTAGAAAGCTTCCACTGTCTGTACATCGATTGATCCTGACCATTAAAAAGAGCAATCATAGCCAACCATTCTTCAAACGATTCACATCGGGTTAAAGGGAGCTTAAGAAACGGTTCCATTTGTTCCGCAAATCGCCCCAGTTCGGGAAAATATGTAAGCAATCCTTCATCCGCGGCTATTTTTAACCCTATTTCCGGATACTGACCAAGAATCAATTTTTGGAATTCGGCTGTTTTTCGCTCCTGAGCAATATGCGCAAGTAAATGAGCATTCTTCCTTAGTGCCTGTCTCGTCTCCTCATGCAGAGTAAAACCAAGCTGACTGACAAACCGAACTGCGCGAAGGATTCTTAGTGCATCCTCGTTGAACCGTTCATCAGCTTGGCCGACTGTTTGGATTATTTTTGTATGGATGGCATTTTCACCATTAAATGGATCGTACACTTTACCATCTTGATCCATCGCAATGGCATTCATGGTAAAGTCCCTTCTTTTTAGGTCTTCATATAAGGAGGTTACAAAAGTTACTGAATCAGGCCGTCTATAGTCTTTATAAGCAGCTTCCGTCCTGAATGTGGTTACCTCAAACGACTCCCCTTTATAAAGCACCAAAACCGTTCCATGTTCAATTCCAACGTCCACTGTATGAGTGAAAATCTCCTTCACTTGTTCCGGGGTCGCTGAGGTCGCGATATCCACATCATCAATCTCTTTACCCATTAATGTATCTCTAACTGCGCCTCCAACAAAATAAGCCTCATATCCCTTGGAGGTTAACTGTTCCAGGACAGGACGTGCTCTTTTAAACTCTTCATTCATTCATCTTTCTCCCCATTTTCTAGTAATGAGTAATACAGGTCTTCATATTGATTCACGATATGCTCTGTTTGAAAATGATCTTTTATCATATGAACTGCCTGTTTGCCCATCTGCTTTCTCAATGAATCATTTTCAAGTAATTCCAATAATCGCATGGAGGCTGCCTTGATATCTCCCAGTTCAATGGTATATCCATTCATCCCATCTTCGATTACTTCGGGAATTCCCCCAATATTTGTTCCAAGACACGGCACGCCATAAATCATTGCCTCAAGAAGAACCAATCCAAAGCTTTCTTTTTCTGACATAAGCACACAAACATCACTGATGGCATAAAGCTCCTGTAAATTTTCTTGTTTTCCTAACAGAATAATTTTATTCTGCAGTCCCATCTTATTAATTTTTTTACTGACAAACGTCATTTCAGGGCCGTCACCAACCAGCAACAGTTTACTTGGAATTTTGTCTGCCACTGCAGCAAATGTATCAATAATATCCGGCACACGTTTCACCTTTCGGAAATTCGAAACATGAATAACAACCTTTTCATTCTTTCCAATTCCAAGTTCCTCTTTTAAATGATCCATATTATCTGCATCCGGTTCAGGAGCTGGATAATCGATAAAATTATATATTGTTTGGATTTCTTTGTCTGGTTGAATTAACTCATAGGTCTCTTGGACAAGGGCATGGGAAACCGCTGTGACCGCATCGGATTTTTCTATAGCAAACTTAATCATGTCCTGAAGGGATGCATCATAGCCCAGGATAGTGATATCCGTTCCATGGAGAGTCGTAACCACCTTTAAACCCTGAGCTGTCATTTGTTTGGCCAAGATCCCACAGACTGCGTGCGGCATGGCATAATGGGCATGAATGATATCAAGCCCTTCCATTTTAACAACTTCTGCAATCTTACTAGCCAACGACAACGTGTAAGGCGGGTATTGAAAAACCGCATATTGATTGACTTCAACCTGGTGAAAGTAAATATTCGAATAACGTCGTTTTAAACGGAATGGTACACTGGACGTTATAAAATGAACTTCATGTCCTTTCTCTGCTAGCTTGATTCCTAATTCTGTCGCTACGATTCCAGATCCGCCGACTGTCGGATAACACACAATTCCAATCTTTAATTGTTTCATATCTATCCACCTAACAAATCTTGATCTAGTAAAAGAGTTTGTTTCGTTTTAAAACCTTCTGCAAATAACACGCCTGTCTCTCTCCCATAGGCCCGTTCCCTGCCTTCAATCGCTTCAAGATACCCTTCTGTAAGAGGTGTCATCACCCCATCATCTGATTTAATAAATTGAGAAGAATAACTTTTCAAACTGGATAATTTACACTGAAAATAGTCGCTAATATCCACACAAAAATCCGGTTGGTGGAAGCTATTAATCATGTAATAGAAGACATATTTTGGTTTATGTGCCTCAAGCTTTTGTTTATCCTCATATTTACGGATACCGGCAGAAAAGACAGCTTCTTCGACCAATGATGCACAATGACCATGATCCGGATGGCGGTCAGGAACGGCAGGTATAAAGATAATTTCAGGCTTGTACATCCTTATGACTGAAACAATCTTGGAGATGTTTTCAGGTGTGGGATATAATTGGCGATCCCCCATATTAAGATTTAATCGTTCCTTTACCCCTAAAACAGCAGCTGCTTGATTGGCCTCTTTGATTCTATTAGCAGGATGACCATTTGACGAGAGTTCAGCCTCCGTCAAATCACAAATCACAACGGTATGACCCTTATCTGTATATTTAGCGATTGTACCGCCCATTCCGATTTCTACATCATCGGAATGGGCGCCAAAACATAGTATGTCTGTTTTCATTCTGGATTTTGTTACTCCTTTTCCCTAACAATATTTCTCCATTTCAGGTCTCCACGTTCCAACCCGTGTATTAACATTTCTGCCGTTCCCATATTTGTTGCCAATGGAATTGAATAGACATCTGCCAAACGCATCAATGCAGAGACATCAGGTTCATGCGGCTGAGCAGTCAACGGATCTCTAAAGAAGATAATGATATCTATATCATTCACTGCTACCATCGCACCTATTTGTTGGTCGCCCCCAAGCGGTCCTGATTGATAACGATGCACGGATAATCCTGTCTCATCCTGTATTCGTTTCCCTGTTGTACCAGTTGCAAAAAGTTGATGTTCTGACAATATATTTTTATAAGCAATCGTAAATCGAATCATATCGTCTTTCTTTTTATCATGTGCAATTAACGCAATTTTCATATATATAATAACTCCTTTAATCGATTATATTTTCAAGACCGTACACTAAGTAATCAATATTCATCACGGTTTCAACAGATAATTTAACTCCGCTCATAAAAGAATTACGATCATACGAATCATGTCTAATCGTGAATGTTTGGCCTTCTCCGCCAAACATGACCTGTTGATGCGCAACAAGTCCAGGCAATCGTACACTATGTATTCTCATTCCGTCATAGTCAGCACCACGGGCGCCTTCTAATGTTTCTTTTTCGTCAGGATGGCCCTGTTTCTTGGCTTTTCTTTCTTCCGCGATTAATTGTGCTGTTTTAACGGCAGTTCCTGATGGGGCATCGAGTTTTTGATCATGGTGCAATTCGATAATTTCAACATCTGGGAAATACTTCGCTGCCTGCTTCGCAAATTTCATCATTAACACAGCTCCAACTGCAAAATTAGGCGCTATAATACAACCAATACCTTTTTCTTTAGAGATTTCTTTTATCTCTGCTAAATCTGTATCTGAAAAACCAGTAGTTCCCACTACGGGACGGATATGATGAGAAAGAGCAGCTAATGTATGAATTCTTCCTGCTTCAGGCGTTGTCAAATCAATGAGAACATCTGCCTTCGTTTCAGAAAAACACTTTTCGTGATCGGTATAAATCGGAACATTTATGCCACTAAATCCATCTATTTCGCTTAAATTCAAGCCATCATTCTTATGATCCAATACGGCTGCCAAATGGAAATTCTCCGTATTCATCACTAAATTGACAGCTGCTTTCCCCATTTTCCCTCGCGGCCCTGCAATAATAATATTGATCATCTGTCAATCTTCCTTTCTCGTCCAGCGGTTTTTATCTCTTGTATTGAATTTTTCCATTACCCTGTCATGTGACTCTTGAAGATCAATATTCAGCGAATTTGCCATACAAATCAGCACAAATAAGACATCTCCCAATTCTTCTTCAATCGCTTTATCTTTTTCAGACTCTTTTTTCGGTTTTTCGCCATAACAATGATTAATCTCTCTTGCCAATTCTCCTAATTCTTCTGCAAGTCGGGCTGTCATGGCAAGCGGACTGAAATAACCTTCTTTAAATTGCCCTATATATTGATCTACTTCCTGTTGTAAATCAGCCATTGTTTTCTTCTTTTCCATAAAAGCATCACCTTCTTATCTTCATGTTAGCTTATTTCTTAGTTTTCGAACAATAATATGTTAGAATGCAAAAGGATGTCATTCATTAATTTTTCTTAATTGTACACTATAAATCATAACTGAATTTTACAGCGATGGGGGAATAACATGATTTTCAACTTAAAGCTAAAAAATATTTTACTGATATTGGTTGGTTCTGCCATTATGTCCTTTGGTCTAGTTCATTTTAATATGCAAAACGAACTGGGTGAAGGCGGATTTACCGGGATAACCCTTTTAATTTATAATTTAACGGGTATTAGCCCTTCAATCACTAATATCTTATTAAACATACCTCTCTTTTTTGTAGGCTATAAATTATTGGGCAAAAAAACATTTTTGTATACTCTCATCGGTACGATTTCAGTATCTGTATTTATCGCGATTTTCGAAAAATATCAAATTGATATTCCTTTAAAGGATGACCTTATGCTCGCCGCTTTATTTGCAGGTGTATGTATTGGTGTCGGTTTAGGAATCATCTTCCGCTATGGTGGAACAACTGGCGGAGTCGACATCATCGCACGCCTCATGTTTAAATATAAGGGCTGGAGCATGGGAAGAACTATGTTTATGTTTGACTTCTGTGTTATTGTCTTATCACTCGTAACCTATTTGGATTATAAACAAGCCATGTATACCCTTGTACTGGTCTATATTGGCAGCCGGGTGATTGACTTTATCCAGGAAGGCGCGTATGCAGCCCGCGGTGTTATGATCATTAGTAATTCTAATTCTGAAATAGCCGATAAAATCAATCAACAAATGGAACGCGGCGTTACATTACTCAAGGGTGTAGGTTCTTATACGAAACAAGAACGCGATGTCATCTATTGCGTAGTTGGCAGTAACGAAATAGTACGTTTGAAAAGTATTATTACATCTGTTGATCCACATGCGTTTGTATCCGTATCAATT
Source organism: Pradoshia sp. TA40_28 (assembly GCF_059694525.1). NCBI lineage: Bacteria > Bacillati > Bacillota > Bacilli > Caryophanales > Bacillaceae > Pradoshia > Pradoshia sp. TA40_28. The sequence continues at coordinate 204,315 of NZ_JCATZO010000004.1, forward strand.
GTCCATGACGTCCTTGGTGAAGGCTTTACGCTCGATGAAAATAAAAACCCACTCGAGAAATAACAAACATAGGAAAGCCCCCTTCAATTACGAAGGGGGCTTTTTCTTATTAATCTTCGCTATTCATACCGGTTAGCATAAATACGAATCGTAATAATTCAAGTACAGCGACTGCGGCGGCAGCTACATAGGTTAACGCTGCGGCATCCAGAACTTTTTTCGTTTCTTTTTCTTCATCAGCCCCAATGACACCCAATGCAACGACTTGTTTCATCGCACGGTTTGATGCGTTAAATTCAACTGGCAAAGTAACGAATTGGAATAACACGGCCGCTCCCATAAATAGAATCCCAAGCCAAGCCAGATTATATATACCAAGCAACATACCAGCTATAATTAAAATCCAAGAAAAGTTTGAGCCAATATTGGCAACCGGCACTAACTTATGACGGATTCTCATAAAAGTATAGTCTTCTTTATCCTGAATGGCATGACCAACTTCATGAGCTGCAACAGCTGTACCAGCCAAAGAATGTCCATGATAGTTACTAGAAGATAATCTTACCACTTTACTTGTCGGATCATAGTGATCACTTAAAACGCCATGTGTTTCTTCAACACGTACATTGTATAGTCCATTTTCATCCAATATCTTACGGGCAACTTCCGCACCAGTATACCCATTCGAAGCTGGGACTTGAGAATATTTTTTGTAAGCCCTTTGTACTTTCATTTGTGCATAAATCGGGATGATCAATAGCAATATAAAATAAATTAAAAAGCTCATTTATATCCTCCATTTCATTTCTGTTAATACAATTGTAATAATGAACTGATCATTCTGTCAATGGATAGATATTATTCAAAATTTTATCAAAAATTCTGTTTCTTCTTCCTTGTATGAAACTCATCATCTGTAGCTTTATATTTTCTCCATCCAACATAAGATAAGGTCATTATGATAATGCTGCCAGTTGAGATAATCACCCACCACAGTGAAGGATCTGCATCATCTTTTTCTGCCTCCTCGAACATATCACGTAACTGCTCCTCTAGAGAAATCAAATCACCTTGCGATTGATCGGAAAAGACTTGTGGACGATATTGATCAATAAACTTAATATGAGCATCTACTTGCTGAAAGCGCTCAGGGGTAACATCTATTTTTAATGATGGATACAAAATATGATAGATGGCTAATAAATGATTTAACTTTTCCTGAAATGCAATAGAGTCCTGCTTCTGGATGGATACCTTCGTGTCACTTGCGGCCGTGATCATACTATCCTTTAAACTCGTCCATAACGGGGCACCATCACTATGGACAGCATCGAGTGCCAAACGAAATTTAGTTATTTCATTAATTACCTCATCCTTTGTTTTATCCTTATTTTGTACAGTTTGGAGTGCTTCCTCATAGGCAATCGTAATAATATTGATCTCATCCATTGTATATTTTGCCCCATCAACTGCCAAATCATAAAATTTATCAGAAAATGCCTCTAATAACTGCTCAGCTTCCTCACGCCTATCCACTTTTGCAAATTGAAGGGATTGATCCGCTAGTGCCTCTAATGATTCCCTTTTATCAGGTCCATTAGCATAGGTCGTAATCAAGCCTGATGAAATGATAATAACGATAGAAAAAAATAAAGATTTAATCTTCATAAAAATATCCCTCCTCATACTACTTAATCGTATGTGAGAAGGGACAAGGCTAGAACCGTTTATTGCTTGGAATGGATGGAGTATACCTCCCTGTCTTTACGAAGAGAAAACCAATAACCCACACCAATTGAAAGGATACTCAGCCAAAATGTAAAATAGGCTATTTGAGGGATATAATGATGAAGTACACTATAGGTCGGCATCATTCCATACACATAATCAATGATTTCATTATGTAGAGCTACAATAGCAGCCACGATTAAATGCCATGGTTTAATCCGATAAAAAGGAGCATAAAGAATCCCTTCAATCGCCATAGCTGCATGTGACACGATTAGCATGACAGCAATTATCGATATAGAACCCTCCACAAAAAATGTAAGGATATTCATAACGACTGCCCAAATTCCATACTTAAATAAAGATACAATTGCCAAAGCTTCGAATAAACCAAAGTTTCGTCCTAAAAGCCATCCCATTATGGCCAAACAAAAAAACAAACTTGCTGTCGGGCTGTCAGGAACAAAAGGAATAAAGGCAAGAGGTGTAAGTTCAAGCTGCCCCTCATACCAATAATACCCATAGATTGTCCCAAAAATATTAACGATCAATAAAACCCATAAAAAAATCCGATTACTCAATAAAGCATAAAGCCAGCTCTTCATACTATCCTCCAAAATCCTTAAATTCTTTTTCCTACCCGTTATCCGAACCTCCTAGTTTCCGCCAGAACATATCCAAACTCTATCTAATAAAAGTAAAGGATGTGTCTGGGTTCTTCCAAGGCTCATTCTATTCTTTATCATACAAATAAATGTACCCCATTTGTCAACTTGGACTTAGTCAGAATGGGAATCACCCATGTATGTTAGAAAGATAAAAAAAGGGCACTCAACTGAGCACCCCTTTATTTAAAAACATTATTCCCCTTTTGAATCTCCGCCTGCATTTGCTCCCTTAATAAATTCTGCCAATGTTTTCAACTCTTCTTCAGATCCTTTAAACACGGGAGGCATCTTTTTATTTTCGGAACCATTTACAGCGATATGACCAATTTCATCCACTTCTAATTCTGTACCAAGTAATTTAGGTCCATTCCCCCCCTGTAAGGAATCGCCATGACAGCTTACACAGCCTTGTCCCTGGTACAATTTATAACCTTCGGACTCTTTATCAATTGCCACATCTTCTACGATTTGTCCTTGTAGTTTCGCAGCAGCCCAGTCATGTGTTGAAACAGTTTCCCATGTTAGGTAAAATACAGCCGCAAATGCCAGCAACATAAAACCTACCGGGAAAATCCGCTTTGTCGGTTTGCGTTCAGGACCACGATCCAGGAATGGCGCAAGCATTAATGCACCAAAGGCTAATCCCGGAATAACTAGAGCTCCGATTAAATTGTATGGTCCGGAAGCATATGAATATTTAAGCAATTGGTATAAAAACATAAAGTACCAGTCAGGTAATGGTGCATATCCCGTATCTGTCGGGTCTGCAATCCGCTCGAGCGGTGATGGATGGGCCACTGTAACACATAAAAATCCGACTAAAAATACAGCACCTACCATCCATTCTTTGAGCAAGAAATTCGGCCAAAAGGCTTCTGTTTTACCTGGATATTCTGAATAATCTTTTGGAATATTCGGTTTTCTATCCGCACTTATCCTTGAATCCCCTACAAATCTCATTCCTTTACCACGATGCATAAGGATATCCCCTCCTTCGTAACATTTTTTTCAACTGAATCTTATAGCGGTCCAGATATTCCCTGTTTGCGGATCATTAAGAAGTGAGCTGCAATTAGTCCAATTAATGCCGCTGGAAGGAAGAAAACATGAATCGCAAAGAAACGTGTTAAGGTTTGCGCTCCAACAATCGTAGGATCACCCGCAAGTAACGTTTTTAAATACGGCCCGATAAATGGCACCGAATCGATAATTGTTAAGGTTACCTTTGTAGCGAATAGCGCTTTCATATCCCAAGGAAGCAGATATCCTGTTAACCCTAAAGCAAGCATGATAAAAAATATTAAAACTCCAACAATCCAGTTTAATTCACGAGGCTTTTTATAGGCCCCCTGGAAGAACACACGAAGAGTATGTAAAAACATCATGACAATGACGACACTTGCTCCCCAGTGATGCATGCCCCGGACGATTTGACCAAAAGCAACTTCATTTTGTAAATAATAAACAGATTCCCATGCATTTTTAATATCCGGCACATAATACATGGTTAAAAACATTCCGGATAAAATTTGAATGACGACGATGAAAAATGTTAATCCCCCAAAACAATAAACAAATGCCGAAAAGTGATGGGCAGGGTTTACATGCTCAGGGACTTCATGATCAGCAATGTCCCGCCACAATGGCGTGATATCCAATCGCTCATCAATCCAATCATACATTTTATTAAGCATTGATTATGCCTCCCTACACTCCATTTTCATTTGCATTTCCTAAGTATAATACCCCATCTTTTTCTTGCTTGTCGTAAACATCGAGCGGCTTGATTGGTGGTGTTTTCGGAACGTTTTTACCATTCTTTTCGTAACGACCCCCGTGACATGGGCAATAGAACTCATTCTTGTGATCTTCTGATCCTTCCCAGTTCACCGTACATCCCAAATGTTTACACTCCGGAGAAAGGGCAACTATCTTGCCGTTCTCATCCTTGTAAACCCATGCTGTTCTTGTTTCTTCAGCTTCGTACCATCCATCTTTTACCTCAGTTTTATAATCGACACGAGTTGGAGTTTCAGTAATCTCAGATATTTTCAATCCGGTATTAATGAACTCCCCAGATGCATTCGCTTTCAAAGCTGGATCGATTGCAAAACGCAGCATAGGCATAAGCGTTGCCGCTCCCATAAACCCCCCAACGCCCATAAGCGTATAATTCAGGAATTGGCGTCTTGATACTTTTTGGCTGCTCATAAAATTTCTCCCCCCTTATATCGAAAAAGTCATACAAAATAGAAGATTGCACAAACTTCCATAAAACTAGGACATTACAATAATATCCTAATATTTTTAATAGGTCAATAAACTCCCAGTTTAGGAAATACATGTTTTATTTTCCTGTTTTATACTATTTGGCAGTGATAAGCCCATTTAGACTTAGATCACCCAGGATTCAGCCAGTTTGCCTGCAAGCTGTTTCGTTTGTTCACTTATGACTGATTTAATAGCCTCTGGAGGCATTTTTTCAATTGGAATTGCCGGAATCCATACTACATTTCCACCCTCATCTATACTTGTCCATTTACTGTCTGTCGTAAGAAATTGAATATATTTAAACCCCTCATCTTTATAGTATTCAACCCAGGTAGACAAAAGATTTATTTTATCTTCTGCTGTACTGTTTTTAATATAAGACAGAGGTTGGGATAAGAATAAACGGCCTTTTAATTCTTTTTCCAGTTCATACGTCAGCAATGTCATAAATTCATAGGAAGAGACTGTCTGGCTAAGTGCATCACCAAATGCTACTGGATTTAAAGGAATGACAACGGTATCGATATATTCTCTGGAATTAATAAATGGTTCTACATCTATTGACTGATATTTCATAATTTTCCCCCTTAACTTCTTTTTCCATTGTAAAACATAATAAGTAAAATTTATACAAATAAGCTTATAAAACAGCCAAAAATTGCTTGTACTTCCTACCTGAATCATCTCTATCACTTTGACAATTGAATAGATGGTATAAAAAAAGACTACACCTATTCTCTTAGGCTTCAAGAAGAATAGGTGTAGCCCTGTTAATTATATGATTTTTGACCTCGAATTTCATTAAGTTGACTGCTTAATTTTTTAAATCGTTCTATATCCCGATTATCAATTGCCTCATCAATTAACTGTGTTAATCGTTCCTCTTCAAATCTCGATAAACTCATTTTCAATATATTTTCTGCAATATATTGATCCTGTTCATTACCAGGGAGATTTTTGGGCAGGAATGGATTTTCCTCAAGTACAGCTGCATACTGATAAGATGAGTAAGCCGTCTTGAAATTCAACTGTATGTAGATATCTTCGTCTTTATTAAGCCTAATATCATGAAATGATTTCTCAGCATCTGTTGTCATGATATTACTCTTATAAAATCGAAACGGGACATCTTCTACACAATGAGTGGACATAACCATCCCTTTTGGGCAATATTTAGCCCCTTCCACGAAATGTACATTCGTCATAAGCTGATCATGGCTCATCAAGTAATTTAGTATCCATACACATTCTCTGCGTTTTAATTGATAGTGGTTTAAAAACCAGCGTATAAATTCTTTCTTCTCATCGACAGAAACAGGGGTTTTCAAGGTGGAGCCCTCCTCTGTACAAATTAGTTAGATTCTTTCTAATATATCGATATATTCATCATTACTCGGATCTTCTTCAAGCAATTTTTTAAATATCGATCTGGCCTCTTCAAATTTACTATCTTCCAACAAGAAATACCCGAATTCATGTAAGAAATCTTTATTATCAGCAAAAGATTCATGTGCCTCTTTGTAGCATGTCAGAGCCTCAGCATACTGTTCAAGTTCAGAATGGGCCGTTGCAAGGAGCCAATTGAATTGAGGGTCATCTTCTCCCATGGATCTGACCGAAGATATGAGATCAATGACATCGTCAAACATGTCTTCATGTAAATACAGCTTGCCTAATGTAAGGATGGCTTCCAGGTACCCTGGATCAATTGCAATAGCTTCTGACAGCCATTTAATAGCTTTGTCCGTGTTACCAAGCTTACTTGCAAGTTCAGCTCCATAAAGGAAAATTTCCTTATTGAACGGATCTTCTTTAATTCCTTCTTCAGCAATTTCCAAAGCCTTCTCCAAATTATGATTTTCTTCATAGGCCATGGCTAAATACATATATAGCGAATGGTAGGCAGGGTCTATTTCTTTCAGCTCGGTGAATTTGGCTATAGCTATTGTGTATTCCCCTGCGTGATAGGCAGCAAAGCCATGTTCAAATAATAAATTTACGTCATCATCATCCCTTCCGGCTTTTTGGAAATACGGGAGCGATTCTTCAAATTCGCCCAAAGATACCAGTGACAATGCCAATCTCTTATCTATCGAGATGCCATTTATAACAGTCTCATTCTTTAAGATATAGGTATATAATTCTACAGCTGAACGGAAATGTCCTTGTTGATAATAAAGTTCTGCAAGAGCAAATTTTACAATGGGCTCATCCGGTAAAATTCGATTGGCTTCTTTTAGCTTTTGGACACTGACTTCCTCCATACCCATGCCTTGATATAAATCGCCTAATAATAGCAGTGCGCCTGGGTACATTGGGTCTTCCTCATCAATTTTTTCCAAATACAGTAACGCTTCCTCTTCTTGCCCTAATTCCGTTGAAACTTCAGCCAAAGAAAACAAAATTTCTCCTTCATCAGGATAACGCTCCAGCAACTCTTCAAAAAGATCCTTTGCTTCTTCCATAAACCCAAGGGAAGCAATTTCTTCTGCCAGTGTATATACATCGTCATCATTATTTGATTGCTTAATCTGATTTATATGTTTTTTAGCTTCTTCAAATTCACCTTGCATCAGTTTTTTTATTATTGAATCTATATTCATACGTGGCAGTCCTTTCCATTTCCATAAATCTTTTTACTGCTCTGCTATTCATTCTGCAGAATGATGTTTGTTTAATCCGAAATTTACGGATTTTTTATATTACCTCCTATTATACTCACTTTTTTCAATCTATATAAAGTGCTCAAGGGAGTAGGTTTTAAAATTTTTTCAGATTGAAGTTGTACATGTCTGTCAAATAGGCTATTTGAGGTAGAGGAGCTTGGAGTTCTTCACATTTAAGGTTATATAAGTATACTGTATCATGTAGAAAAAAGCGACCAATCAAATCTTTTCATTTCCTGCCATCTATAAATACCATTTATAGAAAGTTCACCACCAATCTACTATATATTGGAGTATAAGGCCATGGCTACAATGACTTTCTTTAAGACATGCTATGAAACTATCAGATAATTTAGTACCAGAAAAGAGAGGTGACCCCCTCTTAGCTTGTAGCCAAAGTCCATATCTTAGATGTGCTTGTCTGCATTTTTTATTTTTTGTGCTAGTTAACGCTACTTTCTACAGAAAGTCCAGATAGCGATACTTACTTTCACTATCAGGAATTTGAAGGAGATGGCCAGTTGGACTTGGGAAAGTCCACAAATGGCCTAAAAAGAGATAAGGACCGGTCTATCCATCAGGAATAATCTGAAAAATAAGAAGGAATTCAGAAATGGGCCCTTTTAGAGACTTTCTGAATTCCTTTGCCTACATTATGACAGGGGTAGTCCCCTCTCTTTATTCCTGAACAGATAGTAGTTTCGTTAAATCTGCAAAAAAATCAGGATACGATACAGAAATGGCTTCTGCATTACGTAATTCTACGGATTCATTGGAAAGCAATGACGCGATCACCAATGTCATACCGATTCGATGGTCTCCAAGGCTGTCCACTACACCCCCGTGCAGAGTTTGTTCGCCTTCTATGATCAATCCGTCATCCGTTGGTGTAACTTTAACTCCAAGAGCCCCCAATTGGGTAGCAACAGCATCAATTCGATTTGTTTCTTTCACTTTTAACTCGGCAGCGTCTTTAATAACTGTTGTTCCCTTAGCCTGTGAGGCTAACAAGGCAATAATGGGGATTTCATCAATTAATCTCGGGATAATATCACCGCCAATTGTCGTACCTCTTAATGAAGACGTTTTGACTGTAATCGTCCCTGTTTCTTCCGCCAGTTCACCTTGAGGGTCATACTGAATCTCGATATTAGCTCCCATTTCTTTTAAAACATCTATAATACCTGTTCTCGTTTGATTTAAGCCAACATTTTTTAAGGTAACCTGACTATTCGGAACAACCGCTCCGGCCACCAACCAGAACGCTGCAGAGGAAATGTCTCCAGGTACATGAACATGTCTACCCTTCAAAACCTGACCGCCAGTTACCCTGATTTCTCTTCCATCAACATGAATCTTCCCTCCGAATGACTCAATCATTCGTTCGGTATGGTCACGTGTAGAGGCTTTTTCAATAACTGTTGTGGTCCCTTTTGCATTTAGCCCGGCCAAAAGAATGGCTGATTTCACCTGCGCGCTTGCTACCGGAAGCTCATACTCAATTCCCGACAGTTCGCTCCCTATCATTTCAAGCGGAATATAATTGCCGTCATCCTTACCGGATATCGTTGCTCCCATTTTACGAAGGGGATCTACTACTCTTCTCATGGGCCGCTTGGCGATTGACTCATCACCTGTGAAGGTAACGGAAAATGGCTGGCTAGCGAGCATTCCTAAAAGAAGACGAATACTGGTTCCTGAATTACCGACATCCAATAATTCGACCGGTTCCTTTAAACCAGCCCATCCATTTCCATGAATGGTGACAGTATCACCAACTCTTTTAATATCTACTCCCATTTTACGAAAACAATCAATCGTGCTCAAACAGTCCTGACCTTCCAAAAAATGATGAATGGTAGTTGTCCCTTCCGCTACAGCTCCAAACATAACCGCTCTGTGTGAAATGGATTTATCTCCCGGGACTTCAATCGTTCCTATTAATCCAGTTGGATTGTATGAAAGGATTTTATTCAATACTTCTCCTCCTTTTTTGTCAGTCATAATAAGTATCATAATTTGTTGCATTTTGTAAACATTCAACGGCAAGAGAACGATCCTTATCTGTTTGAAAAGATAGGACCAATACACCATATAGTTCTTCACGTGTCTCAATGATTCGTATATTCGTAATACTTATGTTTGATATAGCTAGGTACCCAGTGATCTCTGAAATGACCCCCGGGTAATCCGGGACATCCACATATAGATCGTAAAAGGAAGGAATGGCACCTTTTTTATGAGCCGGCATCTCATCGCGGAACACTTTAGCACTTTGGAAAAAGGAATATAGACTTTCCTCATCTTTCTGAACAATCCAGTCTTTGACCCACTCTATTTCCTTTATCCATGAGTTCAAGAGGTTGACCAATACTTGATCATTTTGAATCAGGATATCCTTCCACATCTGGGGATTGGATGAAGCAATCCGGGTGATATCCCTGAATCCACCGGCAGCAAGCCTTGCTATCAATGCATGTTTCTCTTCTGCATGTTCAGCTTGCTTCACGATGGAGGCAGCCATAATATGCGGGAGATGGCTGATTACACCTGTCATAAAATCATGTTCTCCGGCGTCCACTTCGATAAATTTCGCTTTTGTTCCTTTCAGCCATAATTTCAGCTCAGCCACTTCTTTCATACCTGTATGAGAAGCGGGAGTCAGCATATAGAATGCATTTTCGAAAAGATGCACTTTTGCTGCTGTTACTCCACTTTTATGGGATCCAGCCATCGGATGACCGCCTATAAACGTGTATCTTGAGCCAAAATATCGATTCGCCTCTTCCATAATTTTCGCTTTTGTACTTCCGACATCCGTAATTAGAACTCTTCTTTTAAGCGAACAAGAGGATAGGTTCTTCATGACAGCTGATGTCGCTTGTACAGGAACCCCTATTATGATGACATCTGCTCTTTCGGCAGCCTCTTTATAATCCGTAATCTCTTCATCTATTACTTTTAATACTTTTGCTAATTGTACCTGATTCCAATCTAAATCATATCCCTGTATAACAGATTCCGGATGTTCCTTTTTAATAGATAGAGCAATGGATCCTCCAATTAGCCCAAGACCTATCATTAATACATTCCCACGCATGGAGGCACCTCACCTGACATCTATTTCGATTTACTATCCTTCTTTTCCATAATAAATTGCTCCAGTTCGTTTAAAACTGCTTCATTCTGCGCATGCGAACCAACCGTAATTCGTATGGAAGTCGGGAATCCCAAAGCCATCCCTGAGCGAACGATAAAACCTTTTCTCATTAAGTACTGAAATACCTCGTTACCATCATATCCCGTATCGATTAAAATAAAATTAGCTTGGGAAGGATAGTAACTCAGCTTATGTATTTTACAAAATTCATAATACTGCTCAAGACCCTCTTTATTTTTTTGCTTGCATTCCTGAATGAAATCCTGATCCAATATAGCAGCGATCGCTGCCTTTTGAGCTAGTGAATTTACGTTAAATGGTTCTCTAGCTGGTTCAAGCATACGAATAATATGAGAATTAGCTACTCCATAACCGATTCGTAAGGCTGCCATTCCATAAATTTTTGAGAAAGTATGCAAAATAATTAAATTATCAAACTGATTAATTAATGGCAGGATGTCAGGATAATCTTCAGCCGTCACGTATTCATAATAAGCAGCATCAAATACAACTAGTACATCTTTTGGAACCTGACTCAAAAAAGATAGAAGCTCATCCCCAGGAATATATTCTCCAGTTGGATTATTAGGCGAACATAGCCAAACGATTCCCGTATCCGCATCAATCTCCTTAAGCATGCCATCCAGATTATGTCTCCCATTTACATGGGGTACTTCCCTTATTTCTGCCTGTTCAAGGATCGCATTATGACTGTATTGACTGAAGGTACCCGTTGCCATGACCGTATTAACCCCCGGTCTAAGAATGGCTTTAGCAATCATTTGAATCAAATTATCAGACCCATTCCCAAAAATCAGCTGATTTTCTTTAACCCCTAAATGTTCGGCTAATACTTCACGCAACTGAACGGCACCGCCATCCGGATACAAAGGAAGGGTCCAATCCGTTTCTTTCAAAATCTTTGAAACCGCGGATGAGTAACCATACGGGTTTTCATTCGAAGCCAATTTGATAATATGCTCCAAACCAAATTCCCTCTTTACATCCTCTATTGGTCTGCCTGGTTGATAGGGTTCCAATGTATATAAATGATTCTTCCATTTCATGATGAGCTCCCCCTTTTATTTGTTTATTTCTCTGTTAAATCAGGTCTAAGGATTGTGGCTCCCTCCAGATAAACATGTTTGATATCCTTTTGTTCGGTATCCGTATTGGCGTGAATCATAATCCGGATTGCCAAAGGCAAAGATCCCGGAACAGGAATTTCACGCATGCACATCACAGGAACATAGGTAAATCCAGCCATTCTTCTGACTGCCGCAGCCGGAAAACCTGCATCTATGTCATCTGTTACCGAGATGAATATCGAAGCAATAGACTCAGGCAGAAGGTTATTCTGTTGGATGATTTCTCGAAGCAGGATCTCCGTTCTGCTTTCAATAAGGTTTTTTTCATTTTCATCAATCGTAATAGCCCCTCTGATGCCTCTTATCATCATGAATTTCCGACTCCCTTTTCGCCTAATTTGTTTAAGAAAAATGCTAATTCGGCCTGTATTTCAGTATCAGTAAATGATTGTAAAGTTGGACTGCCATAATCTTTTAAAAGTACCATCGTGATTGAACCTTGCTTATTCTTCTTATCAAGTTTCATAAATGGTAGTAATGATTTTGTTGATAGTATATCTCGTGGTATTTGCAGATATCCTAAATTTCTCAACCAATTCTCAAACGTCGCGATATCAAATTGGAAATCCACATATTTTTTGCTCAGATATAAATCAAATAACATGCCAAAGGCTACAGCCTCACCATGGGTTACCACCCCATAGCCCGCTGCCCCCTCTATTGCATGTGCTAATGTGTGTCCTAAATTAAGATAAGCACGCGAGCCTTTTTCCTTCTCATCCTCAGACACAATATCAGCTTTGACAGAAATACCTCTTTTTATATACGGATCCAATGATTTAGTCGGTAAATCCGAAATGACGGAATAACGAGTCCGCAATTCATCATAAAAGGATTGACTACTGAGTAACGCATGTTTAATTAACTCAGCAAAGCCTGAACGCCACTCCTTTTCCGGTAAAGTCGATAAAAAGGAACTATCATAGAATACAGCTTCCGGCTGATAAAAACAGCCAACCAAATTCTTGCCTAAAGGATGATTGATGGCGACCTTACCTCCAACAGCACTATCATGGGCAAGTAAAGTTGTTGGCAGCTGAATATAAGGAATACCTCTCATATAGGTAGCAGCCACGAATCCGGCTAAATCTCCGACTACTCCACCGCCCAAAGCTAAAACCAGGCTATCGCGATCAAGCTTATTTTCTAATCCGACTGTCAGACATTCTTCATAAACAGAAAATGATTTTGCTCTTTCTCCCGTCGGTACGGCATGGATGATGACGTCGAACCCGCGTCCAGTTAAGCCTGATGTAATTGTGTTGGAATAAAGAGAAGAAACCATTTCATCCGTTATGATGTAAACCTTTGGTTTCCTCTTAAAATTCTTCTCCAGAAATATTGGGAGCTGCTCGATTACTCCATCACCTATAAATATAGGATACTCCTTTGAAGATGTCTTAATTTTCATAGATTCCATTAAAATTCCCTCGCATATGCTCTTTGTTGATTGACAGATTCCAGCAATGAATCCATTCGATCTGAATAAAATTGTTCAAGGATGGCGTTGGCGAGTTCCCACGCTACCACATGCTCCGCAACGACTGCTGCTGCTGGTACTGCACATGCATCAGATCGTTCAATTGAAGCAGTAAATGATTCTTTCGTATCAATATCCACACTTTTGAGCGGCTTGTATAACGTTGGAATTGGTTTCATTACTCCACGAACCACAACAGGCATTCCCGTTGTCATCCCACCCTCAAATCCTCCTAATCGATTCGTTTTACGGCTGTAACCTTGACCACTCTCCCAAACAATTTCATCATGAACCTGACTACCTGGAATTCTGGCTGCTTCAAAGCCGATTCCGAACTCTACCCCTTTAAATGCGTTGATGCTAAGGATTGCGCCGGCAATTTTTGCATCTAATTTCCGATCATAATGAACATAGCTTCCTACACCCGCTGGCATTCCTGTCGCTACAACTTCCACGACCCCGCCAAGTGTATCGCCATTCTTTTTAGCCAAATCAATAGCTTCCATCATTTGTACGCCAGCTTTTTCATCAAGGCAGCGAACCGGAGAGTCTTCAGCCAGCTTTTGAATCTTGTCCATATCCGTTAACTCTGTTTCAGAAGCTTTTATGCCGCCGATCTCCACGACATGCGAAACAATTTCTATACCAAGTAGGCTAAGCAGTTTCACAGCAACAGCTCCTGCTGCTACTCGAACAGTTGTTTCCCTGGCGGAGGATCGTTCCAATACATTACGTAAATCCCGATGCCCATATTTCATACCGCCATTTAAATCAGCATGGCCTGGGCGTGGTCGTGTTATTTTTCGTTTAATTTCTTCTTCAGTCTTTTCATCAATCGGTTCGATTCCCATCACATGAGTCCAATGAGTCCAATCCCGATTTTTCACTTGTAAGGCTACAGGTGAACCTAAAGTTTTGCCATGACGGACGCCAGCAGTGATTTCTGCGGTATCTTTTTCGATTTGCATTCTTCTTCCGCGACCATATCCCTTTTGTCTCCTGGCAAGATGTTTGTTGATATCTTCCTCAGACAATGGCATCCCTGCAGGTAAACCTTCAATGATCGTTGTTAATTGGGGGCCATGGGATTCCCCGGCAGTTATGTATCTCATAAGCGTCCTCCTTCACCACTTTAAAGCATTTATGTAATAATATCATAATCTACAGTTCTTTTGGTAATGTCTTGCCTTTATTGTACACAGAACCTTTATAATCTTCCATTGCCTATACGATTGACCATACTGATAACCATTTAAACGGAAAAGATTTATGGAATTGACACGAACTCTTTCTTTTTATAGAAAAACGTATTTGTACTAACAAAATCAAAAGTGTTTGGATTGAAGATTTGTTCAGTACTTCCAACAAACAAAACTCCACCCGGCCGAAGTGCCTCGGAGAATTTCCTATATAAAGAATTCTTCGCTTCATCCGTAAAATAAATAAGCACATTACGGCAAATGATTAAATCATAGGACTGGCCATATGGATCACCCAGTAAATTATGTTTAGTAAATGTCACAGCATTCTTGATTTTTTGATCCAAATGATAATATCCGTCCACCAATTCGAAATAGGTATTTTTCAATTCTTCTGGTACTTCGTCCAACGACTTTTCTGAATAAATGCCTCTCTTGCAAATTTCCAATACATTTTCGTCTATATCCGTTGCCAGGATGGTCGCTCGGTTCAAAGCATTTAAGCGCGATAGCACCATGGCCAATGAATAGGGTTCATCACCAGTTGAACATGCAGCACTCCAAACTTTGATGGTCGGTTTTTCAGATAGTAATCTTGGTAGTATTTCCCGCTCTAAGATCTCCCACCTTTTATAATTCCGAAAAAAATTCGAGACATTAATCGTCATACGGTCCAAAAATTCATTTAATAGATATTTATCTTTACTAAGGGTACTGTAATAATCTCGAAACCCCTTAAAACCCTGTTTTTCATATAAGGATGTGATTCTTCTTTTCATTTGAGCTTCCTTATACAAAGACAGATTGATTCCCGTTAAATAGTTGATTCCTTTAATAAACCCCTGATAGTCATCATTTATTGTGATCATAACCCGCTTTGTCCCCACCCGATTTCTTTTCTATTAGTATACAAAATTTATAGAATCAAAGATATAACCACTCATTTTGTTCCGTCTTGTAGAGAAACTAATTGGTCAGTTATCTAATTATCTTTCGTCAAATCCCATTAAAAAAGCTGCCAACCCTGTTGACAGCCTCTTTCTTTATTGTGTTAAAGGATCAAACCTTAATAAATCCACTGATTTGTCAATTTTGTGTATTCAGTCAATTCATCTTCTCTGAAGAAAATCCCAAGTTCTCTTTCAGCACTTACCAGTGAATCAGAACCATGAATAATATTCTTGCCAACTGTTACACCGTAATCACCACGAATTGTACCAGGAGCAGCATCTTTAGGGTTAGTAGACCCCATCATTTGACGTGCTGTCGCAATCACATTTTCTCCTTGCCAAGCCATCGCAAAAACCGGCCCGGAAGTAATAAAGTCAACTAATTCACCAAAAAACGGACGTTCTTTGTGTTCCTCATAATGTTTTTCTGCCATTTCAGCAGGAATGATCATTAATTTTGCCCCAACAAGTTGAAAGCCCTTTCTTTCAAAACGTGATACAATTTCCCCGATTAAATTTCTTTGAACACCATCTGGTTTAACCATTAAGAATGTTTTTTCCATTATTACACCTCTGCTCGTATGTATGGGTTTTCAGAAAGAATAATACCATTATTTATATATAGAAAGCAAACAAAAAAAGGAAATAATCTCAATATTTCCTTTTTCCGATAAATTTTGCTATTTCAACTAAATAATCTTTGTTCTTCGAATCCGGTAACGAGTCCAGGATGGCGAATGCTTTATCTAAATAAGCATTGCTGAATTCGATAGATTTCTCGATTGCTCCAGATTTTTTGATTGATTCCAAGATTGGCTTTAATTCATCTAAACTCATTTTCTCATGAACTGTGCGAATAGTTTCAGCTATATTGGGTTCTTGCAAAGCAAATAAAACAGGTAAGGTAATATTCCCTTGCCATAAATCACTGCCTGCTGGTTTACCCAGCTCTTTCTCGGTTGCAGTAAAATCGAGTATGTCATCCATAATTTGATAAGACATACCTACATAGTAACCATATAAGTATAATTTTTTGTGGATGTCTTCTGTAACTCCTGCGCTGATGGCCCCCAATTGACAGCTTGCAGCAATTAATACAGCCGTTTTTCGTTTGATGCGCCTTAAATAATTTCGCAAATTTTGGTCAAAATTATATTTATCACGTATTTGCTCTATCTCTCCAATACTGACTTCCATAATGGTTTTAGCCAAAACCTGATGTGCCAGTGGTTCATTAATATGGGTCATAAGTTCCTGAGCTCGTGCAAATATGTAATCTCCAGTATAGGTGGCTATTTTATTATCCCATTTGGAACGAACCGTTAAGGATCCCCTCCGTAATCGAGCTTCATCAATGATATCATCATGTACAAGTGAAGCTGAATGAATAAGTTCAAGAGCAACGGCTGCATGCTTAATTTGATTAATATCATAATCTCCAAATTTTGCCGTAAGCAGAACAAATACAGGGCGTATACGTTTCCCTCCTGCTTTTAGCGTATGCATCGATGCGTCGTGAAGTTGTCCATAGTCTGCTCGAATGGATGAACGAAGCTCTTTTTCGATTAATTGGATATCCTGTCTGAAGATTGAATATAGTTTTGGTAATTTCATAGTTCCACTTCCCGCTTAAACTAATGCGCGTCCCTTCATTTAGATTGTTTGTATCCAAAATGAGACGCGGCTGCCCCACCGGAATAAGGTTTGTATTTCACCTTATCAAAACCGGCTTCCTCAAAGAGTTTTTTCAATTCCGGTCCGCCCGGAAAATCTGATGCAGATTCCTGCAGCCATGAATACTCCTTATAGCTCTTAGCCAATAATTTACCCATCATTGGCATGATATGCTTAAAATAAAAATAATAAAGCTGTCTATAAACCGGTAATGTGGGCTGAGAAGTATCCAAACAAACAGCCATACCTTCAGGCTTAAGAACACGATTCATTTCTTTCAATACAGCTAAATAATCAGGAACATTTCGCAGACCAAATCCTATTGTGACATAATCAAACGTGTTATCTTCAAATGGTAGTTCCATTGCATTCCCATGTAGCAGCTCTACATTATGCAATTGTTCCTTTGTAACTTTTTGTTCCCCAATCTTCAGCATATTTTTACTGAAATCCAAACCAATTACCTTGCCGGAATCGCCAACCTGACGTGCTAATGCAATCGTCCAATCAGCTGTACCACAGCATACATCCAACGCCTTGTCTCCTTGTTTCACATTCATTTTTTTCATCGTATCTGCACGCCAGCGCTTATGTAATTGAAAACTAATAACTGAATTCATAGAATCATAATTGTCAGAAATTTTTTCAAAAACATGATGGACACGTTCTTCTTTTGTTTGTTGTTTCATTATGAATTCCCTTTCCCCACAATAACTTATTTATATGTTTTTGGGATTATCTTAAAATATCCTTAACCCGTATAGCCAAATCATCGTTGCAATGATATTCCAATAAGGATAACGATAATCTTTCCTTCACTTTTTCTATTTCACGGTTAAGTAAATTTGATATTTTATCGGTAGATTCATCATCTACAATATGTATGGACCTGAGGGCTTTAATAAAATTGGAACGGTGATTCTGTTTATATCCATCCAATTCAGCCAGCAATCTGTTCAGTAACAGAATATCGATATACAAATCCAACTGTTCAGTATCCGCAAAATACTCTGCTGTTTTTTCAACCAAAATGGTTTCAATCTTACAAAGATATGTCACTAGTTGCTCGATATCCGCTTCCTTATCCAAATATAATTTAACCTTTGCTTCATTAATTTCCTGTATTCCCTTAGACATTAGGCTAATAAACTCGATATCTTTTGTTTTTGCCAATATATGATAGTACATGCTGCTGTAATAATCACCAGCTAAAATCGATAATTGGCGTTGTCTCAATTGAGCCGGACTTTCGCCTTCCTCTGAGTTTGAAACTGTTTCATGGGTCTCCAGGGCAATTTGCATGAGCATGACTGATACTATGTAATAGGGCATTAATTTTTGATCCACATTAGTATTTCGCATGATTTTAACCATAACAGCAATCATCTCGTCATTGATAGCTGGTTGATCTATATATTTCAATACAAAAGAATGATTGATGATATTCTTTATTTCACTATTAAGTTGTGTGACTTCATTACTGATGCTATCCAATCGTAATCACCCATGCTTCCACTTCTAATTCTAATGCCGGTAACCGGCACAAATCACATTCATTATTTTTATCTTACTATCCTTTTAAATCGCTGTCGAATGGTTTAAAAGGAGAGAACAGATAAACGGTTATTCCTTCTCACTTTCTATTTCACCATAGGGAGTGTGCATAACCGCTTTTCCTCTGATTTTGATAGCTGATGTATGTTCGGTAAACTGAACAAATAGCACTTCACCCTTATCGAGCTTTTCGGAATGATGGAATCTGGTATCTTCACCTCTGGTTAACCCAATGACATTCACTCCATCTTCCAATGCTTTTATAACTACAAAATCAGTTGATTGGATGTTCTCCATTCTCTCACTCCTTCCATTATTTATTTCACTTATTTATTTATAAAGCTTAATACTTCCTGACGGGAACGGGAGTCTGTTGCCAAAGTTCCTCTTACTGCGGAAGTGATTGTTCTGGATCCAGGTTTTTTTACGCCTCTCATCGTCATACACATATGTTCAGCTTCAACAACAACCATAACACCGTGAGGCTCAAGTGTTTCCATAATGGCGTCTGCCACAGTTGATGTTATTCTCTCTTGTAATTGAGGTCTTCTGCTCACTGCTTCGACCGCTCTGGCTAATTTGCTTAAACCAGTTACCCGGCCACCTTTAGGAATGTACGCTACATGAGCCACACCAAAGAAAGGGACGAGATGATGTTCACACATTGAATAAAAAGGAATATCTTTAACAAGAACTAATTCTTCATGATCTTCTCCAAAGACTGTTTCAAAATATTCCTTAGGATCTTGCCTCATTCCGGAAAATACTTCTTCATACATTTTGGCTACACGTTTTGGCGTGTCCAGGAGCCCTTCCCTTGTCGGATCTTCCCCCAGAGCTTCCAGAATCATCGTCACTGCTTCTTCTATTTTACCGCGATTGATTTCACTCATTCTGTCTTCCTCCCATTGCTATACCTAATTTCAACTATATCCATAGTAGCACATTTTACTCTTTGAGCCATGTATTATGGATTTTATAATAGAAAAAGAGTCATTACCACCGTTGATGGTAATGACTCTCTAAGTGCATATAGCGCTCATTCAAGCAATAAGCGTATGTACAGATTACTTAACTGCGTCTTTAAGTGCTTTCCCTGGTTTGAATGCAGGTACTTTGCTAGCAGCGATTTCAATTTCCTCACCAGTTTGTGGGTTGCGTCCTTTACGGGCAGCACGCTCACGAACTTCGAAGTTACCGAAACCAATCAATTGTACTTTATCACCATTTTTAAGAGCTTCTAAAATGGATTCGAACACTGCGTCAACTGCTTTAGTAGCGTCTTTTTTAGAAAGTTCGCTAGCTTCAGCAACCGCGTTGATTAATTCTGTTTTGTTCATGCCATTCACCTCCTCCCAAAGTATGCTTCCATTCTACTTCAATTACTTTTCAATTCGTAATGAAATATGTTTCCATCAGCCAAAACAAAAACTTTGCAATATTTGGTCATTAATTATTTTTAACATAAAAAACCGTTGATAAACATTGATATATAAGGGTTTTTGCTTTGAACTTGATTTCTGATAAAAGATTATCATAATCGCCAGACCATATCAAGTAAATTAGCGAATTTACAGGCATTTATTCGAATAATGGAGGTTATTTTTCTATTTATATTGCTATATCTTCATTTTTGAGGTATTTTGAAAGTTTATGCTTCATAAAATATATCTTATTTTTCGCCATTATTGACAATAAAAAAACAGAGGTTTGCGGCATCCATTATTGGACCGTAAACCTCTGTGTCACTGTTTAAAGAATAATAGCGATCAAACCGCCCGATCCCTCATTAATAATCCTTTCAAGCGTTTCCTTCAGTTTATATCGGGCATTTTCCGGCATTAAACTTAATTTCGCCTGAATTCCCTCACGAACCACTGTTGATAAACTGCGCCCAAATATATCTGAATTCCAGATGCTTAATGGATTATCTTCAAAATCCTGCATTAAATATCGCACCAATTCTTCACTTTGTTTTTCTGTCCCGATAATAGGTGCAAACTCTGATTCAACATCTACTTTTATCATATGAATAGATGGTGCCACCGCTCTCAGCCTAACTCCAAACCTGGATCCCTGACGTATGATTTCCGGTTCATCCAGACTCATATCTGCTAGAGATGGTGCTGCTACTCCATAACCAGTCTGTTTGACCATTTTAAGGGCATCAGCCACTTGGTCATATTCTGCTTTAGCATAGGCAAAATCCTGCATTAATTCTAGCAAATGGTCTTTTCCTCTAATTTCAACACCTACAATTTCTTTCAGAACCTGGTCATATAATTCATCAGGTGCTGATAAATCAATTTCAGCTACTCCATGGCCCATTTCAATCCCTGCCAATGAGGCATTGCCTACAAACTCATACTCTTCAAACAGATGAACAAGCCGATCAACATCTCTAAGTCTTTTAATATCTTGGACCGTTTCTCTGATTGCATCCTGATAAGAAGCTCTGAGCCAGTGATTTTCATTAAGAACCATAACCCATCTCGGTAAATTAACATTCACTTCAAGAACAGGGAATTCGAATAATGCTTCCCGGAGGACGTTTAACACGTCTCCTTCCCTCATGCCCTCAACACTTATGGCCAGAACCGGTATATCATATTTATTCTGTAGCTTGGAACGAAGAACCTCTGTATCTGGATGATAGGGGCTCACCGTGTTTAGAATCATGATAAATGGTTTTCCAACTTCTTTAAGTTCCTCAACAACCCTTTCCTCTGCTTCTACATAGTCTATACGCGGTATCTCACCGATCGATCCATCGGTCGTTACGACTACACCAATCGTGGAATGGTCCTGAATCACCTTACGCGTACCAATTTCAGCTGCTTCATGGAATGGGATCGGTTCCTCATACCAAGGCGTATGAATCATCCTTGGCCCATTCTCGTCCTCATATCCTTTCGCCCCCGGAACAGTATATCCAACACAATCAACCATCCGAATATTGACTTCTAATCCCTCGTCCACTTGTACCTGTGCTGCCTGATTTGGTACAAATTTAGGTTCAGTGGTCATAATGGTTCTTCCTGCTGCACTTTGGGGCAATTCATCAATTGTACGTGCTTTTTCTGCCTCACTTTGCATTCCAGGAAGTACGACCAACTCCATAAATTTCTTTATAAATGTAGATTTACCCGTCCGAACGGCTCCGACAACTCCCAAATATATATCGCCGCCGGTTCTCTCGGCTATATCCTTAAATATATCGACCCTTTCCAAGAGATCCCCTCCCGATTCCTCATATATGAGTACTTATACGCAATTATGGATATTCTTATAAACTTGGACACTATATATTTATGCTATCCCCTGTTAGATTTATGACTGTTTTTTTCTCTCCTCTCCATTTATATAAAAGCCCGTCAGCTATTTATCTCCATTAATCTGATCATCACCTGTACGGATGTCCATAAAAAAGCCCGGATTAATTGCTGGGATGAAATAAAAAAACCTTACTTTTACAAATATATTTTGTAAAAGTAAGGTTATTCCTGAATTGCCATAAAGACAGGTTTATTTGCTTTTTGATCCCATGTATAGGGCAGTGAATAGGCAGGTACAAAGAGGCTGTTTTTTACTAATTCATTCCTTATATCCTCACCATTTTTTAAATCCATTGATTGATCGATCAACAAATCATATAAATCAGGTGTATAATCAATATACAATTCTCCATCTTCACCTAAAACAAAGTGTAAGGCCTTTCCGGTAAACGGACTTTTAACGGTAGGTTCCTTTTCAAATCCCATATTTTCATAATTAAGGGTATAGACATTAGGACCAATTTTTTCATCAAAAGCCGGATATCCCTGAGATTCTATTTGTAGTTTAGTATCTCGCAAAGCCTCAGCTAATCGTAAATCAATCAGCCTGACAGTTGGATTGGTTTCTTCATTAATAAGTGTATATTGGAATATCCCCCCATTTTCATAGGCGTTTCCAGGTATTTCAGCCATATATTTAGGGACTAATTTTTTAAAATCGATTATGTATTTCATATAATAAGGCGTATCTTGATCTTTGGTCTTGATCGGCAATAACTGACCGCCATTATCTTTCCTATATTCCAAGACTGCCCTTTGAACAGATTCGACCTGATCCTCATAAGGAACTTGATTTTCTTGAGAATTCTCCTCCGGATATAAACAACCAGATAGGAGGATTACCGTACATAGTACCAATGAAAAACCAGTCATATTTTTTAGTTTTTCTCTTATCCTGTTACCCATTTGTAGGACCACTCACAACAATAATAATCATAATAATGGCAGCAATAAACATAGATACATAGGCGACAGTAGCTAACAGGTATTTTAAAATCCCCTTTAATTTATATCTGCTTAAATAGATAGCCAGTACCGCAATTGCCATTAACCCCATTCCTGCAATCGAAATCCACATTTTTTGCATCGCTATACTCAAAACTCGGACCCCCTCTTCCGACAATTATCATACCATCTTTTTATAAAAAATGATATTTTTTCAATCTTTGCTATTATAACCCATAATATCTCCGGAAGAAAACAAAAACGGAAGCTTAGGTATCATGTACCCAAACTCCCGTCTTGGACTAAATATATGGACTTAGACTGGTTATATGCTGGATCAGTCTTGTAAAATATACTATGTTTAAACATCCATCTCAGCAAGTAACAAATGCCTATTTTTATGACAAAATCAACAGATTATTAATTATTACCCATTATATCCTTTAAGTCTTCCATTTCGTGCTTCTTGCTTCTTGTCATTAGATCATCTACTTCTGTTTTAATGTCCTTGCCGTTAAACAGAACATCGTATAAGGCAGATGCGATCGGCATCTTCACTTGGTATCTTTCGGACAATTGATGAGCTGCTTTCGTTGTTCTTACACCTTCAACAACCATGCCCATACTTTCAAGGACCTCGTCCAGATTTTTCCCCTTGCCAAGCATATGACCGGCACGCCAGTTTCTTGAGTGGACACTTGTACAGGTTACAATAAGGTCGCCAATACCTGTTAAGCCCAGGAACGTTAATGGATCTGCACCCATTTTTACACCGAGACGAGTAATCTCTGCGAGACCCCGAGTCATTAAAGCAGCTTTGGCATTATCTCCATAACCAAGTCCATCCGTAATCCCTGCCGCCAAGGCAATAATATTTTTTAAAGCCCCGCCGATTTCAACACCAACTAGATCCTGGTTGGTATACACACGGAAATTTTGGTTCATAAATAAATCCTGTATACGCTCTGCAGCTTCCATATTTTTAGAAGCCACCGTTACAGTTGTAGGAATCCTTCTGCTAACCTCTTCGGCATGGCTTGGTCCAGATAGCACGATAATATCTTTTGTAATATCGGATATTTCTTCTTCAAGCATCTCAGAAATACGCATTAAGCTATCCGGCTCTATCCCTTTACTCACATGGACGATTGTCACTTTTTCATTGACAATATCCTTAACTTTACGGGCTACTTCACGAATTGCTTTAGTCGGTACAGCAAAAACAACAACTTCCGAGCCAGACAGGGCCTCTTCCAAATCATGATATGCCTTCATAGAAGTAGGCAGTTTCACATCAGGTAAATATCGAATATTCGCCTGTTCACGATTGATTTCGTTGACATGAGCAACATCATGTCCCCATATTTTTACGGAATGTCCATTATCCGCTAGGACAATTCCAAGAGCAGTCCCCCATGAACCTGCCCCCAAAATGGTAACTATTTGTTGCATACACTCCACTCCCCAAAAAATTATTTACGTAATCTAGAAAATATTTTTATAGGTGTTCCTTCAAATCCAAATGCATCTCTAATTTTATTTTCTAAGAAGCGTTCATAAGAGAAATGCATCAATTCTGGATCATTAACAAAGACAACAAAGGAAGGCGGTTTGACTGCTACCTGTGTAGCATAGTATACTTTTAGCCTTTTACCATTATGGGTTGGCGTTGGATTCATCGCAATTGCATCCATGATAACATCATTCAATACATTCGTTTGAACACGCTGTGCGTGGTTTTCGCTGGTCATATTAATCATTGGTAGTAAGGTATGAATACGTTGCTTCGTTTTCGCAGATAAGAAGACAATTGGAGCATAGTCTAGGAACTGGAATTCAGCCCTAATCTTCTCTTCAAATTTCTTCATGGTTTTATCATCTTTCTCAACAGCATCCCATTTGTTCACAACAATGACAATAGCTCGTCCTGCTTGATGGGCATATCCGGCAATTTTTTTATCCTGTTCGATAATTCCTTCTTCACCATCTAGAACGACGAGGACAACATCCGAGCGTTCAATAGCACGTAAAGCACGTAATACGCTGTATTTCTCCGTGCTTTCATATACCTTCCCTTTTTTCCGCATTCCTGCCGTATCGATAATGACATAATCATCACCATTATATTTATAAGGGGAGTCGACAGCGTCTCTAGTGGTACCTGCTATATTACTTACAATAACGCGTTCTTCACCTAAAATAGCATTAACGAGTGAAGATTTCCCTACATTCGGTCTTCCAATCAAGCTGAATTTAATAACATCCTCATCATAATCAGGTGCTTGATGATCAGGGAAACTTTGCACAACAGCATCTAACAGATCTCCGATTCCTATACCATGAGAACCTGAAATAGGAATAGGTTCCCCAAAGCCCAATGCATAAAAATCATAAATTTGATTACGCATTTCAAAGTTATCCACTTTATTTACTGCTACTACTACCGGTTTTTTTGAGCGATAGAGGATTTTAGCTACTTCCTCATCGGCTGAAGTTAATCCTTCCCTGCCACTTGTCATAAAGATAATGACATCTGCTTCATCAATTGCAATCTCTGCCTGTTGACGAATTTGTTCCAGAAAAGGTTCGTCCCCTATATCAATACCACCTGTATCAATAATATTAAATTCATGATTTAACCAATCACCGGAACTATAAATTCTATCTCTGGTTACTCCGGCTACATCTTCTACGATCGATATTCTTTCTCCTACAATTCGATTGAAAATTGTAGATTTACCTACGTTCGGCCTGCCCACTATGGCTACTACTGGTTTTGGCATGGTCGTTCACCCTTTCAACTATCCTAGCTACATTCCTGTTTTATGTTTCACTGAATTGTTAGCATGTTTAATGTATTTATATATTATGAAAAAAGAACCCTTCTTAATCATAAAGAAGGGTCTAACTATATTATGATAGCAAACGTTTGGCAAAGTAACAACTCTTCCGGTTATATTTCTCTCCAATATCTGCTTGAATTTGAACAATAATGGACTAATATCTCTCATTTGCATCTAAATTTGTATAAAAATATTTTTTATGACTCTTTTCTTTATGAAACCAGCTAAAAGAAAAATAACCTATCTGATTCCCTTTCCTTTTAACCCTAGATGTTGATGATGAACGATCTTTCTCTTTGGTATTCTTCCTGCCCATATTATTTGAGCTTTATCAATAACAATTGCAATTGTAAGTGTTAGCAACAAAAGATCGAGTGATTCAAATGAAACGATATCCCGGGTAGGAAATCCATACGTATATAAAATCACCGAATAAATCGCTTCCCCTAAAATAATCCCACAGATTAAAACACTGATACGGTTATGGGCATGGATCAGGCTGATTCCTAATCCAAACAACAATGGAGCAGCTATAAAAATCCAGTTTACAATGAACCATACCGGATAAAGTATCGCAAAAATTCGTATACAAATAAGAGCGATCGTTAGACAAATAATGGCTACGGTCCCTTTAATTAATTCTTTATTTGTCCAGCTCTTCCATTGATAAACAGACCAAAGGATACCTGCAATTATAAATAAATTTATATTAAATAGAGATACTTGAATCGAAAGACCGGCAAAACAAATACCCCCTAATTGCCTAATCAATCCCCAACGCCTTACCTCAATGGTTTCATCTGAAATAAAAATAAAATACCAACAGCCCAGCCACATCAAAGCAAAAAATAAATAACCTTCGTACATAAAAACCTCCCTTAGCAGTATGCCAACTTTCTATTTTTTTAAACAAATCTAATTTCAGGAAATTTTTATAGTACACCTGCTATGATGCCTTATTTGAAGCTGGTAGGATGGTTGAATACTTACCTTGAGGAGGGGATGGCACAGAACCTAGTCCATACATTGAATGAATGTCGTCATTTTTATTTGTACGATTACTACAATACGTGGGCGGTTGCCTTTTGAACTAAGTCAGTATCAGTTAAAGTTGTATGAAATGAATATCACTAAATATTCTTGTTTCATGCGCGTCTATTTAGTTAATCCTCAACATCCCCTTAGAAAATCAAAAACACACAAATAATTTTATAAAAAGGAACTTATATATCAAGCAGAGTTCTATTTTCTGTAGAATGGGTGAGACTCCTGCGTGAAGAACAAGGTAATAAAGACCACGCAGCGCAAAGCGTGAGGAGGCTTGATGCTTACCCGTGGAAAGTGAGCCCATTCTGCAAAAAATAGTGTTAACAAGTAGAAAAAAGAAAAAAGAAAAAAACTGCAGACAATGCCCTAAATAAGGACTTTGTCTACAGTCTGAACGGACCTAATTGGCCCGACATAATTTATTTTCTCAAATTTTTTAATTGTTCCCCAATCATTTCACCTAATTGGAACCCATTTGTTTCTTCAGGGAATTCATAGTGATCCATGGCGGCAGACGGATTTTCCTCCAGTTCCTTAATGCTAAGAGATAATCTGTGCTCATCCTCATTCACATCAAGTACTTTAACGTTAATCACGTCACCTTCGGTTAGAACCTCATGCGGAGTGCCGATATGTTTATGGGAAATTTGAGAGATGTGCACCAAACCTTCAACACCTGGATACACTTCAACAAATGCTCCATAGGATACTAATCGTTTAACCGTTCCTTCAAGCACACTTCCTTTTTTCGCTTTGTCAGTAATATCTGACCACGGTCCAGGCAATGTTTCTTTAATCGATAAGGATACTCTTTCACTGTCTCGGTCAATCGATAGAATCTTAACTTTGACACTTTCTCCTTCAGAGACAACATCTGAAGGCTTGTCTACATGTTCATGGGAAAGCTGAGATACATGGACGAGGCCATCAATACCACCAATATCAACAAATGCACCGAAATCAGTGATTCTTTGGACTGTTCCTTCAATAACCTGTCCAGCCTGTAAAGTTTCGAGCACTCCCATTTTTTTCTTTTCTTTCTCTTCACGGACTACATCTCTGTGTGAAAGAATCAAACGGTTTTTTTCCTGATCGAGTTCTACAATCTTAAACTCCAACGTTTTGCCTTTATAGTCAGAGAAATCTTCTACAAAATAATCTTCGACAAGTGAGGCCGGTACAAATCCGCGCACTCCCAAATCAACCACAAGACCGCCTTTGACAACGTCTTTAACCTCGGTTTCGATCATTTCACCTTTTTCAAATGAAATAATCAAATCACCCCAAGCCTTTTCTGCATCTACTTTCCTTTTTGATAGAATCAGAGCTTCATCTTCGACTTTAATAATCTCAAACTCAAGCTCATCTCCTTCTTTCACTACATCTGATGCCTTTTCGACGTGTAAACTGGAGAGTTCACTGATTGGGACAATACCATCATGTTTGCTATCTTTAACTTCAATAACAACCTGTTTTTCTTCAACCTTAGATACAGTCCCTTGTACTCTTTGGCCTACATTAAATTCAGTAACATCAATATTGTTCATATCCTCTGTCATATGTACTCCTCCTAACAATCACGGCTTCAAATACTTTCAATTTATATTTAATACCACTTTTTCGTAAGTATTAAACAATTTTCAAAATAATTCCTTTTTTCTAACTTCTTATAAATTCTATTATTTGTCAAGCAGGATGATCAACGATTTTGATCGATTAGCTCTTTTATTTTTGCCATTATGACTTTTGTCACTTCCTCGGGGGAGGCTTTCTTACTACGGAATTCCTCCATGTCGATTGGCGGTCCAAAAATCACTTTTGTTTTAGAAAACGGCTTATACGTACCAATTACGGCACAAGGAATCACTTGAGCGTCCGATCTCAACGCAAAAAATCCGGCACCTGCCAGCCCCTCACCTAATTCACCCGTTCTACTGCGAGTACCTTCCGGAAACAGCCCCAACACATGTCCATTTTTTAACACGCCTAATCCCTTGCGCAAGGCATTACGGTCACTCATGCCTCTTTTAATAGGAATCGCATTCGTATGCGGCAAAATTTTGTTAAGGACAGGCAAATTAAATAGCTCTTCTTTTGCTATAAAATGTACATCTCGCGGAAAAGACATTCCTACGACAGGCGGATCTAACTCACTAATATGGTTAGAGCACAATAAAACACCGCCCGTTTCAGGAATATGTTCTTTTCCTGAAATTGTAACACGGTACAATGGTGTTAGAGCGATTTTTAGTACGCCCCTGGCAAATCTATAAAACGTCATCCACTTACTCCTTTCTCTTCAGCTATTCTCATAATAGCGTCTACTACTTCATCAATTGAAAGACTAGTTGTATCAAGTTCGATTGCATCTGCTGCCTTTTTCAAAGGAGATACTTCTCTTTCGGAATCAAATTTATCCCTAGCTGCAATATCTTGTTTTAATTGCTCTAGATCAGAGTCAAATCCCTTTGATAGATTTTCCTCATGTCTCCTTTTTGCTCGTTCATCCACACTGGCAAGCATAAATATTTTGACTTCGGCATTTGGCATAACCTGAGTACCAATGTCTCTTCCATCCATGACAACACCGCCTTGTTCAGACAGAACTTGCTGACGTCGAACCATTTCTTCTCGCACGAGTTTATGTTGAGAAACAGCAGAAACATTTTTAGTTACATTCGGCGTTCTAATATCATTCGTTACAACCACTCCATCAACCAATACATCTTGGCCTTGTTCACTATTCTGTAATTTGATATCAGTTGACATTAATAAATCATAAAGAGCCGCCCCATTATTTGGGTCTACCCCATTATTTAATGCCTTATAAGTTAGAGCTCTGTACATTGCACCGGTATCTATATATATGTATGTTAACCTTCTTGCAATAATTTTCGCCACCGTACTTTTTCCTGCAGCTGCAGGACCATCAATCGCAATAGATAATTTCTTATTCATTAGTTCCTCCTTGTTGTACACAAAAGTATATCAAGACTATTTTAACACAGCTTTTCCTTATATAAAGAATTAATAAACGTAAAAAAACGAGACAAAGCAGGCATGACTTTGTCTTTAGTTTACTGCCTATTTATTTATTTGAAATAGTTTCCACTATCTCAGTATAATTATTTTCTAGTACTCCTTCATATTGTACGAGTGTTTTCCATTGAAGAAAAGTATGTTCACGGTGAAAAACAAGCTGAAAAAATAATAAAAAGAGAAGTTGGATAAAAACCATTTTCTTAATAAATCGTTCTACTGTCTTCATATTGAGCAACCTCCCTTACCTAAGAGCTTGCCCATGTAATCTGTTTTTTAATCCACTGTAACCCGGTTTCTTTTTTCCAGTTGTCTCTCAAAACAATAACGTAGTAAAATTTGTCTCTCTGTTTCTGTAAGTTCCTTGAATTCAACAGATACTTTTTTTCTTTTATTATAGACATCGACTATTCTTTTTACTTCAACCTGGATAGGCAATTCGTGCACATCTCTATTTTTCATTTCAAATGTAAAGTGTAACATTAAGGATGCTTGAGTATTTATCTTTATAATCTGAGGAACAATGATTGCCGCTCCGCCCGCACTTATATCAGTGGTAAGTGCCGTAAACGGCTCAAATTCATTATTAAAGGGTTCTACATTAACATTGGCAGATAAAGAGACGCGCACGTATTCTCTTCGTTGAATTTTTTGTAAAGATTCATCGCCGGGGTAATCAATAAGGAGGAGCGGGATATTTTCTCTGACTCTTCCCTTGATTTCAGTCGTAAACAAGTAGGTATTTTGATCTTTTCCTACGAATGTTCCTTTTAGATATGTTCCGTTTACTAAATAATCTATTCTATTCGTATGTATATTAACAGGGTAATCAATATAAAGAACCCCATCTCTCATATCCATCAATTTACATCTATATGTTTCAAATTGATCTGAATGGCTTTTCTCAAGAATTATGGTCATTCCGATTGTAAGCATAGTAAAGAAGTTTCCCCTCCGACGTGTGTAAGAATATTCCAAACAAGGACTTAAGTAATATTATGACAGAGAACCTAAAAAAGGAAAAGGCTGTTTTTAGCCTTTTCCCAAGATTATTTTATTAGGAGACTTTATCATATACTTTACTGGCTTCATGCATTTTTTCAACTTTTTCTTCATGACCATCTTCAGCATTAATAAAGATTCGGTACGTATCATTTCCAACCGTACCCATAAACTCATAGCATAAGACATCTTCATATAAATCATTTGTGATAACAGCCAATCTTTTTTCCATGATTTTCACTTTTCCACTAAGTTTCTTCTCAGCTTCTTCTTCTGTTATTGCCGGTTTACTTACTTTTCTTTCTTTGTCTAGATTTTGAAGATAATCTTCAGATCCAAAACCAACGATATCCCCATTATCAAGTGCCACTTTTATACGGATGGATTCCGGATAAATTCTCACTTGATCTTTAACCGTTATAAATGTATAAACACCTACATTACTGTATTGAGTACTTTCAAATAGTTCCATATTCTTAAAACCCATTTTATTTAGATACTGGAGAGCTTTCTTATATCCGTCATTTAAACTGATTTTAGTCTCAGATACCTGTCGATCATTTATAATATAAATTGGGTACCCACCTTTTTTTGTCAGGTCGATCCCTATCATATGATTCGTATTAGCATCCTTCAGATTAACATGGTAGAAATCATACTTAGATCCATCTTTGTTTTCCGTTACATTTGCCGTTTTAACATTGGATACACCTGTGTATTTTTTTGCCAGGTCAATTGCTTCCTTACGAGTTATTTCACTCCCGGATAAATGCTTATAATCGATATTCTTTTCTTGTACGGATGTGAACGTGGGGCCATATTCACTTTTTTGCCCAAAGGACTTCACATTTTTATCCATTGTTTTCAGTCCATCAATCACTTGATTGTCCCTTTGACTGTCACCTGACGTATCCGCCAGCGCTGTTTCCACATCCATCCACCGCAAATCATTGTTAATAATTGTACTTTGGACGCTTCTTAGTTCATCTCTTATTTCTGTTGCATCGCTATAGAGAGATTTTAGCGTATTATATTCTTCATCAGATAAAGGGCTTTTATCCAAATCTCGCACAGCTGTCTTATAGGCAAAATCACCGATATTGGTTAAGAATTTTTCTGTTTCATGGAAAGGCATTAAAGTTAATGGCAATTGACCTACGTTGTTATGAGCTTCATTTGTCAATCTCCAAACCTCTGCCAATGCAGGTGACAAAGAACCTTTTGTATTCATAGCCAATGTTGTCCCGATTTTATCATTTAGCACATCTATTTGATAGTTCAGATCATTAAAGGCACGTTGATAATTATTTTCGTTTTGATTCATGATAGCTATCTTCTCTTGATGATCCTGATATGCCCAGTATGCTGTTCCGGCTAAACCGATTGCCAATATAGCAATCGCGATATTTTTTATCATTTCGTTCACCTCAGTTGCAGAATATATGCTTGCCGATTTTTTTAATTTGTGGACGTCCCCATATCCATGAACTAGTGGCTGTATCCGGGTTAAAATAATATTCTGCTTCTCCCGTTGGATCCCAGCCATTCATAGCATCCAAAACAGCGTTTCTTGCCGTTTCATTAGGCTCGAGCCAGATTTGTCCATCAGCAACCGCCGTAAATGCTCCTGACTGAAATATGACACCTGAAACCGTATTTGGAAACGACGAGCTTTGGACTCTATTTAAAATAACGGCCGCAACCGCTACCTGGCCCTCATACGGTTCACCTCTCGCCTCTCCATGTACCGCGTTCGCCATTAGCTTTATATCACTTTCTGAAAATCCCGCCGGTATATTGGTAGCTGTACCAGTTGTCGTACTTGTGGTTTTTTTCTTGTTTGTTGTCGTTTTCTTTGCAGTAGATGTCGATTGTTTAACTTGATTTTCAATCGGAATTCCCTGATAGTACGTAAATTCTTTTCCTGAATTAACTTGTTTTTTCACCCAGGAAGCGTTGTAATTGGATGCGCTGACCAGTTTACTTTTTGTTTTCGCTCCTCCTAATCCATCAACAGGGAGACCAAATGCTTCTTGGAAATTACGTAATGCCCAGTAAGTTCCCCATCCAAAAACCCCATCAATTTTCCCGTGATAATAGCCTATATTTTGAAGACGTGCCTGCAGTTCGATGACATCATCCCCTATGGCTCCTCTTTGAATCACCTGATTTGTAAATGCTTCCGTCTTTATATTAAACATCGGTGATAGGAATAAAAAACAGCCAATTACTAAAAAGGATACTAACTTCCTTGCTAATCCCTTCATTTCATGCCCTCCTGTAGAATTAATGACAGTAAGGGTAGTTTTTGCAAACACCTATAAAATATTCAGCCCACCTAAAAACTCGAGCTTTTATTTGTATCAGACTTGTCTGAATCACATCTACTTTATAATAGGAAATTGAGGTTAAGAAGAATTCATTTTTATAGCTAGTGGAGATTTAGATATACGTTTATTCATAAGAGGGAATGATGAGAGAATAGTTCTTTATACAAACGAATCAACCAGCAGACTGAAGGAGGGTAAATGGGTAATAGACCTATATAACAGACATGTTTCTGTTCCTTTGTCTTTAACCAATACTCGATAGAAATTCTTAAAAGAGTACTTTAATGAACAATATCCTTTTGAGATAATCCCCAAAACAAGCTGCTCAATGGACAAAATAAAAAACAAACTCAGAAGCAAATCACCACCTTCATAAGGCAAAGATTTAGTACTAAGTTTGTTTTTTCCTATCGTTTATCGGACTGATTCAAAGGATTGTTTAAAGGCCTTTTCTGTTAATACACGGGCCTTTTTCACCTTCCAAAGGCCGAGCCCCCAAAGACCGAACATAAATGGAATTAAATACACATACCATTTTTCTTGCTCCATTAAAATATAGTTAAAGGAACCATGTAAGACGATTGGAATGAACAGCGCTGTCAGCATATACATAATTTTCAAGCGAGAATGCGGTTGAAATTTGGCTTTCCCAAAATAAAAACCCATAATCACACCAAATAGCCCATGGCTCGAAACAGGAAACATCGCTCTTCCCCATGCATATTCAAGCCCGTTCGAAAACAAGTAGAAGATATTTTCCAATGTTGCAAAACCCAGTGATATGGAAACCCCATAAACAATTCCATCATACGGTTCATCAAAATCAACATGACTATAGATTAAGAACAGGAATAAAGCCCATTTGATTAATTCCTCGACCATACCTTTTTCAAAAAACGCATCGGCCCAAACAGAAAGAAATACTCCTTCCGCCTGAATAACATACTGAATAAACATAACAGGTATGACGAATAGGGCGCCATATATAAACGCCTTTAATACTACAGACACAGGTTCAGTGTTATATTGATCCTTTAGGTAAAAATAAATAAGCAGGGCTAAACCCGGAGCAACACCTGCCGTTAATATATTTAACATGGATTACCCTCTCTTTTTACTCTCTCATCCTATAATCGTAACATGGACGAAAAAAAAAGAAAATCAAGAAAGATCGTCATTTTAAGAAATCCGCGTAAGGATGCCAATCGATGCCTACAGTTTAAATGCATCCTCCACACTGACCGTACCATTGGAAAGTAAAATAGCCAATTTCAACCTTGCTTTCTTACTGTCATAATCCTCACCAAGAATAACGCCTCTATTTTTCAGATCATGTGCACTGCCATTGTAACCATAGGCTGGATACACTTTTCCTTCCTCTGCACTTGTACTGATTACAATGGTAATTCCTTTATCCAAAGCCGCCTGGATGGAATCCATCATAAACGGTGTGACTTGCCCGCGTCCCACGCCTTCCAGTACGATACCGCGCGCACCGGCATTTACAGCAGCATCAATCATAACTCCATCTGCTCCTGTATAACACTTTACAATATCAACACGCGGGATTTCTGTTCCAATATTATAGGATTCATTATAAATTGGTTTTTGATAAACACTGACAACATCATTATCAATGATACCCAAATATCCATATCCGAATGATTCAAAACCCTGGAGATTAGAGGCATGGACTTTTTTCACGTAACGGGCAGAATAAATACGCTCATTAAATACAACCAAAACGCCGCTATGCTTTAAATGTTGATTAGCAGCAACATAGATTGAATTTCGCAAATTAGAATACACATCTGTTCCAACATCCTGCGGGGAACGCTGAGAACCCGTTACCACAATAGGTCTCGGATCTTTTGTCGTCAAATCAAGAAAATAAGCTGTTTCCTCCAAAGAATCCGTTCCATGGGTTACAACCACCCCGCAAACTTCATCATCTTCTAATTCCTTTTCGATGGCTTCTTTTATGAGCACCATTTCATTAAAGTCGATATGCATGGACGGCTTTTGCATTAGGTTAATGATTTTTATATCGAATCCCTCCGGCAACTGACAGAGGGCAGCCAGTTCTTCCCCACTCATAGCCCCTGAATTCAATAATCCCTTTGATATCTCTTTACTGGCAATCGTTCCGCCAGTTGTAATTAGTGAAATTTTCTTCATCTTACACCTCACGACAAGTTATCAAGCACAGTGTAATGCTATTGCTGACGTTCTTTTTCTTTTATTGCATTTGCTATTTGGCCACCATGAAATCTTCCATTTTCTATAAATATTTCATTGGCATTATTACCAGCTACGATCACACCCGCCACAAATAGGTTTTCTACATTTGTTTCCATTGTTTCTTCGTTAATATATGGTTTGCCCGTGTCACTCGCAAGCTCAACTCCAACATTTGTTAAAAGGCTATAATCCGGATGATAACCTGTCATGGCAAATACATAATCATTTTGGATTTCAATCAATTGCCCCTCTTTTTCATATATTACAGTTTGTTCACGAATCTCTTTTACCACCGAATTAAACTCCATTTTTATTGTCCCATTCCGAACATAGGATTCAAACTCTGGCAAAATCCAAGGCTTAATGCTTTTAGAATAAACATCCCCACGGTAGATCACTGTCACTCTTGCTCCAGCTTTAACAAGTTCAAGCGCTGCGTCCACGCTAGAATTTTTTCCACCGATTACGGTCACATCCATATCATAAAAAGGATGCCCCTCTTTAAAGTAGTGATATACCTTTTCCAAATTTTCTCCTGGTATATTCATCATATTGGGTTGATCGTAATAACCTGTTGCAATAACACAATATGGTGTTTCATATTCATTTTTACTAGTTTTTATTCTAAATAAACCGTTCTCCTGCTTTTCAATCGATTCCACACACTCATACGTATGTACTCTTAAATTCTTTCTTTTGGCTACTTCTCTATAGTACGTTAAGGCCTGAAGTCGAACAGGCTTACGATTTTCTGTAATAAAAGCTACATCTCCAATTTCCAATTTCTCGCTTGTTGAGAAAAAAGTTTGATGGGTTGGGTAATGATAGATTGAATTAACAATATTCCCTTTTTCAATAATTAAGGGATTTTTACCAATTTCCTTTAAACTGATGGAAGCAGCCATACCACATGGCCCGCCGCCAATTACAATTGCATCTTCAAATTGCATAATTGTTTCCTCCAAATAACCATAAAGTCTCTATGATGCTTATATCTCCTTGTTTCTATACCCTGTTACTTCTCATTCCATGTTGAAATTGCCCTTTTACTATACCATTTTTAAAAAATAAACTCATCAGCCATATGCAAAAAAGTTTTCTATCACGAATGACAGAAAACTTCTCTTTGCGTTTGCCTTATTAATTAAATCCAGCCTCTAAATCGTGATGCTTCGGCCATTTTTCTTACTCCAACCATATAGGCAGCTAACCTCATGTCTACTCGACGGGATTGAGCTGTATCATAGATGGTATTAAATGATTTAACCATCACTTTTTTTAATTTTTCTTCCACTTCTTCTTCGGACCAATAATATCCTTGATTATTCTGGACCCATTCAAAATAGGAAACGGTTACGCCACCGGCAGATGCTAAAACATCAGGCACCAATAGAATACCACGCTCTGAAAGGATGCGTGTACCTTCCAAAGTTGTTGGCCCATTTGCAGCCTCGACAACAATTTTAGCGCGAATTTTGTGAGCGTTTTCATCGGTAATTTGATTTTCAATGGCAGCAGGTACTAACACATCACAATCAAGTTCAAGTAATTCTTTATTCGTTATCGTATTTGTAAATAAATTAGTTACTGTACCAAAGCTATCGCGGCGATCCAATAAATAATCTATATCCAGACCTTCTGGATCATGCAGAGCACCATTTGCATCCGAAATTCCAATTACCTTAGCACCAGCATCATGCATAAATTTAGCCAGGAAGCTCCCCGCATTCCCGAATCCCTGCACAACGACTCTGGCTCCCTTTAAATCAATCCCGCACTTCTTAACTGCTTCATAAATACAAATGGTTACCCCTTTAGCTGTAGCTGACTCCCTGCCGTGTGAACCACCAAGAACAAGGGGTTTTCCGGTGATAAATCCCGGAGAGTTAAACTCATCAATACGACTATACTCATCCATCATCCATGCCATAATCTGTGAATTAGTGAAAACATCTGGAGCCGGTATATCTTTTGTAGGACCAACCATTTGGCTGATTGCCCTTACATAACCACGGCTAAGCCTTTCCAATTCCCTAAAAGACATATTGCGCGGATCACAAATGATTCCACCCTTCGCTCCTCCATATGGTAAATCTACAATACCGCATTTCAAACTCATCCATATGGATAAAGCTTTCATCTCTCTCTCCGTCACATTAGGATGAAAACGAATCCCACCCTTTGTCGGTCCAATAGCATCGTTATGCTGAGCACGATATCCTGTAAAAATCTTTACAGATCCATCGTCTAATTTAACTGGTATTTTTACTGTTAACATACGAAGGGGCTCCTTCAATAATTCATAAACCTCTTCTGGATATCCAAGCTTATCTAAAGCTTTATGGATGACAGTCTGAGTAGATTTTAAAACATCTAGTTTGTCCTCAGTGGATTGATGGTCGGCTGTCATTATAGTACCTCCTACAGATGTATAATAATTAATAATTTCCTTCCAGCATAAGTATACAACTTTGGAAATAGTCTGGAAAGTGAAATAATAGAATAGTAGAAATGAAAAATGATGAATCAACCAGGAGTACAGTGTTCTCTAAAAATATTTTGATTTATTATTCACTTTTATAAATTCAGTATACTTAATAAAGTTCAAACAGCGCAAGAAAGCTGTTTCATACCTGTAGAATAAACAAAAAAATCACATCCTGAGATGCGATTCTTTATCAAAAATATTTTTTTATAATAGTAATTATATTGTCTTCACCAATCTTATTTCCATTTGCAGCCAGAAACTCTTTATTTAAAATTGAGAATTCACTAAACTCTAATAGAATGGCCATAATCGTAGCCTGATTCAGGCGGGATTCTCCCTTAATCTCCAAATAATAGTTTGATTGCCAATAATAAAGGATTCCTACCAAGTCCCATTTTTCTTGAATTGTTTTACAAGCTTGTACAACATCGTCAAAATCGGCAAACTCATAAATCATTTGATCACGTTCTTGTATATTGATAGATAAGGACTCTTCTATATCTAACTCCATATTTTCAGTAGAATGACCTTCCGCTATGTTTAGAATCATATATATACCGTAATATGAATACGTATATATATCTATTTGGTACGTACCGTTAACTGAACTCCCATTATTCATAAGTGCTTCGTGAACAATTTTATAAAAAAAGAAGTGTGTATCCAGTGAGTGTATGGATAACGTTTCCCAGTTAACACCCGTTTCCTCCAACTCATCACAAGGAATAAATAGTTTGAACAAAACCGGACTGATTTGTTTAAGCTTCATCACTGAATCCTCCTGTAGCGAACTCTCTTTTTCATTGTATGAAGTGAGCCACAGTCGGTACCTTGTATTAACTTCAAGTAGCTTACTCCTTCTTTACTCGAATGAGATGCGTCTCCGGTTTTGCTTTTAATCGAAGCGGAAACAAGCTTGTTCCATATCCATTACTTGTGAGAATCAAGGTATCCTCTTTCTGATCGATTCCGCCCAATTTATATTTACCCATTCCGAAAATCCTAATTTGCCCACCATGTGTATGGCCGATCAATACCAAATCGATCCCATACGATTTATCTATTTCCTTTTCAATTTCCGGTGTATGACTAGCCAATAATTTAAAGCTTTCCGCTTCCACCTCTTCCATTGCTAAATCAAGCCTGCCAGTCTGTTCTTCTTCATCATAAAAATCAATGCCTAGAAGACGTATTTTACCGCCATCGCTCGTTTCAAAAAGAACGCTCGTATCCAATAATTCGTGTACGCCCATTTCCATAAATAAGGCATCCAATTCATGTCTGTCCACTTCGTAATCGTTATTCCCCCATATAAAATAGACAGGTCCTACACGTTTTAATCTAGCTAAATTTTCTTTAATTCTTTCCATAGTTACATGTTTCTCTGCAAGATCCCCACCAATTAAAACCAAGTCGGCTTTTCCTTTTACTTTCTTGATGATCTCTTCGCTGATCATACGCCTATGTATATCTGATATAAAAAAGATTGTTAGAGTTTCGCTGCTCGGGAAATCTTTGAAGACAAATGTGTGCTCAATTACTTGATCCAAATTTGCAAGCCTGTACATATGAACTAGTAAAAAGCATGATCCCAATACAATGAATAATCCCAAAAAGAGTAGTACTGCCATTCAAATATCTCCTTCTCAATCAGTTATCTTTCTTAAAATAAAAGAAGCCAGCCTTTTATTACTATGACCAGCTCCTATCTATTCAGTTCTTTATTTTTCATCGATATGCAATATTCTAAAGCCAGATTCTTCTAATTTGTTTATAAATTTATCAATATTTGGCGCCTTTGCAACTTTAATGACAATACGCCTTAAAAGCTTATCTGTTTCATCAAACGTAACAAGCGAGATAATTTGTTGTTGATATTGTCTCGTTATCTCGGTTAATCTGGCAATACGCCCCTTCGTTTCCACTGTTGTCAATGCAATCCTGACACCAGGTACATGTACACCAAACGTACTTTGGAATTGTTCGATGATATCATAACGTGTGACAATACCAAGGAAATGATTTTGATCATCAACTACAGCTAATAAGGGTGTTTCTTTTAAATCAATAAATATATTCTCATATATTTCATTACCTTTTAATGTTTTATTTGCCTCTGCGATCGACTCTGCTTTTGTTTCTTTCAGAAAAATGTCCCTGGGCAGTTCTGATAAAAATGCCGCCTTGTAGATTCGATACCTTGTGATTGTACCTACATACTGATTTCCTTTCAGTACCGGCACTCCTTCAATACGATGTTCATCCAATAGCGAGAAAACCTCTTGAAGAGTATCATTGTAAGAAACCGTATGACAATGATATTTCGAGATCATTATATTCTTTACAAACATTAAAGCACCCCCAACCGCAATATCATACTAATAGTATGTTTACGCCTTATACTACTAGTTTTTCGACAAAACTTTTCCTTCTCCTGCCTAGTTGTGAAGGATTATTTATTTTCGTGAAAAAGATTTATATCATATTGTTCTTTAAGTTTATTAAACAGGAGATGCCTGTTTTTCCATGCTGTTTCATTTTTCCAAAGATCCTTACTTCTATCGACAATTTCACACCTTAATGCATGAAATTCCTTTTCTGCCTTGTCCATTTTCTTCTTATAATGAAGCATTCCTCCATACGTAAAACCCAGCACAAGAAAACAGAAAATGATTAATTTGTTTTCAAAGAAATGAAGATACATAGCAGTAAACGAATAGGCATAGAGGACAACAATCTTTTTATATATATAAACACCCAGAATAGCAATTAAACCTAACGTAAAGTAAATAAATAAAAAATGGCGAGATTTATAATGATCGAATTTGCGTTTTCTTTTTACCACATTAACGAGCATTATTTTTGTAGCTTCATCTGTATGTTCGTCCAAGTCTTGAATATGGGCTTCCATAAACCACCTCTCCTTTACATATTTATGTTTATGAAAGAGGAAGATTATTTATGAAACTCTTGTCCATTATTTCTTTAACCATTAAAAAAATCCCTATACTTCCCCCTTCTTATAGATTTATTTTGGCAAGCCTGCTTTCTTATTTATGGCAAATCCAAGAATTAAATCAATCGTGAAGTGCATGGCTATGGTTACAAATAAATTTCCTGTGCATTCATAGACAATCCCTATCAAGAAACTAAGCAAGAGGATATTGATAAACAGGTAAACATTGTATAAATACCTGATATGAATCAAGGCAAAAATTAAACTGGCAACTCCTATTCCAACTGTTGTTTGAATAATGCCTCTAAACAATAGTTCTTCACTGATCGCGACTAACAGGACAACAAAGAAAATTTGCCAGCTATTCAAAGAACTAAAAATCCGCTGGTTAATACCGCCATCATCAAAATATCTTTTAGGAAGAATTTTCATAGACAGTAAGTCGTAGCCAACCACTAGCAGACCAGCTGGAACCCCTACCAGTAGGATAGCCCAATCTCGATAGTTAAACAGCAGAAAGAAATCCTGTAAATCATCAAAAATAAATAGACCTACCACCAAAGCAATCAAAAGCAGAAGCACTTGTGTAAGAATTAAGGCCCTGTATAACTCTGTATTCTTAAGCTGACCCACCAGCTCTGCCTGCTTATTATTCATGATTTGAGTTTTCCCCTTCAGTAAATAAGCGCTTCAGTTCCATACGCCAATTTTGACTATTCTGCTGATAATCATTCGATTGTTTCGGAAGGACCTTTACGAGTTCGTCCAGTGTGTTTCCGCACCGATCACAGCAAATTTCCGTTCTATTTTGAAGCTCCTGATCAAAATAGGCAGCAATCGTTTGCTTCCTGCATTCAGTAGCGGTCACCCAATTTTTCAGTTGATAAAGTTTCATAAGCTTTTCTTTTTTTCTTTTTTCAAGATCGGCATCTATACGGTCAACACGCTCTTCCGGATCATGAATATTTTCCATGATTAACATACGATTCAATTCCTTTATCCGTTCGAACTTATCGTCACCAATCCATTCCTCAGCAGTACGATCAGATACACTGAGTTGATTAATGACCCATTCGATTTCAGAACGCGTTGGAAAATCTTTTTCAATCAGATGAGATGCTTGCCACTCATCCCCTTCTGCATATAAAAGAATGGCTACAGATGGCAATCCATCTCTTCCTGCCCTCCCAATCTCCTGAACATAGGCTTCTACACTTAACGGCATATTTAAATGAAAAATAAACCGTATATCATTTTTATTTATCCCCATTCCAAAAGCATTGGTCGCCACAATAATTCGTAGCTGGCTTGATAAAAATTGCTGCTGAATCAGGATTCGGTCAGTTGTTTCCATACCACCGTGGTAATAAGCGACACCTCCAAACCCTTTTTCTAATAAAGATTCGCTCAACTGCTCAGCAAGTTTCCGGCTAGATACATAAATAATCCCTGGACCTTCCACTTTTTTCAATAATTCAATCAACCGCTGAAGCTTTTGCTGATAATCAGTTGTTTCTTCTACCAAAATACTGATATTCTCTCTGTTTACATTATGGATAATTCTCGTCGCATCCTGAATAGATAAATTCCGCAAAATATCCTCCTGAACCTCAGGAGTAGCAGTAGCTGTTAAAGCTAATGTCAATGGATTATTCAGCTCTTTCCTTAGTAGACCGAGCTGTAAATAGCTTGGCCTAAAATCATAGCCCCATTGAGATATACAGTGCGCTTCATCTACAACAAATAAGGCAATCTTGAGCTTTTTTAATTGATCTAAAATAAATCTTGATTGAAGCATTTCAGGTGAAATATACAAGAATTTCAATAATGGAAAAGATCTCAGTACCCGATCTCGTTCCTGTTTTGAAAGAAATGAATTTAAGGAAGCAACTCTCTTTTCACCTTTTGCCTTCATTTGCTCCACCTGATCTTGCATAAGAGCCAATAATGGTGAAATGATAATAACTAATCCATCCAGCAGGTAACCAGGCATTTGAAAACTCAAGGTTTTTCCTGTCCCAGTTGGCAGCATCGCTAGTGTATGTCTGCCTTGCATAATGGATTCAATTACTTCCTTCTGTCCTGTTCTGAACGTTTGGAATCCAAACATTTTTTGCAATTGGACCTCAAGTGGGTGCATACTTACACTTCCTTCCGCTTCGCCATAACCAGTCTGATTTGAAAATATGTTATTTCAGACGGAAGTAACTGTTTTAAGTTTCTTAATTGTTTCGTTTCATTGGTCGCTATGGCCTGTTCAATTTGTTCTTTTTCTGAATTACTCACATATACATCAATCGGAAAATCAGGTAGGTTTGATACAATTTCAACAAGATGATCCTCAATAGTATTCACTTTTAAATTCCTTACAGCTGCTACTTCTTCTTTAGACATACCGGATTGAAGTAACTTTAATGTTGTCTGAGTAGAATCAGTTAAAGGAACTTGTACCTTTTTCCCCAGCTGACCTAGTTCTTTTAAGACTAGATAAGCCGGCTGGGCGCTGACTTTAAGCATGTAATGGATAGTATCCCAAAAGAGAAGCCTTGCATAATATACATCTATGTTTAACTTTCTGGCAGCCTGTTCAATCGTCAATCCTGCACGCTGATGACCCGAGAATAAACATACAATTAATTCTGCACTGACTTCGTTTGTAGTACTTAACAACTCTTCAAGCTCCTTATATAACATCTTGCTTAGTTCCTTTGGAGATAGCGCAATTTGTTTAAACAGCTTTTTCACAACCATTTGTTCCTCTTGATTACGCGTTACCGGGATAAATGAATGATTGCCATTAAGTAAACATGAAGATGTTTGAACCAGTAATTGTAATCTCAACCAAAAGCCATGAGCTGCATCTTGATAGGTACGACCATTTAAGTGAGTTAACGGAGGATATGACTCTTTCCATGAAGTAAGGGCATGTTCTCCATTCTCCGTACAAATATACGTTTTGGTGCCTATTTCTTTTATAAATCCTTCTTTGGTCAATTCGGCAATCTTTTGGTCCCAATGTTCTCTTTTTAATTTCGGAAGAACTCCAAAGAATTCAGATATATGAAACAGCCTGGC
This sequence comes from Pradoshia sp. TA40_28, assembly GCF_059694525.1. Classification (NCBI taxonomy): domain Bacteria; kingdom Bacillati; phylum Bacillota; class Bacilli; order Caryophanales; family Bacillaceae; genus Pradoshia; species Pradoshia sp. TA40_28. The sequence continues at coordinate 248,114 of NZ_JCATZO010000004.1, forward strand.
ATCTTGGATGGGTTGTGAGGATTTTTTACCATTCAATATATGTAATGGTGAATAAACAGTTCTCTGTCCCTTTAATGCATTTATCAAATACAGTATTAATCCATCAATATATGGTATAATCATGTTTTAACTCCTTTACCCGAGCGAGTCGACACTTTTATCTTACCAAATAGATGGACACTCATGCTTACATTTCAACATTCTATTTTGTGTTCATTTTCTAAAAACACGCGAAATATTGGCTATTGAAAAGTTATTCCATCAGTTTTACAATAGGGTGAGGGGTTTGATATCCAGTATCCAGTACGGTATCAAAATATATATATCTTTACGGGAGGTATTTAGCATGGCTAAATTTACTATTGTTGACAAAGAAACTTGCATTGCTTGTGGTGCTTGCGGAGCAGCTGCTCCAGATATTTATGATTACGATGATGAAGGTATCGCATTTGTTACTTTAGATGATAACCAAGGTATTGTCGAAATTCCAGATGTTCTACTTGATGACATGATGGATGCTTTCGAAGGATGCCCAACAGATTCTATTAAAGTTGCTGATGAGTCATTTGATGGAGACGCTTTGAAATTCGAATAGTTCAACATTAATAAAAGCCTCTGCGTTGCAGAGGCTTTTATGTATTCTATTTATTTATACATTTCGTAATACAGATTGTTTCAAGAACCATCCCTGCATTTTAGTAAACAACAACATAAATACAAAGGCAATTAAGGTTCCTTTTATTATGTTGAAAGGTATGATTGCCGTGGTGATCATTGCTCGAATCTCTGTACCAGACATGTTCCAATTCATTAATACACTATAACTTGGCAGTAAAATGAAGTAATTGACAAGACTCATAAATACAGCTAATACGATTGTACCGCCAACAAGTCCGTAGGCAAGCCCTCTTTTTGTGCCCAGTTTTTTGTAAAAGTAGTAAGCTGGCAGGATAAAGGCAACGCCTCCGATAAAGTTAGCAAAATGCCCAACCGGAATCCCTGTATCGCTTCCTGTCATGATATAATCCAAAATGTTTTTTAATAATTCTACCATGATTCCCGCAACCGGTCCTAAAGTGATAGCTGCAATTAATGCCGGAATATCACTGAAATCAATTTGTAGAAATGCCGGAAAACCTGGGAATGGGAAGTTCATAATCATTAGAACATATCCGATCGCACCCAACATCCCAATTGTAACCATTTTTTGAATCTTACTTACACTGTGTTTCATTTTTCCTCTCTCCTTTAGGTGTGGTTCTACCTCTTCTAGAAGAAAGGCTCTGCTGCAGTAACGACCATCGTGAATCCCTGCCATAAAAAATCCCTTTATCTAGATAGATAAAGGGAGAAAAGGCATTGTTAAACAAACGTCCACGATAAATCGTTTTTTGAACGTTAACAGAGACCTCCATCTTCTCCCATCCAGACTATACTGTCGGCTTTGGAATCTCACCAAATCCTGCCTTTACAGGCTCGCGGGCTTAGATTTACATCATCACCGCCGGTAGGGAATTACACCCTGCCCCGAAGATAGACCGTATTTAATTAAATGGCTTTATAAAAGGTCAGATAGAAAATCAGCTGTCCATTTATATAGACCATTTCTAGTTTGATTTTATATCAATAAATCAAAAAATACAAGAGATTGTACTCTAGTTTATCAGTCTAAAAACAGATCTCCCTATTCGGTAATTGGATTGACTATAAAATCAAAGATTTTCCCTATATTTCATAATCTCTTTTTAACAGGTACCAACGTGGATATAGTCACCATGACCATATGTTTAAAAAATATTTTGAAATATCAAAATAGTAAGCGTTTACATCTATATTCTTGATTGACACATAGATTATAAGTCTTGTAGAGTGGAAACATAATGAAATACTTCTACAGGAAGGTGACAAGATTGTTTAAAGTGCTAATTGCAGATTCAATCAAGCCCGATGGTTTAACACCATTTGTTGGCAGGGATGACATTGAGGTTGTCCAAAAAAAGATAGAAGAAGTAAGTGAAGAATTGCATCTGTTTGATGCACTTTTAGTCAGAAGCTCTACAAAAGTAACAGAGGATTTACTCCAGAAAATGACAAGCCTTAAAATCGTAGCTCGAGCTGGCGTAGGAATTGACAATATCGATGTTCCTTCCTGTACAAATCGTGGCATTATCGTAGTCAATGCACCCGATGGCAATACGATTTCGACTGCTGAACATACGTTTGCCATGATGGCATCATTGGCTCGGAATATCCCCCAAGCCCATCAATCATTAAAAAATGGGACATGGGAACGAAACCGTTATGCAGGCACTGAGTTAAAAGGGAAAACGTTAGGAATCGTTGGGATGGGAAGAATCGGTACTGAAATATCCAAACGAGCAAAAGCCTTTCAAATGAACGTTTTTGCATTCGATCCTTTTATCACAACTGATCGCGCCAAAGAATTGGGCGTAACGGTTGGCCCATTGGAGAACTTGATTGAGGTATCTGATTTTATTACCGTTCATACTCCATTAAACAAAGATACTAAGGGCTTATTTAATAGGGAAACGATACATAAGTGTAAAGATGGTGTTTATCTAATCAACTGTGCCAGAGGCGGTATTATTGATGAGGAAGCTTTATATGATGCCGTTATCGAAGGGAAAGTAGCTGGAGCAGCCCTGGATGTATTTGTCGAAGAGCCTCCTCTAAATAATAAATTATTATCTTTGGATCAAATTATTGTCACACCTCACTTGGGTGCTTCGACAAAAGAAGCCCAATTAAATGTGGCTAAGCAGGTTGCAAAAGAGGTCGTCTCCTATGTGGATGGAATTCCCGTTTCAAACTCCATCAATTTACCAGCTATCCCTGCTGAATTGTTCACTAAAGTACAGCCCTATTATCAATTGGTTAAAAAACTTGGCTCCTTCCTATCCCAATATATGAACGAAGGCATTAATGAAATTTCAATTACATATGGTGGAGATGCATTTGATTTTGATGCCTCTCTTTTAACAAAACCACTGGTTTCAGGCTTTTTTAAAGAACGTGCTGATTTCACAATTAACGAAGTAAATGCCCTTTTATATGCAAAAGAACGTTCCGTCACAATTGGCGAAAAAATCTCTAAGGAAACATATGGCTATTCCAATAGTATTACAGTAAGAATCAAAGGCGAGACCAAACAAATTGAAATAAAGGCAACCTATATAAAGGAATACGGCCCAAGAATTATTGCCATCAATGACTTTAAAATCGACTTTTATCCAGATGGCCATATCCTCTATATCCAGCATTACGACAGACCAGGTGTAATTGGTATTGTCGGTAAAAAACTTGGCGATCTTAACCTCAATATTGCCACTATGCAGGTTGGACGTAAAGAAGCTGGCGGCGAAGCCATCATGGTTCTTACATTTGATGAAAAAATTCCTCAAACTGTTATAACTGAACTAGCCGTCAATGATGAAATATCCGTGGTCAAGGCAATCAATTTGTACGAGGGCTAAAATAAAAAAATGAATTCAGAATCGCCCCATTAGAGTATTCTGAATTCCTTATGTCTGCAATCTGAGGGCTCCATCAATATGATGGAGCCCTCTCTTACAGGTTAAGGTTATCTTAGCTATGTTTTTGTTTAGCTACTTTTGTATAGGATGTTTGTATTTCCGGTGCTTGTTTCATCCAAATTCCTTCCATTTGTTCAAGCGTTTTCCCTTTTGTTTCCGGTACGAATTTCCATACGAATATTGCAGACAGGATACTCATTAATCCGTAGAATCCATACGTGAACCCTCCGCTAAATTCCATCATCATTGGATAGGTAGATGAAATGAAATAATTGGCAGCCCACTGAGCAGAAACGGCAATTGCAACAGCCTGTCCACGAATTTTATTCGGGAAAATTTCAGATATTAGAACCCAACAAATTGGTCCCCAAGACATCATAAAGGATGCTGTATAAATAATAATGAAAACTAAAGTCCATATACCAATAATATTTGCATAAGCTAATGCGGATACTCCGATCATCCCGACAGCCATCCCGATAGAACCGATAATTAATAAAGGTTTTCGTCCCCATTTATCAACTGTCATAATTGCGATTATGGTGAAAATAACATTAACCAAGCCCATCACGATTGTCTGCAGCATGGACGCATCCTTAGCTGCCCCCATGCTTTCAAATATACGCGGTGCATAATAGAGCGCAACATTGATTCCGACAAATTGCTGAAATACGGAGAGCAGGATTCCAACTACAATAACCAATTTTCCATATGCAAATAACTTTCCGTTGGAGGCAGTTGTATGGATGGATAATTTAATATCCCGCAAGATTGATTGTGCATGTGCTTTTCCATTAATTTTCGTTAAAATGCCCAGTGCCTTCCCATCTAAGTTTTTCATAGCCAAATATCGCGGTGTTTCCGGCACCATAAACAAGAGGAGCATAAATAACACGGCAGGGATTGCTTCTGAAGCAAACATATACCGCCATCCAATATCATTGATCCAAGTAATCGATTGTCCGTCCGCAATTTTCCAATTAACAAAGTAGACAACCAGCATACCAAAAATGACGGCAAACTGATTAAAGGAGACCAGCTTTCCACGAATATCAGCTGGTGCAATCTCTCCTATGTATATAGGTACAACCGCAGAAGCTAAACCAACACCAATGCCTCCAATAATTCGATAAAAATTAAACATAATCAATAAAGCAATCGTTGGTTCTCCCTTAGTGAAAAATAAAAATTCAGGATAAGCTGAACCTAAAGCCGAAAGAGTAAACAAAATAGAGGCAATGATCAGTGAATTCTTCCGCCCAAATTTTGAAGCAAAATAGCCCGATATTATCCCACCAATTATACAGCCTATCAAAGCACTTGATGTAGTTGCCCCATGTACAAAGGAACTTAGGCCAAGGCTATCGATAAAATAGACTTCCAGTGATTTTTCCGCTCCAGAGATGACGGCTGTATCATAGCCAAAAAGCAGACCTCCGATGGCAGCAATTAGTGTTAAAAATATAATATAAAATGAATTCCGTCCCGATTTACTCATAGTTGCTTTCCCCTTTAAGTAGGTTTAATTTGTTCAAACTTATGTAAACCTTTACATTTTTAAGGATATTAGCTCATATAACAGCTAATATCCTCGTATTCCTTATCTATTCCTTTATTGGATCTATCTCTTTATCCCCTGTAAGCATCCAATATGTATTGGTTTAAAATCGCTTTTAGCTGTTCCTGTCTGCCGGATTTATTTTTAATCTCACCAAGTCCAAGAGCGTATTGCTCCAATTTTTTCAAATCCGTATTACCCTTCACAATATCAAGTCCAATTCCGTCTGTGAAGCTGCTATAACGGTCTGCAACAAATTGATCCAGTACCTTGTCATCGATTAATTTTTGTGCGACTTTTGCACCGACTGCAAAACTATCCATTCCAGCAATGTGAGCGAAGAATAGATCTTCCGGCTCAAATGAACCACGTCTAACCTTAGCATCAAAGTTTAACCCACCGGAACCAAGCCCATCATTTTTAAGAATCTCATACATTGCTAACGTTGTAGAGTATATATCTGTCGGGAATTCATCCGTATCCCAGCCAAGTAATGGGTCGCCTTGGTTCGCATCTACTGAGCCTAGCATACCGTGTATACGTGCTAATCGTAATTCATGTTCAAATGTATGTCCGGCAAGAGTAGCATGGTTGGCTTCGATATTAAATTTAAAGTAATCTTTTAAATCATAAGCTTGTAAGAATGATAAAGCAGTTGCTACATCAAAATCATATTGGTGTTTGGTAGGTTCCTTAGGTTTTGGCTCGATTAAGAATTGAGCACCAAAGCCAATTTCTTTTGCATAATCAACAGCCATATGGAAGAAGCGCGCCAAGTTATCCTGTTCTAATTTCATATCTGTATTCAGTAACGTCTCATACCCTTCACGTCCGCCCCAGAATACATAATTTTCTGAACCTAATTCTTTTCCGACTTCCAGTCCCTTTTTCACCTTGGCAGCTGCATAAGCAAATACATCTGCATTAGGAGCAGTTGCTGCACCATGCATCCAACGTGGATGAGAAAACATATTGGCCGTATTCCAAAGCAACTTTGTTTTGCTATCTTTTAAGTAATCCTTCATCATTGCCACGATACTATCAAGATTTTTATTCGTTTCACTTAAAGTAGCCCCTTCTGGAGCAATATCAACATCATGGAAACAAAAGAATGGCACATTCATTTTCTCAAAAAATTCAAAGGAAGCTTCTACTCTTGCTTTCGCTAAATCCATACCAGAATAACGATTATACGAACGAATCATGGTCGCTTGACCGAAAGGATCTGTACCATCAGCAGTGAATGTATGCCAATAGGAAACAGCGAAACGCATTAGATCCTCCATTTTCTGTCCATTTATAACTTCTTCAGGATTATAATATTTAAATGCATATGGATTGGATGAACCAGGTCCTTCATAGTTTACTTGTTTACAAAAGTCAAAATAATTCATTGATTATTCCTCCTAAATTGAAATCGTTTTCATTTGTTTACATTTCAAATTATAACAGGAAAAACTTAGTTTGTCTAATGGATAAACTAAGTTTTTCCTTTATAAAACTATCGGACTATCTTAAATGATTAACTTGGATACTTTCTGCCTACCTTTAGTTACTACAATGAGTCCACATTACCCCCTTCTTCCCCTTCTATGATTGGAATTCTGATATAAGACCCCTTTTCACGACTTGATAAAAGAAAGAGGAAAGAAATACATCTCTGCAGTGTCAGAACATAAAAAAAGCACATCACTAAAGTGATATGCTTTACTCAAACCGTTCCTTGTGTAACAAGATTTATCTTCTTAATTCTACTTTTTCGATGGCAAGAAAAACGTAAATGTCGTACCCTGTCCAACCTTGCTGTACACATCTATTTTACCGCCATGGCCATTTACAATATTTTTTGCTATAGCAAGACCAAGACCTGTACCCGAACGACCTCTTGTTCTTGCTTTATCCACTTTGTAAAATCTTTCAAAAACAAACGGTAACTCTTCCTCAGAAATTCCTACACCGGAATCTTTCACGTTAAACAAAGTTCCATTATCCATCGTTCTCTGGATAATTTGGACTTCGCCTCCCTCTGGTGTATGGCGCAATGCGTTATCGATCAAGTTGGTAAAGACCTGTTCAATCCGATCTGGATCTAATCGAATGATTGCTTCTGGATGATCAAGAGTCGTATAGACTGCAACGTGTTTCTCCTGCGCAGCCCTCTGGAACTTTTTCGAAATTCTGCCAAGGAAACTGCCAACTTCTACTTCATCAATGTTTAAAGTTTGATGTCCCGCTTCCATTCTTGCCAAATCTAAGAGTTCATTGACCAACCGACCCATTCTCAAGGACTCATCATATATAACCTGTGCCATTTCTTTTTTCTCTTCTGCCGTTTCTGCGATATCATCAATGATCGCTTCACTGTATCCCTGGAGCATAGCAATCGGTGTACGTAGCTCATGTGATACATTGGCAATAAAATCTTTACGCATTTTATCGAGCCGGCGTTCCTCTGTCATATCCCGTAATACAGCAACTGCTCCCCGTATATCATTATGGCGATAGAGCGGATTCATGAGAATAACCCAGTCGTGTCCCTGTGTAGAAATCTCCGCTATTTTTCCTTTTTCTGTTTCTTTAACTTCAAGGAATAAGTTCCTTAAAGTATCAGGGACTTGGTGTCCAGGCTGCTTTTTTTGATTCGCTTCATCAAAATAGCTATACCTTAAGAAGTCTTCAGCTGGAGGATTCGTTACCAGGATCTCACCTTCTCTATTAAAGGTAATCACGCCATCGGCCATACTAATTAAAATATTCGATAAATTTTCTTTCTCCTGCTGCAATGCCGTCATGTTATATTTAAGCTGTCGAGCCATCTGATTGAAAGCTGTTGCCAATTCACCAATTTCGTCATTTGTTAAAATGGGGACTTTCATATCAAATTTTCCTCTGGCTAATTCAAAAGCGGCTTCTCGCATTTTCCTGAGTGGAGCAGTTACTCTTGATAACAGGAAGAAAGCAAAAATGGTAGTTAGAACAATCCCTACCCCAACAGCGATTAAAATAAAGATGGTCGTTTGTGCACTTGTACTCTCACTAGAATCCACGGATTGGAAGGCATAAATGGCTCCATCCATTTCCTGGTCGCTGAGTGGAATTCCGACAATGGTTCCCTGGGTAACATCATCTCCACCCAAAACAGATGAAAGATAAGTAGTTTCTGATACTTGCTTATCATTGACTAATGCTTTTTTTAAAATCTCATCCTGAGAGAATAATTGATAGACCTCTTTCTTATTCATATTATTCAAACTACTGTATAAGGTGTTTTCATCCAAAATAATCACTATATCCTTATCTGGATCAATGACTTGCCAAACAATTTGTGTTGATTTCTCTATGTCTGATTCTTCTGCTAAAACAGCATCAACTTGTTTAGCTGTTTGATATAAAGAAGATTTAGCTTCCTCCATACTTTGGTTATGAAAAAATTCAAGAAGCAGTACAGTCAATATGAATAGAACGAAGGAGAATAGCAAGATAATAGTGAGCCATAGTTTTCCGACAACACTTTTCCAAAACATTAGTCGTTGATTACCTCGAATTTATATCCAACGCCCCAAACCGTTACAATCATTCTGGCTGCATCCTCAGATACCTTATTTAATTTTTCTCTTAGTCTCTTAATATGAGTATCCACGGTTCGTAAGTCACCAAAGAATTCATAATGCCAAACTTCTTTTAACAATTGTTCTCTGTCATAAACTTTATCCGGTGTTTTTGCCAAGAAGTACAATAGTTCATATTCTTTAGGAGTTAACGAAACTTCTACACCATCTGCCAATACTCTGTGTGCATCATTATCAATCGTCAAATGATTAAAGACAACAACATCTTTAGATGATGTCTCTGATTGAATATAAGAACTTTTAGATGATCTTCTTAACAAAGCTTTTACCCGTAAAACCACTTCCCTAGGGCTGAACGGTTTTACAATATAATCATCTGTCCCGGCTTCAAATCCCTGCACTCGGTTTACTTCTTCCCCTTTAGCAGTAAGTATGATAACAGGTGTTGCCTTTTTTTCGCGCAACTCTCTGCAAACCTCAATCCCATCTTTGCCAGGCATCATCAAATCAAGGAGGATTAAATCATAATCATTCGTCAACGCAAGTTCTAATGCATCTTCCCCGTTATCCGCCTCATCAATTGTATAATCTTCACGCTCTAAATACATTCTTAATAGTCTTCTAATGCGGTCCTCATCATCAACTACAAGCAATCGTATGTTGTTATCTTCCATCAACCGGACCTCCCTTATGTATAAACTACTAACTAGACAAATTTATCCACGATACTTGTTTTATTATACATGGATACCAAATATTTAGAAATAGAAAAGTGAATATTTACATAAATCCAACCTTTCTATCAAGTTCATTTTATAGTTTGATACGCTCAACCACAACCGAAAAACTCGCTCAAAAGCAGGTTGGTTTGGTAATTTAAAGTAACCTTGTTTTTTCAAAAGGCAAGCTTCGTGTGAATATACACAGAAAGCTTCTCCTATTATAGAAGTATAACCTCTGAACCACGGCTGGACCTGCAATGGAATAGTTTGAAAAGGCCAGCTACATTATAGATCTCTCCAACTATAAAAGGCTTCCTTATCAGGAAGACCTCTTTTTCTTACATACTTGCATATGAATGTAAACCAGCTATAACCAGATTAACAGCTACCAGATTAAACATTATGATAACAAACCCTATTACTGCAAGCCATGCAGACTTTTCACCATGCCAGCCCTTCGATATTCTTAGGTGTAAAAAGGCTGCGTAGAATAGCCAGGTTATCAATGCCCATACTTCCTTAGGATCCCAACCCCAGAATCTGGACCAAGCCATCTGTGCCCAAATCATCGCAAAGATTAGCGCTCCTAACGTAAATACAGGAAATCCGATCAGAACAGATCTATACCCAATCTCATCCAGCAAATTTAAATTTACTGATTTAACTAAAGGCTTCAAAGCTGCACCTATCCGTTTACGTACAATTAAACGTATCAATCCATATAGAACTGCGCCAATTAGAAGCGACCACACGACTGTATTCAGCTTTTTTGCATTAATCATTAATGGCAGTTCGATTAATGGAGCTATGCCTGATTCAGACACTAGTTTTGCTTCATTCGGAACAAAAAAGGCAGGCATGGTATATTCCGCTTTTTCTTCTATTCCATCCTTATTTGTCCAAGAGTAGGTAGCTTCATAATCAGCTACCGAAAAAATAGTTGTAGAAGCCACAAATCCTACCGTACAAATTAATCCAAATAAAACAGCTTCTAGCCAAAACGTACTTTTTGTCGCTTTAGATTGATTAACAGACCGTATCAAATAAATCAGCCCAGCAGCAAAGCTGATCGCCAAAATAGCTTCTCCTGCTGCTGCAGTTGTTACATGAATATGCAGCCAGTCACTTTTTAATGCCGGAATCAGTGGTGAGATATCCCGCGGAAACATGCTGGCATACGCTATAATTAATAGGGCGATTGGAAGAGCGAACACTCCCAGAATAGCTGTTTTATAGATGAAATAAATGATAATAAATGCTCCTACCAGCATCATTCCAAAGAATGTCGTAAACTCAAATAAATTACTGACCGGAGCATGTCCTCCAGCAATCCATCGCGTAACAAAATAACCCAGCTGTGAAGCAAAACCAATAATCGTAATGATGATTCCTGCTTTAGCCCAATTTTCATAACTGCGCTTATCATTCTTCCCTTTTATCGTTCCCGCAAATACAAATGTTGCAATCAAGTACAATATGAAAGCAATGTATAATAAATTACTGCTCAATGTTGCCACTCTTTACTCCCCCTCTTTCTTGCATCTCTTCTCCCTCGATTTGATCATACGGTAACGGAATAGAAGTCCCCTCAACTATTTCATTAATCTCCCGCTTGATGCCAAACCAGTTTTTGTTCGTATGAGCTGCTACAAGAATTCTTTCCCCTTTTTTCTGTATCCAAATTCTTCTGTGATTCCAATAAGCTCCCTGAATAACTCCAATCATAAAGATGAGTCCTCCGAGACCCAACACCCATAAGGTTAGATCCTTACGCACAGTCAAAACAGTCGCAAACCCTGTTTCTACATTCGCAAATTTTAGCTTATATTCGGTTTCACCCAACGGTTCAAGAGTTTGTTTAATCGCAACAAAACTAACTTCGCCATCAGGATGCTCCGGTGAAATAATCTTAAAAATAAAGGCTGGGTTGTTAGGGAATCTGCTTTTTGTTGTCGGCTGATCATTTTCATTAAATTCAAAATCAGGAAAATAACTTTCCAATTGTACAGAATATCCCTGTCCAAGATCATAGCGTTCCTTTGGATTATTCAAATCAACAGTTAAGTTGCCATACTCCTTTTCAGTTGCTTTATTAATTAAGTTGAATGACATCTTAGTCATGCTTTCTTCATAGGAAGTTTGATACAAAGCAAAGGAGTCAAACTTTAACGGTTCATTTACACGTATCGGATAATCCTTGATTTTTTTAAGCTTTGCTTCTTCACCCGGCAATGTCTCCCCTTCTGCCTGATAAAGAGTAGCATCCGTTTGATAATTTTTCACGACCGTGCCAACCCGGTCAAGCGTTGCTTCAAACTCTTCTTTTTCCTTATCTTTATCATAAACTTCTACGGTAAAATCATGATTTTCAACAAAATATTCGCCATTCGTACCTGGTACAGCCTTTTTTTCCCCTTCAGGAATCCGCAAATAATCGTTTACATACATCCCGGGAATAAAACGCAACATTCCGCCAATTAAGAAAATAATAAGACCTATATGATTAACATAAGGACCCCAACGGGAAAAACGATTCTTCTCGGCTAAAATACTCCCATTGTCTTCCCTTATAGTGTATCGCTTCGCTTTTAATCTCGTTTTGATTAATTCATAGGTTTCCTTGTCCTCTTCAATCGTAGCTTCACCGAAAATGCGCTGTCTTCGCAAAAAGCCTTCATTTCTGATGACTCTCTGATTCTTCAACGCTCTGTATAACGGAATAAAACGATCAAGACTGGCAATCACGAGTGATACTCCCAAAAGGGACACTAACAATAAGAACCACCATGAACTATATAAATTATGTAATCCTAACGCATAATACAATTTACCAAACCAGCCGTATTGATTTTCATAAAATGTATCAGCTGATTCCCCATTTGGTATATACATCTCTTGTGGAAATATCGTACCGATGGAAGCCGCTATCAGTGGAAGGATAATTAAGGTAACGCCTACCTTTACGGAGGAGAAGAAATTCCAAACTTTGTCGACAATCGATTTATTATAGGTCTGAGATCTTCTGGCACTGCCTTCATATTTCATATCCAATAATTTTTTTTCTTCTTCTTTTTGATTGAGAACCTTCCCGCATGCTTCACAAAATATCGTTCCATATGGATTAACATGACCACATTCACAAGTTATTTCTTTCATTCCTATTTACCCCTTGTTATGGCTGGATTTTCTCCATCATCTTTTGTATCTTCTCTTCTGTTAAACTTCCAGTAGTTGAATCTACTACCTTACCATTCTTATCGATCAAAAATGTAGCAGGCAAGCTGCCAATTAAGTATTGATGCTGCACCTGATTATCTTTATCGATGACAACCGGGAATGTAAGATCATGCCGTTCAACAAAATTCTTAACAACAAAATCAGATTCATTGACGTTCACTGCCAATACCTGAACCCCTTTATCTTTAAATACTTCATATTGACTTTGCATATATGGCATTTCATATTCACACGGCTTGCACCATGTACCCCAGAAATTAAGAAATATTCCTTGCCCCTTATAATCATCCAAAACATGCTTTACCCCATCAAGATCAGTTAAAGCAAAATTTGGAGCGGTTTCATTTATTTTCAGCGTTTTTTCCTTGCCCAATGTCAAACTCGAAAATAACACATAAACGACGGCGCCAGCTAAAAGGGCTAAAACCAATATTCTCATCCACTTACGTCTTTGTTTGGTCATAAAAAATCCCTCCCAACCCCAATTCTACATATATGAATCATAGCGCTGCCAAACAAGCAGTCGTTTAGAACAGCGCTGTGATTATATTTATTTAATCTTTATGAAGTGCCATATGACGAAGCTGCTTTACTTCATGTGGTGTTAACTCTCTGTAATCCCCAGTATTTACACCATGAAGTGTTAAAAACCCATATCTTTCGCGCTTTAATTTTATAACTGGCATCCCAATCGCTTCAAACATACGACGAACTTGTCGATTTCTTCCCTCATGAATAGTCAATTCGACAATTGATGACTGTTTTCTTCGGTCCATTGAAATCAATTTCGCCTTGGCAGGAGCCGTTTTTCCGTCTTCCAATTCGACACCGCGTTCCAATCTCTTCAGTAATTCTCGGGAAGGAATCCCTTGAATCTTTGCCACATACGTTTTTTCAATTTCATGCTTTGGATGCATAAGAGCATTCGCAAATTCTCCATCATTAGTAAGCAAGATTAACCCTGATGTATCATAATCCAGTCTACCTACAGGGTAAATACGCTGTTCAATTAACGGGAATAAGTCAATGACCGTTTTTCTGCCTTTATCATCATTGGCAGCTGAAATGACACCTCTTGGCTTATACAGCAAGAAATATACCGGTTCTTCCTTTTCCACAGGTACACCGCTTACTTCTATCTGTTCATTTGGACCAACCTTAACGCCAAGCTCTTTTACAACCTTACCATTAACCGTCACTTTGCCATCTAAGATTAATTGTTCCGCTTTTCTTCGGGAGGCGATTCCAGCCTGTGCAATAACTTTTTGTAATCTTTCCATATTAATCACCTGTCTAATTTTACTTTTTCTGTAAGCTTAACTCAAATAATAGGCATTCTACCTAGTTGTTCATTATACTTTGTTTTTGATGAAAGTGATATGTACTTTCACGCATATTATTTCATTACTTGCAAAGAAACACAAAAAAATCGGCTTTTAATACCGATTCTTTCTAAATTTTACTATTTTTTCACCCTACTTGTCCATTTTGTGACAATTTCGTGTCTATTGGAACATAATCCCAGCCAATAAAATCGCGGCACCAATTCCAATGAGGTCAGCCCAAAGTCCCACCTTTAAAGCATCTCCCATTTTTTTGATTCCTACCGCCCCAAAGTAGACGGTTAAGACATACAAGGTGGTATCAGTGCTCCCCTGTACCGTAGAAGCAACTTTACCTATAAAAGAATCGGGCCCGTAAGTAGCAATCAGATCACTAACCATTCCCAGAGAAGCATTTCCTGAGATGGGTCTTATAAGTGCTAGTGGCACTATCTCTGAAGGTACTCCTAAAAAATTTAATACGGGCCTTATCCAGCCTATTAATAAATCCATTGCTCCCGAAGCGCGAAAGATAGAAATAGCCACCATCATGCCAATCAGGTAGGGAATAATCGAAAATGTGATCTTGATGCCTTCCTTCCCGCCTTCTACAAAGGTCTCATAAGTTGGCACCTTCTTTATAACACCCATTCCAAGGATGATCAGAATAACGGTAGGAATCATCCATATAGATATAATTGAGATCCAGTGCATTAGTCGATCCCCTTTCTTGCCCTTTTCCAGTAAAAGTAGCGATCTAAAATAATCGCAGCAATCGTCGCAATGACGGTTGCCAGGAATGTAGGGCCTACGATTTCTGTAGGATTGGCTGAATTGTAGTGAATCCGGATTCCAATAACAGTCGTTGGAATAAGTGTCAGTCCAGAGGTATTCAATGCCAGAAACGTAATCATGGAACGGCTCGCACTATCCTTCCCGCCATTTAATTCTTTTAATTGTTCCATTGCCTTAATTCCAAGTGGTGTTGCCGCATTTCCTAATCCCAATGTGTTCGCCATTATATTGGATACAATATACCCCATCGCTGGATGACTTGGCGGTACCTCTGGGAATAGCCTGGATACAATCGGTTTCACCATTCGAGTCAAACTATTTAACAGGCCTGCCTCTTCTGCAATCTTCATGATCC
This sequence comes from Pradoshia sp. TA40_28, assembly GCF_059694525.1. Taxonomy (NCBI): domain Bacteria; kingdom Bacillati; phylum Bacillota; class Bacilli; order Caryophanales; family Bacillaceae; genus Pradoshia; species Pradoshia sp. TA40_28. The sequence goes on from NZ_JCATZO010000004.1 coordinate 263,226, forward strand.
CCAACCAGAAAACGAGCACACTCATTAAACCAAAGCATAAGGTCACCGATTCTTTTGCACTCTTAAAAATTGCCTCATTCACTTCCGCCATTGTTCCAGTCATCATAGCGTATAGAATACCGATGACACTGATACCAACCCAAATATGATTAACCATTTGCTTTCACACCTGAAAAAGTATAGAAGACATCTTTCCATATGCCAAAAACAGTTTGATCTTTCTTATGTAGATAAATAGGTTTAGAGATTATCTCTTGACCATCAAGAATGACGTTAGCCGTCCCTATTTTTGATGGGAGCTTCTTCCCTTTTTTCCACTGCTTTTTGGGCTTTTTTAATTCATACTTAACTTCGATATTCTCCACTTCTTCTTGCGTAAGCGGATAGATAATGGCTGATTTTAAATAAGCCCTATTTTTATAAAACCCTCTTTTTATGGATTTTATCGTTCCACTCGGAACTACTTCAGTCATGGAATAAGTAGAAAAGCCCGCTTCATAAAGGGCTATATGATCTGCCCAATCGGATGAATCATCAATGGTAACAGTGATTAAATCCAGTCCATCTTTTGATGCAGTTGTTACTAATGTACGGCGAGCTTTTTTTGTAAATCCTGTTTTACCACCCGTACAGTATTTATATTTTTCAGTTAGCAGTTTATTTTTGTTTTTCCAAACTCGATCCCACACTTCATTTGGATTTGGAGCTCGATGGATTTTGGTTCCGGCAATTTTCTCATACATTTTATTTCCCATCGCATACTTGGTTAAAATCGCCATATCATAGGCCGTTGAATAATGGTTATCTGAATCATCCAGCCCATGTGGATTGCTGAAATGGCTATTTTCCATGCCAATCCACTCTGCTTTTTGATTCATTAAAGCAGAAAAACCTTCCACACTTCCTCCCACATACTCAGCGATTGCAATGGCCGCATCATTTCCTGAGCGAAGCATAAGCCCATAGACCAAATCGCTTAATTTAATTTTCTCTCCTACCTGCAGATAGATAGCAGACCCTTCCGCTTTTAAAATCGAATCGGTTATCGTTACGGTCTTATCCATCTTGCCCGATTCAATCGCCAGAATCGCTGTCATAATTTTAGTAATGCTCGCAATTCTCCGCTTTGTATGGGCATCTTTCTCATACAATATTCTGCCAGTACTTTGCTCAATCATAATCGCACTTTTGGCGCCGGTTTGAATTTTTTCGATTGATTGAGCTGAAGCTGGACTAACCAGTGAGAGAAAACTAGCCAAACACAGAATCATGATGAGGAATATACTGATCAGTTTCCAACTTGTTAAACGAACTGGACCGTTCTTTGCAGAAGGACTTCGATTCGATTTATATATGTTCCGTTTATATTTGAAAGAGTACCCTTTCACCACACTCGTCCCCTCCATGTTTTTGTACAAGTCTATGCATGAAGATTCTTAAACAGAATCAATTTTCTAGAGAGACAGGTAATTTAGGGATATGCATGAAAGGGAACAGGTTGTGTATAGGAAGAGGAAAACGTGTAGGTTTATTGCGGTCTGGTAAGGCAATTACTTTTTATGGTTGTAATTATCTCAGGATTATTATTTAACTTGCTTCAAGGAAAACTATCTAATGGTTATATAGCTTTAATCATTATTGGATTTGGCTTTGGCGCGGGGTCAATTAGTATTTTTTTCAAGAAATAAGGAATAAGAAGCATGATAAGGATGTATATATCTGAGGATTATCACTCATTTACTTTTATTACCTCTAACTTCTATACATTTCCACCAATCCCTTTAGAATTTATTTGTTTTCTTCCTTTTACAATCACACAAAAGAGACTATTTATTCTTGGTTTCAAGGATAAATAGCCTTCTTCCAGTCTTTTAATCTAGGATGATTGTCATTTTTTAGTGGACTTCTTGTTCATGTACTTTTATTTCTTATAAATCTTCCAGCCAATTTTGCGAGCCTGTTCAAACCTTTCGCTTACATTAGCCCAGTTCACTAAATTCCACCAGTTATTTATATAAGCCCCGCGATCAGTCTTATATTGCAAATAATACGCATGCTCCCAAACATCCAATACTAATAAAGGGATGGTATCCCATTGTGTAAGGATCATATGCCGTTCAGATTGTAAGATTTCCAGGCGGTGAGCTCGATTGGACCATACTAAAAGGGCCCAGCCCACCCCTTCTACCTTTTTCGCGGCTTCGGTAAATTCTTTCTTAAACTTTGCAAAGCTGCCAAAATCCCTTTTTATAAAGTTCATTAATTCGCCTGTTGGCTCCCCTCCGCCATCAGGCTTCATATTGTACCAGAAAATAGTGTGCAAATAATGGCCTGAACCATGGAAAGCAGCTTCTCTTTCCCAATGCTTTAAAAGATCATAATCATCCTTATCGCGAGCCTCTTTCATTTTAGTTTCAGCTTTATTTAGACCATCTACATATGTCTGATGATGAATGGTATGATGAAGCTTCATAATCTCCTGGTCTATGAAAGGCTCTAGGGCATCATATGGATAGGGCAGCGGTGGTAAAGCATGTCTTCCAGGCGGTACATAGGAGTCCCCATTCGATACTTTATGAACGGAGTCATCCAGCTCCTCCACCATATTCTGAAGCTTTACCAGCTCGTTATGAGAAGGGATTTTATTTTTAATACTGTTTAAATAGGCATTTAGATGGTCAACCCGTTCTAAAATCATATGACGGATTGATTCCTCCCGATCCATCGCCCATTCTGAAATGGATGCCTTCCATTTATCTACTTCTTCCCAATACTTTTTTAAAGGATTCATTCACACATCAACCTCCCCGTCGTACTACTCTATTCAAAGAAAGGTTGGTTCAGTTCCTCCTTTTTGAAAAGAATTGGGATGCTTTTCTTATAGCCAATTACTGAAATCTCCAAATAAAAATGCGATTACACTAAGGTAATCGCATGACTTAAACCTGTTACTTTGATTGAACCATCTTTGTCCGATAATCCGTTTCATAGTATTCAAGTTCTTCTCTTATTTTTTGAACATCAAATTCCAGTTTAGTAATAAGGATTTTCAAGCTTTCAGGTGCGTCTTCACGAAACTTTATACAATTGCGCCCTGTATACGCTGAACGGCTGTCCTCAAACCATAGGTCACTTTTTGGAGCAAAATATTCTTCTACGCATTGGTGATATACACGATAAAGAACACGCTCAGCTGCAGCTTTGTTAAATGGTTCGTTTTTCAGGACCATTTTGCATGCCTCCAAGCCTTCTTCACAATAAACCAACAGCTTGCGTACAGTTGAAAGCAAGCCCTTATAATAAAGCTCATCACCACTTTTTTCATCCATTAAACGATCCATTGTCGTCGCATTCATATAAATCTCGAGAGATTGTACTGCTTGCTCTAAAAATGATGCTACATCTTCCAACTGGCTCTTTACTAGTGTATTACCCAACCGGAACCCTCCCTTAAAAATTTAACCCTTTGATAAATTAGCCTATAACCCTACATGTTCATTAACTTTCCTGAACCACTAGCATAAATATGCTCTCTAAAAAAACCAACTATAACATTTTCTCGTTGCGTTATTTCCGAGTACGCTAATTACTACTAGTTTACCATATCCCACCAGTATTTATTGTTGATTAACGCGCTGGGATGAATAATTTACATTATTATACGACAATCCCGGTTCAAACTATTGGATTATTTTTCATTTTATTCAAAATTTCTCTCACCTGGATGTAGGGAAAGTTCTTAAACATGGTCAAAAAAAGTGACTCTGAGTTTATATATACCCTTTTTCTTTCTTGAAAATGAGAATTTTGTAATAGACAAAGGAGAGCAAAGACATCTTTTACTGGATAATCAGTTAGTAATTCCTTAACCGAAGTTAGATCTTCTTCTTCCTGCTTAAACAAGATTTCTTCAAAATAGCGAATATAGATGACCTGGAACTCTTTTAATTGACCATTTTGCCTGTATGTCACGGTTGAACGATTGAAAAAATCCTCGGGTGAATTGGGCTTTTCCTTCTCTAACTCATATCCTATACATGACAAGATTTCCAAGCTTCATCCTCCTTTATTCCATTTCCTGAAATTTATGAAAAAATAAATCTGCTTCCTCGTCGTTAAATCCATCCTCCATGTCATCCTGTAATGGTGGAAGCTCATCCAGAGATTTCAGACCAAAGTAATCCAAAAATTCTTTTGTCGTTCCATATAAATAAGGTCTTCCCGCTCCTTCCGCACGGCCTGCTTCCTGTATTAGAACCTTGGCCATCAGGGTTTGCAAAGGACGTTCTGTTTTAACTCCGCGGATCGCCTCAATCTCAATTCTAGTGATAGGCTGTTTATAGGCAATAATGGCCAGCGTTTCCAGTGAAGCCTGCGAAAGAGTATGCGTGGAAGGTGTTTCAACTAGCTTTTTCAGATAAGGGGCATGATCTTTTTTCGTTGCCAATTGAAACACACCGGCCAATTCAACAACACAGATCCCCCGATCTTCGTTTTCATATAATTCTTTAAGATCAGAGAGCGCTTCATTTGCTTCTTCAATTGACACTTCCAACACGGATGATATTTGTTCAAGAGATAACCCTTCATCACCCGCCGCAAAAAGTAGTGCTTCCAATATTGATTTCCAATTAACGATATCCAACTGTAAAATCCTCCTGCTTCCATTCTATGAAAATATCTTCGAAGTTATTTGTTTGTTCCACCTGGACTTGATTTTGCTTCATCAGTTCCAGAACAGCAAGAAAAGTAACAACCAATTGGGCCTTTTCTTCTGTTTCAAACAGGGAAGTGAATAGGACCTTTTCTTTTTTTCCTTTAAGATAATCCTTTAATTCCTGAATCCGTTTATCTATCGTAATTTCCTGACGTGTAATACGAGTGTGCAATGGTTTTTTTAGTTTTTTACGTCTCATTAATTTTTGAAACGCGCTCAGCATATCATATAAACTGATATCTAAATCCTGGCGCTCTACTTTGACATCTTCCGTATAAGGTGATAAATCAATCGGTGGTTTGGTAAACAATAACGCTCTTTCAGCTTCCATGTTTTTAAATTCATCAGCAGCTTCTTTATATTTTTTATACTCCAAAAGCTGTGTAACCAATTCATCACGAGGATCTTCCCCCATTAGGAATTCATCCTCTTCCTCATCCCATTCTTCTTCATGCTTAGGTAAAAGCATTTTGCTTTTAATGGCTAAAAGAGTGGCCGCCATGACTAAAAACTCGCTGGCTATATCTAATTCCAGTTCTTTCATGGTGTGGATATAGGCAACATACTGTTCAGTAATTTCGGCTACAGGAATATCATAAATATCTATTTCTAATCGATTTATCAAATGTAACAATAGATCGAGTGGTCCTTCAAATGCATCTATTTTTATTTTATAACTCATCTCTTTATAGGCACTCCTACTTATTTAAACTATTCTAAGTATAGTTTAACTCTGCGTTCTTTCCAATAGAATGAACAAATTGATTTTGTGAAAAGTGGGCAAAAGCCCATACATCCCAGTATGGATCACATAGTATGACAATGTAAAGAAAAGATTCAAAGGGGAGGATTCACAAATGGGAGATGGCGCAGTTGGAGGTTACGGTAGCGGATTTGCGCTGATCGTAGTTTTATTTATTCTACTCGTAATTGTTGGAGTAGCTTGGTGTTAATCAAATCATGAATGGTAAAGAAACAGACTGTCGACTTTGTTGACGGTCCGTTTCTATTAGGATATTCCCATTAGTTACTATGCTTTTGGATTTAATTCCTTTTTCTTTCCTTAAATGTGATTTTTCATGTATATTTATCTAGAATATTCAGGACAATGAGGTGAAATGAACATATGAACACTCCGAACAATCCAATTCCGAAAGAGTTCGTCCAATATTTAATAGAATTCCAAGGAAGTCGGGATTATTTTGAATGTCACGAAATTCTTGAAGAATATTGGAAAGAACATCTCCCATTAGACCGCAATTCTGTCTGGGTCGGATTTATCCAGCTAGCTGTCGGAATGTATCATTACCGCAGAACAAATCATTCAGGGGCACTTCGAACCTTGCAGAAAGCCAAGCAAATTTTGCAAGATCACCCCGATAAAGTGAACCGGTTAGGCATAGATTCAGATGAATTAATTCATTTGCTGGCGCAAACTATACATAATGTGCAAAATAAGGTACCCTACAAAAGCCCATTCTTACCAATTAGTGATCCAGATTTAGTGATAGCCTGCCAAAAGATGTGCGATGAAGCAGGGTATACATGGCATGGCACTAGTAATCTTTCTGACTCTTTATTAATAAACAGACATTCGACACGTGATCGTACAGATGTAATCCAGGAACGAGTTAATCAACTTAAAAAGCGTAGTGAAAACAAATAGAGAAACCCACTTTTAAAAGATGGGTTTCTCTGTTTTTATGCTCCGCTATTCGCTTCACAATCCAGACATTTAGCCATGAATTCTGCAGTAACATCTCTGGAAATGATTTCATATCCAGCATATAGTTCCGTCAGACAGCGTACCATCTCATGGCCGACTCCCTGGCCTCTATGGGAAGGATTAACAGATAAATCTGTTACTGTGACAGATTGTCCATCAAGATCGATCCCAATTAATCCAATAAAGTCTTCCTCTTGTTTCCAAAGGTATAATCGCCTGTCTGATTCTGTTTCATATGATTTAACAGTATTCTGGAGCTTCTTTAAATCTTTTTCATCAGGCATAAAGGATAATAAGCCCATCGCGATTTTTTCAAAGCTCTTTTTGTACTTAATTAACATTTTGATCCCTCATTAAATGAGAATAATAGAATGGTATTTAATAATCTTTCTTATCATACTTGTTTTCACTTATGAATTCAACTGGCACAACCTCGTTACTATTTTCTGGATATAAATAAGAAATAAATTCCAATTCACATAGCTAAAAAAACGTTAGTATGTTACATATCCAGGATCCAAACATAGGCGAAATGAATCGAATTAACTGTAAAAGAATGCAAGAAAGAATAGACAATCTTCCAATTCCATTATAATATGACAGAGTTAACACAATTGGCAATCCGTTTGCCTGGAAATCCAAAAATACATAAAAAAATGAAACATTTATCATTTTTTTACGTCTAACTAGTACGGGAGGTAGCAGAATGAGAAAACAACTTTATAAATTCATGTCCATTATACTGGCAGTAAGCTTTCTAATTCCTACTATAGCAGTAGCTGATATGCAAAGAGGCGACATGGTCGTTACACTTGGCGAAAATTTAACAGAAGAACAAAAAAAGTTGCTTTTAGCTGAAATGGATGCCCCTAAAGATGTAGAAATTGTGACGGTCTCTAATGCAGAGGAACATAAGTACCTAGACGGGAAAATTTCAAGCAGACTGATCGGGACAAAAGCACTCTCCTCTTCTTCGATTACAATTTCTGCCAAAGATTCCGGTATTGCGGTCAAAACGAAAAATATCAACTGGGTAACAGAAGATATGTACAAAAACGCCCTGGCCACTGCCGGCATTAAAGATGCAGAGATTTATGTGACGGCCCCTTTTGAAGTTTCAGGTACGGCTGCCTTAACAGGCTTAATTAAGGCTTACGAGGTGACAACGGACACAAAAATCACGGAGGAACAAAAACAAGCTGCCAATGAGGAAATGGTTGAAACAGCTAAGCTAGGTGACCAAATTGGTACAGAAGAAGCGACATCGCTGGTGGAGACCATTAAAGGCGAGATTGCCGATAATCCTCCGAAAAACGATGAAGAACTGCGTACTATTGTTGTTAATGCAGCTGAAAAGCTTGGCATTACTTTAACGGAGCAACAAATTCAGAGCTTAATAGATTTATTTAATAAGCTGAAGGATTTAGGAATTGACTGGAATAAAGTTGAAGAACAACTAAATGCGGCAAAAGATAAAGTAACGGATTACCTAAAATCAGAAGAAGGACAATCCTTCCTTGATAAATTAAAAGCATTTTTTGTAAGTTTAATTGATGCTATTAAATCACTATTCTCCTAATACATGAAAACGAGGCTGCCAGACATTTGGCAGCCTCGTTTTTATTCATATAATGGTAAATCATTTTTTATCAAATCTTCAAGACTCTCTCTTTTCACAACTAGACGTGACTCTCCATTTTCAACAAATACAACGGCGGGACGGCGAATCCGGTTATAATTATTAGACATCGAATACCCATACGCTCCTGTGCAGAATACAGCCAGCAAATCACCATGCCCAACCTTAGGCAATGGAAGATCCCAAATGAGCATATCTCCGCTTTCACAGCACTTTCCCGCTATGGCTACTTCTTCAAATACTTCATCAATCAGGCGATTCGCAAGTACGGCCTCATAATTGGCCTGATAAAGGGCGGGACGAATATTATCACTCATACCTCCATCAACAGCCCAATATTTACGGGTTCCTGGCACATGTTTACTTGATCCGATTTTATAAATGGTTGTTCCGGCATCCCCTACTAACGATCGGCCGGGCTCAATCCAAATCTCCGGCATTGGCAAATTGTATTTATCGAAATCAGATTTAACCTCTCTTACAATTTCCTCTACATAGCGAGAAACAGGAATAGGTTCGTCTTCTTCCGTATAACGAATGCCAAATCCCCCGCCCAAATTTAACACCTTTGGAGAGTAGCCATATGCTTGATTCCAGTTTGCAATTTGTTCACTGATTTTTTGGGCGGCCACAATAAAGCCGGTCGTTTCAAAAATCTGCGAACCAATATGGCAGTGGATACCCAATACATCGAAATACTTACTCGCAATCACCTTTTGAAGCGCTTTTTCAGCCTGACCATTCCATAGGTCAAAGCCGAATTTAGAATCCTCTTGTCCTGTTAAAATATAATCATGCGTATGGGCTTCAATTCCTGGAGTGACCCGTAAAAGAATCGAGCATGTTTTATTTTCTATTTTACATAGATCCTCTAACATAGCGATTTCGTAAAAATTATCCACAACAATACAGCCTACTCCTACATCAAGTGCCATTTGTAATTCTTCCATGCTTTTATTATTTCCATGCAAATGAATCCGTTCAACTGGAAAACCTGCCTGGAGAGCTGTATACAATTCGCCGGCAGACACCACATCCAAAGATAATCCCTCTTCCATTGCAAGCTGAAACATCGCAATCGAAGAAAAGGCTTTACTCGCATATGCTACCTGAGCTCCTATTCCTAATTGACGGAAAGTATCCCTGAACATTCTTGTCCGTTCTCTAATTAAAGCCACATCATATATGTATAATGGTGTACCGTATTTTTCCGCAAGAGAAACAGTGTCTACTCCCCCAATTTCTAAATGCCCCTGATCATTGACTCTGCTCGTTCCATGAAAATGCATTCCCATCTCTCCCCACAAAGTTATAACAAAAATAGACAGCTAACTAAAGCTGTCTATTTTTCGAATAGTATAACTACTTTATCACACTAATGTCCTAACATCAAAATGTATTATTTTGTTCGATCTAGCACATGTAAAAAACGCGGCCTTAAATGTCTGCCAGGGACCGGTCTTCTAATCACGATATTTGAAAGCGCCTTAGGTACAAATGGTATAAATGGCCACAAATAAGGAGTAGATAATGTGTTTAATCTGGTTAAGAATATAATTAGAAGAGTATTAGCAACCATAAACCCAGGTACATGGAAGAGAGACGTTAAAATTAAAATCAGATAGCGCATATATTTATTGGCCAAGCCAAGCTCCAAACTTGGAGTAGCAAAACTGCCAATCGATGCAATGGCCACATAAAGTAATACCTCAGGGACCATCCAACCAACATCAATGGCTATTTGACCAATTAGGACGGCAGCAATAAGTCCCATGGCCGATGATAAAGGAGCTGGTGTATGGATCGACGCAATTCTGAGCAGTTCGATTCCAACTTCCGCTACTGCAATCTGTAATAGAATATGAACATGAGCATCATCTTGCGGTCCAATAAACTTCATACTTTCTGGAAGCAAATGGGGTTCCAATACAAATAATAACCATAATGGCAATATAAAAAGAGAAGCAAAAATACCGAGAAAACGGAACCATCTAATAATAGTACCCACTGAAGCTGCCTGCCTGTATTCTTCTGCATGCTGAACATGATGGAAAAAGGTGGTCGGTGTAATCATGATGCTTGGTGATGTATCCACATAAATAAGAACATGTCCCTCAAGTAAATGGTTTGCTCCAACATCTGCCCGCTCCGTATAGCGAACCATTGGATAAGGATTATATCCCTGATTGACCAAATATTCCTCAACCGTTTTTTCGGCCATCGTCAATCCATCAATTTCGATTAATTTCAGTTCATCGCGAATAATATTAACGAGCTTCGGATTCGCAATTCCATCAATATATCCAATCGCAATATCTGTTTTGGAACGCTCCCCAACACGCATAATTTCAAACCGCAATCGCTCATCGCGGATCCTTCTGCGTGTCAGTGCAGTGTTGATAATAATATTTTCTACATACCCATCTCTTGCTCCCCGTGTAATTCTTTCTGTATCTGGTTCCTGGGGTTGTCTCCCTGGATAACTTCTCACATCCACAATAAGAGCTTTCCCGCTGCCAGCTACAATAATAGAGATCAAACCAGAAAGTACCTGATCCACCATCTCATCCATCGTTTCAACAACGACTACGGATTGTTGGACTAAACGGTTTTTAACTAATTCATAGATAGGAACATCCTGGTCAACCGTTTCTTGTTCATTGATGTCAGTCAATGTTTCCAATATCTCTATTATAAAGCTGGTGTCACACAAACCATTTACATAATACATTTGCATCATTGTTTCACGAATGAAAATTTCTCTTACTCCTAGATCAAAACTTACTCCCAGACCTACATTTTTCTCCATGTATTGCTTTATGGCCTGTAAGTCAGTCGATATGGGTGTTTTCTCCTTTTGATTGGCCTTCATGGTATTCACTCCTTTCGAGAATAAGCTTTACGGCACTTAATGTAATAGGGCTGCCTATTTTTATGTCATCATATTTAGACATTTTACCGATATCACCTATTCCAACCACGATCGGTGCATGAATGGAATCGATAGAATAGACTGTATCTCCATTGACCCGTTTTACATCCATTTCTGGTACTCCAAATTTATCGACACCAAACTCTGTCAGATTACCCTCACGATCAATACAAACGTCTACTTTCGTCCATTCGGCTTGTTTCGTTTTGGCAGCAACCGCGATAATTCCAAGGAGATTGATAGCCGGATGTTCAGCCACATATTTCATGACCTTTTCACCAGTCCCTTCTCCGACCAAACCACTGTCATCAAACATAACCAATACCGGATCGTAAGCAGCAGATTGAATGAGTTTAATCAGTCGAGGCCCATCCACCTTTGATGGATTTCCATAGGAGGCTGAAATGCAACGGCCACCGACTTCCTTTGCAACATGTTCGATTGTTTTTTTCGCATATTCATCACCATCTGTGATGATGATAATATTTCTCTTCCCTTTCAACTCTTCACCGCCTAATGATGCTTATTGATTATAAATAATCCATTGAAATAGGGATCCGGCTATTTTTCCGAAGACAAGTGCCATGAGGATATACAAAATCCGATCCTGCATCCCAATCCTTTTAGCCAAAATGGGAAAGACGTTTAGTACTTCTGTAAGTGCAGCCGCAAGCATTCCGTTAAAAACGCCGCTAAATGCCCCCATAATGGTGAGGATGAGCGGTGTTAGACCAAGCGTGAAGTCCCATAAGCTGAAAATCGTGCCACTAATTGCTCCAAGAATAACGGCACTTTCGAAATAATGGACAGACTTGGCCTTCGTAAGCTGAGTAAGCCGTGGAATAATATTAAGCACGGTCAGGAACGCCACATATCCAGCTCCAACCGAAACCCCTCCCGAAAACCCAACGATCAGCACAAAGAAAAACTCAATCATCTCTACCAGAATTAATCGCATGTTTGTTTTCATTCATAATGAGGTATTGATCTAAATCCTGCTGATAGTTAAACATCTCTACTTCCATTGGACTGGGTTCATCATTGAATCTCTTTTTGAAAATATGATTAAAGAACAAAATCATCCCAATGCCCAAACCAAATGAATAAGGTATTTGGAACACAAGTGGATTTACAGAATGCTTACCGGTCATCATATAATAGATGCGTTCATGCAATTCCCTCATACTAACATCCTCATGAAAATTCATAATGGCAAAGCCTGCCCCTAGGAAAAGAACAACCCACACAAGTGCAAACAAAATATTTGAAACCTTTTTCTTCTTACGCTCCACTTCCACAATTGTTTGCGACGGCCCATAGGTGTCCATTTTTATTTCAGGAAAATGTTGAAAAATGGTTTGGAGTACAACTGTCACATCCAGGATAAAAACATTTTTATCCTTAGAGAATTCACCTAAAATTAAATTACTAACCTTTTCTTTCACTTCATCTGTCCCAATGATATCTGCAATATCCGCGAGTTTTATCGGGTGATTTGGTACAATTTTTGCTCGATATTTTAAACGGATATAAACACATTCCTCCATGAGTTCTTTCATCCCCATTTCCTGATTTACGTGTATATATAGTATGGTTAGAAAAAATAGGAACCATACCAAAAATCGTAAATTAGTTTCAGGATTGCCTGTATTGGCAAAGAAAAAACCGTATGGACAATTGTTCTAGTCCATACGGTCTTTCATTTGATTTAAGATCTTCTTTTCCAATCTAGATACCTGGACCTGTGAAATGCCAAGCCGTTCTGCAACCTCCGTCTGCGTTTGATCTTTATAATAACGCAAATAGACAATCAATTTTTCCCGTTCATCCAATAAGGCAATTGCCTCTTTCAAAGCGATTTTTTCAAACCATTTTGTTTCAGAGCTATCCGCGATTTGATCGAGCAATGTAATGGGATCGCCATCATTTTCATAAACCGTTTCATGGATCGATGATGGAGATCGACTTGCCTCCTGCGCCATGATGACTTCCTCAGGCGTTAGCTCCAAATGTTCACTGATTTCTGTGATAGTTGGCGTTCTCCCAAATTGCTTAGATAATTCATCTTTTGCTCTTCTGATTTTATTGGACATTTCCTTCAATGAACGGCTGACTTTTACCGTGCCATCATCACGAATGAAACGCTGTATCTCACCGATAATCATCGGTACTGCATAGGTGGAGAATTTAACATTATAGGATAGATCGAATTTATCTACAGATTTCATTAAACCAATACACCCGATTTGAAATAAGTCATCCGGTTCATATCCTCTGTTAAGAAATCTTTGTACAACTGACCATACAAGCCTCATGTTTTTCTGGATGATTTCGTCTCTAGCTAATTGGTCACCTTGCTGGCTTTGAAGTATGAGTGCCTTTACCTCTTCGTCCTTAAGCTGGGCGGTCTTTTTACCCTTTTTGACTTCCACATCCATTGTATTAGTCTCCTTAATTACATAAAGCTTTGCTTTTAGAAAGATTTTTCATGAGTCGTATCTCTGTACCTTCACCCCTGGATGATTCAATAAAAATCTCATCCATAAAGTTTTCCATAATGGTAAAGCCCATTCCGGACCTCTCCAATTCTGGCTTAGTCGTATACAACGGCTGCCTGGCCTCATCGATATCCCTAATCCCAATTCCTTCATCTCGCACCGTTAGTTCCACTGTTTCTTCCTCAAGATCCAGCGTGACAGAGATATAGATTTTCCCTGAAGAATCCCCCTCATATCCATGGATAATAGAATTGGTGACCGCTTCGGATACAACCGTTTTAATTTCAGTTAATTCATCAAGGGTTGGATCTAATTGAGCGATAAAGGATGCTACTGTAATTCGGGCAAAAGATTCATTTTGGCTTAATGCCGAAAATTCCATCGCCATTTCATTTTTCATATCAAGCTACCCCCAATCCATGTATAGCTGCTTCCTCTGAAGGCTCTTGACGGAGTATTTTAAACATTCCCGACATCTCAAATAACCTATGGACAGAAGGCGAAATCGCACAAACAATCATTTCCCCTTCAAATTGCTGGATTTGTTTATATCTTCCCAATATGACACCTAATCCTGAGCTGTCCATGAAACTTAACTCACCTAGATTTAAAATAATATGGCGAATGCCACCTGTTTCAATTAATTGAGATGCTTTATTCTTTAAATCTTCTGCCGTATGATGATCGAGCTCTCCCTGCAGACGAATACATAATATATCCTCAATCGTCCTCATATCAATCTCTAAACTCACTTTGTCATTGCCCCCTTCAAAGTCTTATAGTGGTGATTTCGCTCTTGACCACTTCAATTCCTTCTTAAAGACAAAACTAGTGATATTCTCTTTCCATTCGTTTATTTTCGCATTGGAATGGTTATTCATCGCCCGTATGGGTAAACATGCCGAATGACCGTTTAAATAAATCAAACCAGCTTGCTCGTTTAACATCTTGTGATGCAATTAATGGCGTTTCTGAAATTACTTTGTCATCTCGCATCATTTTTAAAGTTCCAAGCTGTTCACCTTTTTTGATCGGCGCCTGTACATCTTTTTTCAAAACAATACTTGGACGGACATTAACCTTTTCTTCCCCTTTTTTATTTAAAAGAGAGACCGACCCATCAGTGACCAGACTTACTCTTTTCGTTTGGCCTTTTTCAATTTTTAAAAGAGCCAGCGGCTGATTCTTCTTGTAAACCGGTCTGGATTGATAATTAGCAAAAGCATAATCAAGCATATGGGTCACTTGCGTATTCCGCTCTTTTGGATTTTCAGCCCCAAATACAACTGCGATCACTCGCAAATTATCTTTTTTAGCTGTTGCGGTTAAGCAGTATTTAGCTTGATGTGTAAAACCAGTTTTTAATCCATCCACACCTGGATAAAATTTAACCAGTTTATTGGTATTCACAAGCCAGAATTTTTTATCCGTGTCTTCACGTAAATAAGATTCATATAAACTTGTAAATTGCGTGATTTCTTCATGCTTTAATAATTCTTTCGCCATCATCGCCATATCAAATGCTGTGCTGTAATGGTCGGTTGTTGGCAATCCCGTGCAGTTTTGAAATTTTGTATTTTTTAACCCTAATTCAGTCGCCTTTGCATTCATTCGCTGAACGAATTCCTCTTCGCTCCCGGCAATTTTTTCTGCCATGGCAACAGAGGCATCATTCCCGGAACCAATCGCAATTCCTCGGAGCATTTGTTCTACTGTCATTTCCTCACCCGGTTCAAGGAATATTTGTGAACCACCCATAGAGGCAGCATACTCGCTTGTCCGAACTTTATCTGTCATGCTTATTCGTTTTTGATCCAGTGCCTCCATGATTAACAGCATAGTCATGATTTTCGTCATGCTGGCGGGAGACAGTCGTTCATCTTTATTTTTATCATATATAACAGAACCCGTATCCTTTTCTATCAGTATTGCTGACTTCGTTTTAGGTGCTAAATCTAATTCTGCCGTTTTTATTTTTTCGGCTGCAAATGATGGAATGGACATACTTAAAGTGAACACGATTACTAATAAAGCTGAAACATACCGTTTCATGGACAGACCTCCTACTCATGATAAATTCCAGTTTTTCCAACAAAACCACTTTTATACAGAGAGGTACATTTATTCGTTTTAAAATTTCACTTAATCCGCCACCTCCCTTCATGAACCTATGAAATAAATCCACGAAGAAAAAAGAGGTTGGGACATAACTTTTAAACGACTCTGAAAAGACGAACGATATCTAAATTAATCGACTTTGTTACTACTTATTAAAGAATTAAGTTGGAAAAAAAGTCCGTTCCATTACGCGCTTACTCCACTCGCTTTCCGCGGGGAGGAAGGCTTTAGCCTCCTCGGCTTACGCCTGCTCAGGTCTCAGCCTTTCCTCTACTTCCCGCAGGAGTCGAGTGGCTTCCACTACATTCCACTAAGTTTAATAATGGTATACAGAAGTAACAAATCTATTGAAAACAAATAAAAACCCGAACTATTATGCGAAATATTTATTAAAATATCACCTAATAGTTCGGGTTTATCATTGACTGAAATATTTATGTCCCAGCCCCTTTTAATCTGTTGATTTAAGTGAATAGCTGATGTAGCTTCCTCTTGTTCCCTTTTTTTGCATCAATACAACAAAAAAAACGATTTCCTTCTATCTTTAGCATCTTTTATTATGCAGTGCGGGCTATAGTCATCAATTGCTAATAGTGATAAAATAATGAGTCGTTACTGAAAACGTATGGTGTTTCAACATATGCTACAGGCAGAACATTCTCCAAAGTCTTAGTCCATTCTCTTACTATTTATCTTTAGATTGTGAGGTGTATGCATGCGTGCATTTTTTATAAAAATGAATAAACCGTTATATCGGTACCTTCTTCTAGCGTTTTTTGTGGCTACTTCAATTGTATTTGTGAATCATAATCATTTTCTGTACGATCAGCCAATAGCAAAAGTAACTAAGGTCAAGCATGTTGCTACTGAGGATACAATAGATCGCTTCGAGAACCGCGATCATCTCAATACGCAGGATATGGAGGCTGTCATTAAAAATGGTGATCTGAAGGGGAAAAAAATATCTATAACCAATGAGTATTCGGATTCAAGCGCGTATGACAATAAGTATCGAGTGGGTAGTGAAGTTTTTGTCTCTATTAAGGATGATCGTAAGCAAGAACCGCTTACCGGAACAATACAGTCGGTAAAGAGGGATCAATATGTCTTGCTTGTTGCATGGGTATTCATTCTTACGCTTTTGTTCGTCGGAAGGAAGCAGGGTGTTTTCGCGGTGATAAGCCTCGCTGTGAATGCGGCTATCTTATCTTACGCTTTAGATGTGTATTTGAACACCGGCGTAAGCTTGCTGTGGATTTGTGGGATTTCCGTTGTGATTTTTACGGTTATTTCACTCTTGCTCGTTAATGGCATCAATGAAAAAACATTTGCTGCGATTATCGCGACTTTACTTGGCACATTTGTGTCTTTGTTGATTACGTATTTTGTCATGGAACTAACCAATGATAGCGGACTTCGCTACGAAGAGATGCAATTTCTAACGAAGCCTTATCGAATGGTTTTCTTGGCAGGGCTATTCGTCGGGTCACTTGGGGCCGTTATGGACGTGTCCATTACGCTTGTCTCTTCTATCTTCGGTCTCTATGAAAAAAAACCAGAGATATCTGTCAAAGCACTTCAGGCTTCAGGATTTGAAATTGGAAAAGATATTATGGGGACCATGACTAATATTTTATTTTTCGCCTATATTAGTGGCTCGATTCCGATGTTAATTCTTTATTTTAAAAATGCCTCGCCGATTGGCTTTACCCTTTCAATGAATCTATCGCTTGAATTGGCACGAGCTCTTGCAGGTGGGATTGGCATTGTGATTACTATTCCGATTGGATTGTATACGGCTATTTTCTTTATTAACCGAAAGAGGAGAAACGCATGAATACATTAGTTTCACTGGCAGTTATTTTGTTTATCCTTATGCTCATCATCGGGGGCTATAAGGGGATCAGGTCTTTCGCTGCTATTTTTTTAAACTTTATGGTTTTAATAATCTCAACCATGATTATGTTAATGCCGCAGGCTAATCCAATCATAGTAACCTTGATTGCCTGCTTGATTATTAGCTGTATCAACCTATTCTTTATCAATGAAATAAACACAAAAACCATGACAGCTTTCTTAGCATCCATGTTAACCATCCTTGTTTTACTACTATTCATATGGGGGATGACAGATGTTTCAATGATTCAAGGATTTGGAGAAGAAGAGATGGAAGAGCTTAGCGTTTTCTCCCTATACATAGGCACCGATTTTGTGAAGATTGCCGCATCAGTCATCATTATGAGCACAATTGGCGCGATAACGGACGCAGCCATGGCTATCTCCTCCCCGATGTTTGAGATGCGCTATCATAATCCAAATGCAAGCCGAAAGGAATTATACAAGTTCGGCATCCAAATCGGGAAAGACATTCTCGGTACAAGCGCCAATACACTATTCTTTGCTTTCTTTGGCGGCTATATGGCACTTTTAATCTGGTTTAAAGATTTAAACTATTCCCTGGGTGAAATCATAAACTCCAAGATCTTCAGTTCCGAAATGATTACAATCTTCTGTGCAGGAACAGGCGTTGCATTAGTCATCCCGGTAACCGCTTGGATTACGGCCTATTTCTTTACGAGAGTTAAAAAGAATAAGGCAACAGAATCAATGGAATAACGTTTTTAAAAGAATGCTCCCCTTGAGGGAGTATTTCAGATTATAGACAAAAGGAATTCAGAAAGGCTCCAAAGGTGCCAATTTCTGAATTCCTTCTTTATTTTTCGGCTTATTCACGGGGAGAGACCTATCATGCAAATTACCTGGGGTGACAATCGTTCCTAGTTCCTAAGACAAATCTATCTCAATCAGCTGCAGTGTGAAACGAGTAGGCAAACTGTTTGGTTCGCTCATCTTTTACATAGTAACCACTTTCCAGGTCTGTACTACTTCTTCTTCCTTTTCGAATGGTTAACATTCTCATCATCACCTTGGAAAATAATAATTATCTATACTATACAAAATAACACAGTGAATTTCTGTCTTTACTATGGAAACTTCATATAACGTGTATCCTATTTTCTGCAGAATGGGAGAGGCTCCTGCGGGAAGAACAAGCGTATCAAGACCCCGCAGCGCAGAGCGCGAGGAGGCTTGATGCTTGCCCGCGGAAAGCGAGCCCATTCTGCAGAAAATAGCGTTAACCGGTGAGAACACTGAAAACAAAAATACTGCAGACAAGGTTCTCTAAGATAAGGACTTTGTCTACAGTCTGAAATACTCCCCTTAAGAGAGTATATTTTGATGAGATGGATTTGATGGTTCAATCCTTATGATGCTGTTTTGAAGTCTCTTATAAATGCCGGCATTCCCCTAAAATAATGATTTTTGGACAAAAGCACTTACCCTATAAAAAAAGAGGCGCCCAATAAGTCCTTTAAAGACTTATCAGGCAACCTCTTATTTTAATACCACTTACGCTTCAATTTTCATTTCAGAAACGATTGTTTTCACCAATGCCAAGAATGTTGATTTTACTTTCTCAGTTGTTTCAATGACTTCATCGTGTGCCAATGGCTGATCCAGGATTCCTGCAGCCATATTCGTAATGCAAGAAATACCAAGTACTTTCATACCGCCATGAGCAGCAACAATTACTTCAGGCACTGTAGACATACCAACTGCATCTCCGCCTAAAATACGCGCCATTCTTACTTCAGCAGGTGTTTCATAAGTAGGGCCTGTAAACCCAATGTAAACACCTTTTTGAACCGCAATATTTTGTTCAGAAGCAACACGTTCTGCCAATTGCACAAGTTCCTTTGTATACGCACTTGACATATCCGGGAATCTTGGTCCAAATTCCTTATAATTTGGTCCGATAAGTGGATGTGCACCCATATAATTAATATGATCCGTGATAATCATCAAATCACCAGGTGTGAAGCTTTCATTTACTCCGCCTGCAGCATTAGTTACAAGAATATGCGTCATTCCCATTGCTTTCATGACACGTACTGGGAATGTCACTTCTTGCATGGAATATCCTTCGTAATAATGGAAACGTCCTTGCATCGCTGCCACTGTTTTACCGCCAAGTGTTCCAACAACTAGTTGGCCAGCATGGCCTTCCACAGTGGATACTGGGAAATGAGGAATTTCACTGTAAGGAATCACAGTAGCATTTTCAATCTCATCTGCCAATACTCCCAATCCTGAACCAAGGATTAATCCCAGTTCCGGTTTTTGTCCGGATACTTCTAAAATATGCGCTGCTGCTTCATTTACTTTTTCAAACATTGTTTTCTCTCCTTTTAATTAAGTTCCTTAAGGAAACTTACTCCATGCTCAGGCATTTTCACACCGAAATTATCTGCAATTGTTGCACCAATGTCAGCAAATGTTTTACGAATTGGTAGTTCTTTGCCTACTTCAAATTGTTTAGAGTAAACAAGCAAAGGAACATATTCTCTTGTATGGTCTGTTCCAGGATGAACTGGATCATTACCATGGTCAGCTGTAATGATTAGAAGATCATCTTCCTGCATCTTATCTAGCACTTCTTGCAATCTTCCATCATACTCTTCCAGTGCTTTACCATATCCAAGTGGATCACGTCTGTGGCCAAATACAGCATCAAAATCAACAAGGTTAAGGAAGCTTAGGCCAGTGAAGTCCATATCCAATGTTTGAACCTGCTTATCCATACCGTCCATATTGCTTGTTGTACGAAGCGCTTGTGTAACTCCTTCGCCATCGTAAATATCAGCAATTTTTCCGATTGAGATTACGTCAAAATCGCTATCCTTTAACTCATTCATAACCGTGCGGCCAAATGGTTTCAAGGCATAATCATGACGATTTGGCGTACGTTTGAAATCACCTGGCTCACCAATAAATGGACGAGCAATAATTCTTCCTACCATATATTCTTCACGAAGAGTCATTTCTCTGGCAATTTCACAAATACGATAGAGTTCTTCAAGAGGAACTACATCTTCATGAGCCGCGATTTGCAGAACAGAGTCAGCGGATGTATAAACGATTAATGCTCCCGTTTTTACATGTTCTTCTCCCAATTCCACCAAGATTTCTGTACCGCTTGCCGGTTTATTCCCAATAATTTTTCTTCCGCTTTTTTCTTCTAGCTCCTGAATCAATTCAGGTGGGAAGCCTTCAGGAAATACACGGAATGGAGTATCAATACGAAGACCCATAATTTCCCAGTGGCCTGTCATTGTATCTTTTCCATTGGATGCTTCTTGCATTTTTGTATAGTAAGCCATTGGCTTTTCTACCTTTTGAATTCCTTTAATTTCTCTGATATTAGACAAGCCTAATTTACCCATGACAGGCATGTCCAATCCGTTCATTTTTTCAGCTATATGCCCAAGTGTATCTGAGCCTTTATCGCCAAATTTCTCTGCATCGGGAGCTTCCCCAATACCCACAGAATCCATAACGGTTAAAAATACTCGTTTAAATCTCATAACGAAACCTCCAACTTCTTTTATATGTAGGTTACCCTTTCTCAACGCCTATAATCTTTCTTCATTATTGGTTAAAATTTGCAGTTCAAAAGTTTCAGGCGTCAGAGGTCTGACTTCTTTATTTTACATCACTCGGGAAACGTTGCCAATTTAAGTTTACCAAAATTTAATAGATTTATTTTTCTCTATTCACTTAATATTCAAAAAGACACTTGCTCATCCTGCTCATAACTACAAAGAATAGTCTCTCAACTCAAAGGCGGCTTCTCATACAAGAAGCCGCCTTACCTATCTTTTTAAATAGAAATCAGCTGTTAAGCACGGGGATGAAACTTGCTGTATACATCCTTTAGTCTGACATTCGTAACATGCGTATAGATTTGTGTCGTTGATATGTCAGCATGTCCAAGCATTTCCTGGACAGCTCGCAAATCCGCTCCATTCATCAGTAAATGGGTAGCGAATGAATGGCGAAGTGTATGAGGGGTCAAGGACTTTTGTATATTCGCTTTCAAGGATAGCTTCTTTATTATCTTCCATAACCCTTGTCGGCTGAGGCGCCCTCCATGATGATTTAAAAATAAAGCATCTGATTTGTCCTTTTGGCTGACCAATTTAGGTCTTCCCGTTGTCAGGTAGGCCGTAATCGAATCAAGAGCCATTTTTCCTACCGGTATGATTCGTTCCTTGTTCCCTTTCCCAATACAACGGACAAACCCCATCTCAATATGTACATTATCAATATTCAATTCTATTAATTCACTGACCCGCATGCCAGTGGCATAGAGAAGCTCCAAAATAGCCTTATCCCGTATCCCAAAAGCATCAGATGGATCAGGTGCATTCAGCAATGCTTCCGTTTCTTCCTGACTTAATACTTTTGGCAGGGATTTCTCGGTATGAGGGCTTTCAATCAGAACAGAGGGATCTGACTCAGAAATGCGTTCCCTTAATAAAAATTGATGAAAGGATCGAATGGAAGCTGTATGACGTGCCAGCGTTTTTGACGATTTCCCATCATCCTTTAATTTAGACAAAAACTGGACAATATGAACACGGGAAACATCTTTCCAATCCTCTATTTGCTGTTCTTTTTTTAAAAATGTATAATACGAATCCAAATCTCGTTTATACGATAGGAGGGTATTCTTAGCCAACCCTTTTTCAATTGTTAAGTAATGCATAAAATCCTGCAATGGGTCTTTCATATTCATTTACTCCCCGTCTAAATAAAATAGAAAGAGTCTTTCTCTCCATCCAGGCTCTCCTTCATCATTGGTGGATTGAAAAACCTTTACAGCCGAACCTTTAGGCTCGTCATAGCGATGAAGATTTTCATATTCCTCATTAAACCAAACAATAGCAAAATAAAACAATATCGTAAAGCCAACAAACATAACGAACACTTTGCCTGTTTGCCAAAATATTTTAATCAGCTTTCTCATTTCTCCTAGTCCTCCAGGCTTTTTTATCAATTTATGCCTGATTGGACATGTTTTATACATACCATCTTTGGTTTTAGGACAAAAGATAAAACCTTTCCATCCAGGAAAGGCTTATCTTGCATGATTATTGCCAGAACCTGTTGTTTCCGGTTCTTCTTTTTTATCTTGGCAGCGATGACAGATTCCGTGGAAAGTCAGACGGTGATCCTTAATCTTAAATCTAAATTTCTGTTCAACAATTGGTTCCACATCATCTAATAAATCCTCGAGGATTTCATCTACTGCTCCACATTCTATACAGACTAAATGATGATGAAAATGCGCCGCTCCCTCTTGTCGCAAATCATAACGGGAAACCCCATCACCAAAATTTATTTTATCTACAATTTTAAGTTCAGTAAGTAATTCAAGTGTTCTATATACAGTTGCCAAACCGATTTCCGGTGCTTTTTCTTTAACGAGCAAATAAACATCCTCTGCACTTAAATGGTCTTCTTCATTCTCGAGCAATACTCTAACCGTGGCTTCTCGCTGCGGCGTCAGCTTGTAACTTGAAGAATGTAATTGCTTTTTAATTCGATCGATTCTAGATTCCAACCCTTTTCCTCCTCGCCGCTATATCTATCCAAATATCTTTATACATTATGGGGAGAAGGCAAAAAGGGATTTTCAGTCCAGCCTTCCATCTCCTTCTATAGTATAGCAAAAAAAATCGCCATGTAAAATATAATAATTATAAACAACTATCTATAATCATTATTATTTGATAATCAATCTCATCCCATGTGGTCAATAACCGCTTTCATAAGTCCCGGTGATAAAAAAGCTTCAATCAGGGCTGCAACGATAAAGGACAATAAAGCCATTCCAAGCAACATGGAGTATTGGATGAAGTAAGGCCTTAACTTTTCACGGCTTGATTTCAGGAATTGACGTTTAATCATCTTAATGGAAATAATGACGGCACATGAGGCCATAATAATCGTCACAGGAACAAGAATGATATTCTGAGGTAAAACAGATACGCAAGCAAGCATAAACCCCTGCCATCCCGTTTGGCTGACCAGAAAACCGACAGTAAAGCCAATGACGATTCCTTTTATAAAAAGAAGAATTAAAATCAATGGCAACCCAATAATCGAAATTCCTAAAATCCACATTAAAATAATGAACTTCGCATTTTCTTTAAAGCTATAAACAAACATTTCACTGCTTGCACTGACCTTCCCCTGCTTTAACTCCCCAAAGAATTGTGACAAATAATAGAACAAATCTTCTTTTTGCGTTAATGACAGGCTATTAACAATGATTGCCCCAAAAATAATGCCCATCAGAAATAGTACCATGATAAAAATGAATATAGATAGATGATCTTTACTATTAAAAAGCAAAGCTCTTTTATTGTATGATTTTTTCACCAGTCTTGACTCCTCTCCGGTTCACTTACTAGATTCTATGTATTTACTAGAGATTGTATTCTAGTAAAAATAAAATTCTTACTAGTCAAACTAGTATGATATAATCTCTATAATTTACATAAAAGGAGGATGTTGGATATGAATCCAATCTTATTAGACATTCCTGAAAGAATAGATGGGGAACGAATTTATCTGCGTACTTGTAAGGCAGGAGACGGGCCAATGGTCCATGATGCCATACTCGCTTCAAAAGAAGAATTGAAACCGTGGATGCCGTGGGCTCACCGTGATCAAACCATTGAAGAGACAGAGGAAAACTTACGAAGGGCACATGCGGAGTTTATTTTAAGAGAAGATATTCGGCTGTATGTGATGAGAAAAGAAGACGATGTCTTCCTTGGTTCGACAGGTTTACATAGAATAAATTGGGAAACTAAAAAGTTTGAGATTGGTTATTGGATGGATTCTCGTTACACCAAAAAAGGCTATATGACAGAGGCAGTTGAGGTATTAACAGCATTCACATTCGATGAATTACTGGCTAACCGGGTGGAAATTCGCTGTGATCCTGAAAACATAAATTCCAGACGCATTCCGGAAAGATTAGGCTATACTCTTGAGGGGACATTAAGGCACGATAGCTATAATTCCACCGGTACTCTCCTTCGTGATACATGCATTTTCTCTAAAATCAGAACCGATATATAAATGAAAACGGCTGTGAATGGTGAACTCACAGCCGCTTCCTATCTTATTCCGTGATCACTTTACCATACGTGCCGCCTCCGCCTTTTTGTAAAGAAAGAGTGCCAGAACGCGCCTGATAAATGAGGGTCGCTATTTTCTCAGGAACCAGCGCCTTTAAATCATCCAAGCTGGCTTCATGAATCACGGCCATCTCAGAACCAAATCCCGCTATTAATTTATCCAACGTTTTCGGACCAAGACCCGGAATAAATTCTAGTGGTATGTGATGAATATAAGGTGGCCTAACTTGTAAAACATCTTCCGGCTTTACATCGGAAAGATCCTCTATTCTTTCAGCTACTCCGCGTGTAACATGCGTTGAGCCACAATAAGGACAACGCTGCGAATAAACAGCAAGCGTTTCACTGCAATTCTCACAAACCGTTTCATGATATTTACCAAGATACGGATTCAGCCCGTAGTTAGCCAGAATGGCGCGCCCGTCTTTTTGTTGAAGAGCTTTATGCCATTCCGTAAAGGTCGGTTCTTGGAGTGAAAGTTTTTGATATTCACGCGCCAGCTTCGGTAAGGAATGTGCATCACTATTGGTTAAAAAAGGATAGCGATTCAATTCCCTTAACTTTGAGGCCATACTTGTGTCTGCACTCAGCCCCAGTTCAACTGCATCAATCCACTCGGGATTCAAAACCTCACGTAAGCTTTTTAAGACTCCTCTTCCATATAAACTTTTATGGGGAGTGAAAATATGCGCAGGGATAAATAATCCGCTCAATTCCTTCACTTTTTCCTGCAGAACAGTAGCCCGCTCATAGATTCGTTGTGAGCTGAGTGTGCGATTGGTCACTCTTGTCCCAAACCATTCTGAAAAAAGCTTCATTTTTTCGAGAGTAGGAAAATAAGCGAGCACATGAATAGGTCCATGACAGTTTTCATCATTGATTTCGATTTCACTGCCCGGAATCAAAACCGTGCCATCTCTATGTTGAAGACCGCCTCCATCAAGTTCTATCATATCCCCATTTGCGATCAAATCTTCTAATTCCTCGATCACATCAGGAACATGGCAGTCAATGACTCCCACCATATTCAATCCTTTTCTGGTTGCAGCATATTCAAGAATGTTGGAAATCGTCAAGCTCTTAGCTCCTGTTATTTTGACAGGTTTACCGGATTTTGTTCTCCCCACATGAATATGAAAATCCCCATAATAGGTTTTCATTATTTAGACAAAGCCTCTTGGAGCTGTAAGTATTGAACCGCGTAGGCTGTTTTGGCATCCTGAATTCTTTCTTCTTTAATCAGTTGCAATGCCTCATCCAACGTCACTTCCATCAAATCCACAAATTCGTCCTCATCCAAGCCTCGCGCATTTTCTTTCTTGGAAAGACCTTTAGCCAAATAAATATGTACAATCTCATCAGCAAAGCCAGGAGATGTATAAAGAGAAATGATATGTTCGATGGATTCACAGGCATATCCTGTTTCCTCTTCCATTTCGCGTACTACACAATCTCTTGGATCTTCTCCGGCATCCAGTTTACCGGCTGGAATTTCCACTAACGCTTTTTCCATCGGCTTGCGATATTGCTCAACAAGCACAAGCTTATTTTCATCTGTAACGGCAATCACTGCTACCGCACCAGGGTGTTTAATTAATTCTCTAGTCGATGTCTTTCCATTGGGGAGAAGTACTTCATCCACACGTACATCCAAAATTCTCCCTTTAAAAATAGGTTCTGATTTAATGGTTTTTTCTTCATATTTGTACATCTTTCTATCTCTCCTTTTGTTCTAAAAAGCATTCGTCTGTTCATACATTTTACCATATAGCATGTCCAAAGGGGTGCATTATGAAAGTATGGATCAGTGATAATCAAATCATTTTAAGCGGAAAAGCTTGGGAAGTCAGGGCAAAATTAAAGGAATATGGGAATCAATATATCTATGTAAAAGACTGGCTGCAGGCGGTCCGCCAAATTAAATGACGGATTCCTATCCTTCCATTACAATAAAGATAAACAAACTGTAACTAGCGGAAGGAGAGCACTTTTTGTGAAAAAGAGACAAATTGGAGAATCAGATTTATATGTCACAGAGATGGGGCTTGGGTGCATGTCACTCGGTAAAGACGAACAACACGCCCGGAACATACTGGAGACAGCCATCGAGCATGGAATCAATTATTTTGATACAGCTGATTTGTATGATTTTGGTCTTAATGAAGAAATCGTCGGAAATGTCTTAAAACCCTATCGAGATCAATTGGTCATTGCGACAAAAGCAGGTAACAAATGGAACAGTGATCAAACATCATGGTCCTGGGACCCTTCCCCTACCCATATTAAACAAGCAGTAAAGGATAGTCTGAAACGCCTTCAGATGGATTATATCGATTTATATCAGCTACACGGCGGTACACTGGAAGACCCGATTGATGAAACCATTTCCGCCTTTGAAGACTTAAAGAAGGAAGGCTATATACGAGAATATGGTATTTCATCCATCCGCCCCAATGTCATTAAGGAATTTGTAAACCGATCCAGTATGATTTCTGTCATGATGCAATATAGCCTGCTCGACCGAAGACCGGAAGAATGGATGCCACTCCTCCAGGAAAATCAAATCAGCTTAATCGCCAGAGGTCCTGTCGCAAAAGGCCTTTTATCTGAGGAAATGTTGAACAAGGCTTCCGATACGATTCGTGAAAACGGCTATTTGGACTACACGTATGCGGAGCTTGAGAATTTACTTCCAACGATTAA
The DNA here is from genome assembly GCF_059694525.1 of Pradoshia sp. TA40_28. Taxonomy (NCBI): domain Bacteria; kingdom Bacillati; phylum Bacillota; class Bacilli; order Caryophanales; family Bacillaceae; genus Pradoshia; species Pradoshia sp. TA40_28. Next base: position 290,615 of record NZ_JCATZO010000004.1, read on the forward strand.
AGAAAAAGTAAAGGATCGTTCCATGAATGAACTGGCATTCCAATATATCCTCGCTTCCCCGGCAGTTGCCGCAGTTATTCCAGGGGCAAGCAGTGCCAAACAATTACGCGAGAATATCAAAGCTGTAGACAGCAATCCGTTAACCATCCAGGAACTAGAGTTATTACGTTCATTGACTAAAGCGAATCAATACGAGTCTCATCGTTAATTAAACAGGAGTCAGGCTATTTTCTGTCCTAATAGCCTGACTCCTGTTTCTTATAGGGATGACTTGGATTCATCCTAAACATAAAATAACCAGTCGAAATCTTCCCGATGATAATCACAATAAAAATAATCATTCGTTTTAGAATCATACACATATTCCTGTTGCCACTCTTTTAGATTTTCAACAATCCATTTCATCGCCGAAATAAATTGGTAGGCTTCTGCATTCGTCATTGTTGGATGAACAGAAAATCGAATCCACCCAGGTTTGGCTGCTAGATCTCCTTCATCAACCAAATTCATAATCTGGTGAGAACTCTCCTTGGAGATATCTAATAAGTAATGTCCATACGTACCTGCACAGGAACACCCACCTCGTACCTGTATTCCAAAACGATCGTTCAATAATTTAACAATTAAATTATAATGCACTCCCGGAACCGTAAACGAAATAATACCCAGCCTCTCTTCTTTCTCTGGTTCAAGAACATTAATTTTAGGGATGGATAACAGTCCCGGAAGAATGATGGACAGCAATTCTTTCTCTCTTTGCATCATAGTGTCTACCCCCATTTCCTCCTTCAGCCTGATGCATAATGCGGTTCGAATACATTGTAAAATACCGGGAGTTCCCCCATCCTCCCGCGTCTCTATTTCATCATAATAATGATGCTCTCCCCAAGGATTTGTCCACGTAACCGTACCTCCCCCTGGATGATCGGGTATATGATTGTGATAAAGATGTTTATTAAAAATAAGAATGCCACTCGTACCTGGCCCTCCCAGAAACTTATGCGGCGAAAAATAAATAGCATCCAGCTGGTTGTCTGGTTTCCCTGGATGCATATTCATCTTTACATACGGAGCACTTGCAGCAAAGTCAACCATACAGATGCCCCCATGTTTATGCATCACGCTTGCGAGCTCATAATAAGGAGTAATCAGCCCGGTTACATTGGAGCATGCTGTAAAAGCACCAATTTTCATCGTTCTGTTCGAATACATTTGTAACTGTTTATCTAATTGTTCTGGACAAACATTCCCATCCGCATCAGGTTCCACTATTACGACATCCGAAATCGTCTCGAGCCAGGATGTATGGTTGGAATGATGTTCCCGATGAGTAAGAAAGACCACTGGCCTTTCCTCTGGTCTTAGATCAAGTCTGGATTCCCATTTTTCTGAAATGCGTAAGCCCAGTATCCGTTGCAATTTATTAATGACTGAAGTCATCCCAAAGCCATCAAGGAGTATGACATCATCCTTCCCAGCATTTACATGTTTTTTTATGATTCTTTTTGCATGAAGATAGGCATTCGTCATGAATGAGCCTGTTTGGTTAGATTCTGTATGTGTATTGGCCATATATGGACCGAATTCCATCATAATTTTATCTTCAATCGGTTTATACAACCGGCCGCTCGCTGTCCAATCCGCATATATAATCGGTCTTTCTCCATATGGGGTTAGAAAGGTTTCGTCAATCCCAATAATGTTTTTACGAAAACCGTTGAAATATTGCTCCAACTCTCCAAACCATTCCCGCTGCTGATTCCCAATCTTTGCCTTCAACAATCCGGTTCACCTTCTATCTGCATAAGTCAGTTACAGTATATGAATCAATAGCCTAATGGTTATTGGTGAAGGAGGAAATTTTTTCAGAAACAGATTCTCCTAGTATAGAAGTCTCAAAAAAGAACCACCCTTGTTTTCAGGACGGTTCTCACTCATTGCTTCAATCCTTAAATTGTTTCCAGTTCAGATTGCTTTCATTTAATAGTTCTTCAAAACTCTTATTTTTCTCGCGACGTTTTCGTTCCTCGCGCTTTTGTTTTTCCATTTGCTGTATCCGGCGCTGTTCCTCTTCTTTTAATTCGCCTTTCTTGTTCTGCAACTGGCTTAAGATATCTTGGTTAAGCAGATCTCCCAAGCTAATTGAGCTGTCATCTTTTTTCTTAGATGGTTTATGCTTCATCATGGATTATAGCTCCTTTTTTCTTTTTATTATAAACGCTCAGACAAAAGAAGTCAGGAATGTTTAACTTATTATTCACGATCAAACCGTGTAAACATTACTCAAATTAGGTATAATTTGTAACTATATATTCATATTATTCATATAAATATGGTATGATTAAATGAAGTATAGAGGAGGCCATGATGGGCAGAGAGTTTGACCAGCTATTTGATGAATGGGCAGCTAATTATGATGAAACCGTGTCCGGTTCTGACGATCAATATGTCGATGTGTTTTTGAATTATGATCATATTCTCGAAACAGTTGCTTCTCATGCGGAAGGATCTGTCATCGAGTTCGGAGTAGGTACAGGAAATTTGACTGCACGCTTATTTGAAAAAGGATATCAAGTTCTTGGAATAGAGCCTTCTACGGAAATGAGAAAGAAGGCAAAGAAAAAGCTCGGGTCCTTATCCATTGTAGATGGTGATTTCTTTCACTTTCCAGTGGATGAAAATGGAGTAGATACATTTGTAAGCACGTATGCCTTTCACCATCTAACCGATGACGAAAAAGAGAAAGCGATTGCTCTATACTCCAATATCCTTAAATCAGACGGTAAAATCGTGTTTGCCGATACGATATTTTCAACAAAAGAGGATAAACAAGCGACTATTGAGACAGCTGAAACTAACAAATTCGATCGTTTAGCAGAGGACTTACGAACTGAGTATTACACGACGATTCCTTACATGAAATCCGTACTCGAAAAGCATCACTTCCACGTAACCTTTGAACAGCTAAATACATTTGTTTGGCTCATCCATGCAACTAAACTATAATAAAAATATAGACTCTATCCCTATAGCCCTATAGGGTTTTTTCGTTTATACATCTGCTTATTATTTCTGTGTTTGTTTTTTCTGCAGAATGGTAAACTAAATTATTATAGAGTATTTTCGGGGGGCTTTTTTGTGAAAAAGAAAAAATGGTACCTTGTCATTGGTGCATTCATTACATACATAATTGGAATTGGTGTGTTCTTTTCTAGCCTGCTTATGTTTATGAAACGTAAAGATGTGGAGGCTGTACGGAAGCGCGAAGAAGAGGCAGGCCGTTTTAATGTTACTTCCTTTCAAGAGCTACCCCAACAGGAGAATTGGATTCAGTCCAAACATGGATATCGAATCCATTCCATATTTGTAGAACCACATAAAAACTCAAAAAAATGGATGATCATCGCACACGGAGTTACTGAAAATAAGTGGAATTCGATTCGATACGTTAATTTATTCGCCAAAAAAGGATTCAATTCTGTCATCTATGATCATCGTCGCCATGGCGATTCAGAAGGAAAAACGAGCAGCTATGGATATTATGAAAAAGATGATCTTGCCGCTGTTGTTGAAGAATTAAAAGCTCAAAAGGGCCATGATATTTTGCTTGGTATACATGGGGAATCGATGGGCGCTGTTACCCTTCTGCTTTACGCAGGCACAGTTGAAGATGGAGCTGATTTCTATATAGCGGATTGCCCATTCTCCGAATTCTCCGAGCAAATTGCTTACCGGCTAAAAGAAGATTTCCATCTCCCAAAATGGATGGTCCTCCCCTTTGGTGATTGGTGGCTAAAAAAGAGGGATGGCTATTCATTCAGAGAGGTTTCTCCCTTAAAAGCAGTGGAGAATATAAAAAGCCCAGTCTTGTTTATCCACAGCCTAGAGGATGCTTATATCCCTCCATCGATGAGCGAGGAATTGTACCAACACAAAAAAGGACCAAAACAACTGTACCTTGCCGAAAAAGGCCAGCACGCTCAGTCCTATAATTCCAATCCCGATGCTTATGAAAAAGTAATCGATTCATTTCTTGAAGCTCATGTGCCCCTTTTCTTATAATGGGGCACTTTCTTTGGAGCGTTTCAATTTGCTATCGAATGTTGCTGGCAGAAGAATAGCCCAGAAAAGGTCAAGACACTCTTCTCAGTCGGAATAAGCTGCCAGCATGAATAATATACGCTCCAGTTATAACAAACCATATAGCCATTTTATACCCTTCCAAGGATAAAGGTGTTAAATATTCATCAAGTAAAAAAATCATAAACCATCCCAAAATAAAGATTGGGAAAGCAATCCCATATGATTTGTTTAATATTTCTTTCCCTCTTTCATCGTTACTTTCCTCTCCAAATTGGAACCTTACACTAAACCAGACAGAGACAAAAAAGACCGCAATATATAGGACTATACCAACGCCGACACCGATCAACAACAACTTCTCCATTACAATCCCTCCTCTTTTTTTTCATACCGGAATACTTCGTCAATCCCCACATTGAAAGCATTGGCAATTTCAAAGCCCAGCACTAATGACGGGGTGTAATTACCCTTCTCTATAGAAATAATGGTTTGTCTGCTTACCCCAACTGCTTGAGCCAAATCCTGCTGCGTTATTTTTTGTTCAGCCCTTAAGACACGAATACGATTTGATAACATATCATTTTCCCCTTTCACTTCGCCCTCCTTATTTGGTAAATATCTCCACTTTATTGTAAAGCAAAGTTAACTATTAGTAAAGTTAATTTTACATTTTATTTAAAAAGTCCTTGATAAAGGCTAATTAGGATATTAACAATGGAGAATAAGGAATTTAACTAAAAAAGGTCCAAAATCTAATAATTAGATTCTGAACCTTCAACATTGCTTACCTTGTAATCGTATTATAATGTATAAATCGGTATATGACACTTTCATTCATACAATATTAGTTGGTTGTTTAGCAGTAGTTGTTATATCTCGTAATGCGTCACTACCAGTTATAATTAATCACCCAGTATAGACCTTATAAACACGCATACATACAAATTAAACATACAGCTATTGTATTCCCAAATCTGCTTTTGCGGTTTTGAGACTAAAATCAAGGTTGATTCCAGAATAATGTTGAAGCAACAGGAATTATTACGATAAAAGTGATCACGAATATATTACCCAAAATTCCAACTACTTTTAACATCCCCTTACCTCTAAATGCAATAAGTAAACCAGCAACAGGAAGACCTACTCCTACTAGTAAAGCAAGTGGATCATTAAATAAACTTTCAAATGAAAACCACATACTGTAAATTAAGAATGAAACAACAAAAAGGATAACAGATGACATACTATAGTTATTTATTTTTTGTCCCTGTGAATAACCCACCATAAAAAATCCCGATATCGCAAATAAAATCAAGAAAATGGAGAGTACTAGAAACATACCGCCCCCAAAACCCCTTACTACTTCAATACCATAATAAAATGAAAAAATAGCCCCACCCACCACTAAAAGACTAGGTAGTACTCTTACAAATACATGTAATTTCCGTTTATTGAACCAATAAGTTAGCAATAAGGCTAGTACACCTAGAACAGCAGCGATTAAAAAAGGTAATCCAAAGTACATTTTATTTTCCTTTCCAGTTCCTTTTTATTTAGCTATTCTTCACTAATACCTAAAGCCAGTAATAAGAAAAATACGACAACCATAACCAGTCCATTAGATATAACTCCTGCAAAAATATACAAAAGTTTCTTAGAAGAAATAGCAAAAACGATTCCTAGTAATGATAATAAAGTGAGTATGGCTACAATTAAATGTAAATTCGCGTTAGGACCACTGAGTATAAAAAATGCCAATATACTAGCCAATACTGTTGCATAAGACAATATCCCAAATCTATTCATTCTTTTACCCTCTTGGATTTCTTCCCTAAAATTGTCCCTAACAAAGAGGCTATAGTGACGAAGAAGAATAGCAGCAAATACCCCATATGGCTCCAACCATCCTCGCTAGTTAAAAACGCAATAATCGCTGCAATTAAACAAATACTAATCAAAACCACTCCAGGCAGTACATAAAATTCATTATTCGGATATTTCCTCACTAATATTGCTGCTATAAAATAGACCACAACAAATACAACAAACCCAGTTATATAAAAAAACTCGATTATTCACCGCCCCCTTTAATTACATTTTATGTCAATTATAGAAATGAGTATATAAGATAATTTTCTCTTATTGTTTAAAATGTTCTCCTTTTAACTAATCATTGTTAAACCACATGGATATTGTTCAAATTCACATCACTGCCTGTACATTTACTTACTTTTTCCGTACATCATAGCGTTCTGGCCGCTCTCTTGGTGTAAGGTTCAGCACAAAGAAACAGATAATCAAAATAAGAATGACAAACGCATAGACCACTGTTCTTTCTGGTTCTCCATGATCAACGATAATAAACCGAATCATTGCGGTTATCCCGATGTAAAAGAAATAACGCATCGGAAAGTGATAGTTCTCTTTAAAATATTTCACGATCATACTAATGAATTCAAAATAAATAAAGAAAACGAGTATGGTCTCTAAAAATACGTAATAATCCTCTGTTGTCCCTTTCCCCAATAGATGCATGAAGCCGATTAATTCCTTAATTAACAGACAAGAGATGATGATTGCCAAAAGAGCCAAAGATGAGTTTAATATGATTTGCAATCCCATGGTAATCCAATTTAAAATGTTCTTTGCTTTTTTCTGTAAATAAAGCATATGTGTCGCCCCCAGGATGATTTTTGTTATAACTAGCCCTTCTTGTTTTATGTCTATTCCCTTCTAGCAACACAACAAAAACCCTTTGGCTTTAGTAAAAAGCTAACAACCAAAAGGTTCATGACATTTTTATTTTGAAGTAAGTAAATAATATAATTGATGATTATTGATAATTTTTCACATTTTAAGAAAGAAACAGATGCCTGAATCTATTTTTTCGAGATTACTCTAGCGGAATCCAGTTCTTCTGGAGTCAAAACAATTCTTATCATCATTTAAAATGACTGTTTTGAAAACCCTGACTGCTATTCAATTTAATCGATAAAAAAAGGTTCAACCAGAACTTCCGGCTGAACCTTTTACTGCTCCTTAGTAACAAAGCCTATTGAATGATGACGTTCATCATCGGGTTTAAATACTGATTGGGACTTTTCAGCTGAAAACTGTTTGTACTGCTTGAAAAATCAATCATAAGCTTTTCATCTAAAAAGATCTCATGATATTTATTTAAAAATACCGGATAGGCATTGGTTTCCCATTTTACTTCTTGAGAATCTGTCTCGTTAACAAAGTATAAATTGGTTACACCGCTCACTACGCAGCCGCAACCTTCCGTTTCATACTTCAAACAAAAAACGCCTTCCTTATTTGGCAGTTTGTCTTTTACCTTTTCTAAAGCTGCTTCTGTCCATGTAATTTCCATTGATGATTCACCATGCTTTCTATATATATCCCTATATTCCCGATTTTGCACAGATGGTAAACCTAACAAGGTACATCTGAATAAAAAAAGCAGTATTCAAGGAATACTGCCTCTATGTTTCTAAAAATAAAAAGTTCAGCTTAATGAACTGCTTTTGTATGTTTTTGTATTAAATTTTGTAAGGCCGCTACTGCTTCATCGCCAGAATACGTACCTTTATAATTAAAACCATTCTCAGCACAATATTTTTGCCCTAACGCTACAGCGTCTTCTTTAGTCATCTCTTTTTTCAGCTCACCTATAACCATTCCGTAAGGTGCTTGATAAATTGTGCTGTATTTTTCTTTTTCCATTTTCTTTACCCCTTTTGTTTTGATATCCCATGGCAAGTTATCAGAACAGCAAGTAATGCATAAAACTCATTATCTGCTTTATCTCTTTTTTCTAGTTCTATACACATAGTAAACTTTTTGTGGTATTTTGTCTAATATTTGGTTTTGGTTCTCCCTAAATTGGGTAATAGACCTTGTTTAGGCTAATAAAAAAGAGAGCTATAACCAACATATGCATAAGCTTACAGGGGATTGCTTGACCATCAATTTTTTAGTTGTACATCCACCAGTTCCTGATAAAATACAAAGCAAGTGTCTCCATCCTCATTAACAATGTGGAGCTTCTGAGCCTGTTCATTACAATAATGAATATGACCTTCTACCGTCCCATACCGGCGACTGTCTTTCCGGTAATACCGGATCATCACAGGCTTCCCATATTCCATTGCCTCCATAATAATCCCATTGATGGCTTCCATTTGCTGTTCATCAAGCTCATTTCTTGTTTCATAACTATCCTCATGTGCCCATTCTCTAAGCATCGTCACATGCTCCGGCAGCATCATGGATGTCCATTTTATTTTCCCACGATCTCGAATCATTCTAAGGTAACCTCCATTTCACTGACTGTTATGCTCTATGTCCTCCAACCAATGTACTTCGATGCTTAGCCGTTCCCGCCTCTGTATACGATACGGCGCGTAAAATCGCATTGGATCCAAATTTTTTGCGCATTCGATCCATCACAAAACCGAGTTCTCGCCTGCGCCAGCCATCCTGATCAAATAGGCTGATTTGCATCTCCTGGTCTGGAATGACATTCGAAAGTGTAATAGAAATCTTCCTGACGGTCTTTCCTGTGTAAAATCGTTCAAACAATGTTAAGCACATTTCATAAAGATCCATCGTAATATTAGTCGGTGTTTCTCTTGTAAGAGAACGATGAAATCCACCGCCAAATTCATCCTGACTGTAATAAATTCCTAAACTGACCGTTCGTCCAGCCATTCCGCTTGCCCGTGTTCTTCTTGCTACTTCCTCACTCATTTCTAGAATGACGTGCTTGATTTCCTCAGGCTTTTTATAATCACGCAGTAAAACCTGCCCTTTTCCAAAGCTGATTTGCCCTTCCATAATGGGCGCTCCAATATCAGATAAATCAACACCCCAGGCATGATGATATAATTGATTGCCCATCACGCCAAACTTTTTTTCAAGCGTCGCCAAGTCATAGCGCGCCAATTGACCAATTGAAAAAATCCCCATTCCGTTCAGCTTTTTTTCCAAAGGCTTACCGATCCCCCACATTTCGCTCAAGGGAGATAAGGGCCACAATTTTTCAGGTACATCCTCATAGGTCCACTGGGCGATCCCCTTTTTCTTCGCTTCCAAATCCAGACACAGCTTGGCAAGCAACATATTCGGACCAATTCCGATGGCGCAGGGGAGTTGAAATTCTCGATCAATTTCATCTTTGATTTTTTCAGCAATTTCCACAATATCACCCCATAGACGGGTGGTGCCATCTACTTTTAAGAAACTTTCATCAACACTGTACGTATGAATGGCACTTTTAGGTACATACCGATTGAACAAACGGCTGATTTCAGTAGAGATACGCAAATACGTAGCCATACTAGGATTAACCGTTATAATACGTGGATCATCAGGAATTTCAAATAATCTCGACCCCGTCTTAATGCCAAACTCTTTTTTCATTTTCGGTGAAGAAGCCAACACAACACTGCCACTCCGTTTTGTATCACTTACCACAGCCAAATAACATTCGAGCGGATCGAGTCCCATCATCACTGCTGAACAACTGGCAAAAAAGCTTTTCATATCCACACACATCACATAATGATGCGGCAAAGTACGGTAATCAATCATAGTAAAATCTTCTCCAAACTAGAATATATGTTCGCATTTATTATATCCTTAATGATAAGCGAATATACGTTCGTATTCAATGGAAATATATTTACAATTTATGTATAAGAGTAAGTAAGCGTGCGAATACTCTGTGAGTAAATCAAGAGTCAACCCACACCAAACCAAAAAATCGACAAAAAAATAACTGATTTATTTTCCCGATAAACTGTTTTATCTATTCCTTTCACATGGTATTTTTCTTCTAATTTGACATATCGAGAAATATAGATATAGAATTACACACATGGAACCTATTGATGTATTCAAGGCATTATCTAATGAAACAAGACTTCACATCCTAGCGTGGTTAAAGGAACCCGAGAAACACTTCCCAAAACAAGGCGCTCACCTACCAAAGGAGGTAAGTTACAAAGGTGGAGTATGTGTTGGGGATATTCAAGAAAAAGCCAAGGTTTCTCAATCTACGGTTTCTAGCTACTTAAATATGATGCAAAAAGCTGGTCTACTTGAATCGATTCGTCATGGACAATGGACTTACTATAGGCGCAATGAAGAGTTTATTCAGCAGTTAGCTAATTATTTTAGAACAGAGATCTAACTTATATTGATTTCTGTTTTTTTATCTTATTTATATCTATTTTTCTAGATATATAAATATACGAAAAAGGGGATACTTTCTATGCGCTTTATATCTTATATACTAGCTCTATTGGCTGGAGCAGCACTTAGCTTTGAAGGAGCTATATATGCTGAATTAGGAAAATCAATTGGACAAATAGAAACAAGTTTTTATAACTTCTTTATGGGTTCAATTATTATGGGACTATTATGGATATTTTTTGGAAAAGGACGGCTGTCCTATACATTTGAAGCACCCAAATGGTCATTACTTGGAGGTGTCTTGGGTGTTGTTTATTTAACTTCCATTGTTGTAAGTGTCCCATTCGTTGGTGTTGGTATAACAATGGTTGCTGTAATTATCGGACAATTAGTCATGAGTATGGTGATTGAACATTTTGGATGGCTAGGTAGTAAAAAAACTAGAATGAATAAAGAAAAGATTTTTGCAGTTATTTCAATGATTATTGCACTAATATTAATCAACTAGGGGGTACATAATTATGGGCGTATTTATGATTTTATTTACAATGATTGGCGGTATCACATTAAGCGCACAATCATCTATCAATGGTACATTTAGTCGAAAAGCAGGAACAATTGAAACAACATTTTTGACATTTCTAACTGGGACTATGTTCCTTACCATTTTCATTTTATTTTTTGGCAGCGGAAATGTGCTTGCACTTTTAGAAGCACCAAAATGGCAATTGAGTGCAGCATTTTTAGGCACGATGTATTTACTTTTAACTGTCATGGCAGTTCCTAGAATTGGAGTTATCGCAACTAATATTGCTGGTATAGCTGGTCAGCTTGTAATCGGTGTAATGATTGATCATTTTGGATGGTTCAATAGCTTAGTCATAGAATTAGATAGTAAACGTGTGTTCGCATTACTATTTATGATTATGTCCCTTTATTTTATATATAAAGGAAATAAACGCTCACACGATGAGACTAAATAAATGTAAAATAATTACAATCTAGACTCATAGTTTATGAAATCCTGAAAAGTTAGAGTAATAAGTAGTGTTGACTCATAATCATGGTATTTTCCAGCCCCTAAAATTCAGGTGTAACAACTTTTGATAAAGAAAGCTCATTTGCAGTTTTATCATTTCAAAATCATTTCGTTCCATCACTTTAGTTTTTAATCGGCAAACAGAGCATAATAAATTCAAAATCTTTCGAGAAAGTATATAATAGTAATGTAAGAATGATTTTCAAAGCGTACGCTGATCTATTCCCAGAAACAAACAAAAAGGAGAATGATTCTATGATTATTGTTCAAAACAAAATTAAAACAAAACCAGGTTTCGCAGAAAAAATGGCTGGCCGTTTTACTTCTGGAAACGAATTAGATAAATTTAAAGGATTTGTTAAAGTAGAAGTATTACTGACAGAAGGTTTAACAGAATACGATGAAATGAGCGTTAATATGTACTGGGAAGATGAAGAAAGCTTCCTTGCCTGGAAAAACAGTGATGCTTTCAAAAAAGCACACCAACGTCCGGAAGGCAAACCAGATGCGGCTAAAGCGGATTCTCCTATGCTAGGAAGTCAACAGACTACATTTAGAGTAGCCTCCGTTAAAGAAGCAGCACCAGTAAAATAATAGGTAAAAAGGTCTTTCCAATAGCTTTTATCAGCTATTGGAAAGACCTTTTCTGTAATATACAGATGGATCTTTTCATCATACAACCGTGTTCTGCAGCATCTTACTGAATTTCACATACCTTTTGCTACTATACTCATTTTCGATTAATTTGCTGCAAACTCGCGCACCGATAAACCAAAATCCATATCCTTTGTTATAACTTGCACCTGATACTAGTCACGCAGTAAGTCCGTTGAATGAAGGTTACCATGTTTATTTATGCAATCTGTACGAATGAATATTAACTGAGTGTAGCTTATATTTATATACTCACACAACATGTGGTGTGTGCTGAGCGTAGACAAAAAATTAAAATGAGTAGCAGAATCACCTTTAATTTTTATCAACCTTTTAATTCAGTTGTAATGCCTTAAAATCATCAGCAATTATAATTGATAATTCTTCTTTACTTGGATTTTCAATATTCACGACCCTTTTAGCGTGATTCATAATCAATTCATCATATATATTCCGAACGAGACGTCCATTGGCAAAACTCTCGTCTTTTGTTTCAACTAAATCATTTAATGCCAATCTAATTTTCTTTTTAGCTTCTTGACTTAAAACATACTCGTTGCCTCTACACATCGTCATTAGAATTTCTTCCAATTCACCAGCTGTATAATCTTCAAACTCGATAAATGTATTGAAACGAGATTTAAGCCCTGGATTAGAATCAAAAAATTTATTCATTGGTTCTGTATAACCTGCTACTATTACGACTAAATCTTCCCGATAATCTTCTAGGGCTTTTGTTAACTCCGTTAAACACTCCCGACCATAAGAATCACTGTGATCATTTTCAGTTATACTATATGCCTCATCAATAAATAAAACGCCACCTTTTGCCTTTTCAATTACCTTTTTAACTTTCAAAGCAGTCTGACCTTGATAACCTGCTATTAAGTCTGTTCTAGAAACTTCAATGAAATGCCCTTTAGAAAGTAAACCCAGTTGCTTATAAATTCTTCCTACAATTCTAGCAACAGTAGTTTTTCCAGTACCCGGGTTCCCCATAAAAGCTAGATGAAGAGTGTTTTTAGTGGATGTCAAACCTTTAGCTTTGCGCATCTGCTGCACTTTTTGATAAGCAATTAAATCATTTACTTTTGTTTTAACATTATCTAAACCTATTAATGCATTCAATTCAGATAACAGTTCCGGCAAAGTGCGATTGTCTTCAACTATCATTTCTTTATTACAAATATCTAAGACTGTAATGTACCCATAGTATTTAACTAAACTGTCTTTCAATGTTTTTGCCAACAATTTAATCTCAGAAATATTATTTTTCAAATCAGCTACATCAGATATTTTTTTTAGTAAGGCAATTGTGGCTTGATGGTCTTGACTATCTGTAATTACTATTGCATGTTTTGTTATTTCTCCATGTTCACCGAGTAACGCATCTAATTTAGAAGCTAAGTCTAAAAAATCATTTTCGTATTTATTTCTCATTATAGAGTCTCCATTAAATTCAATATAAATTGAAGTATTGCAATACCTATAGAACTTCCAGCTAAAACATAAGCAATTTTCGTTTTCTTAAACAAAGTATTTATTTGGTTTTCGTAATTAATCTTATCTTCATCCATTTGTTGCTTAGTTTCAAATAGCCTATGTTCAAGACCATCCATTTCTCCTTTTAGTGATTTAGCTTCAAATTTAGATTTTTGAACATTCTCCCACAATTGATCAATGTCATTAAGATGTTTATACTTGCTTACGACTTCTATGAATTTATTTATTGATTCTACTTTTCTACCTTGAACTTCAAGTATCTGTTTTATATCTTCAATCTGCTCGTTAATAGCATTAAGATTTTCACAGATAGTTTGTGTATTTCCCCATACTTGATCAATGTCATAAAGGTGATTAAGTTTATTTAATTCTTCCTTGAAATTTTCCAATGCACCTATTGCTAGATTTTGAGATTCAATCGCTTTATTGTTGTTTTTTAATTGATCATTTAATGAATTTATATTACGCCTAGAAACTTGAGTTTCTTCCCATAGGAAATCTATATTAGCTAGATATTTAAACTTACTCAATTCTTCTTTAAATTGATTCAACTGTAAAATTAAATTAACCTGTTTTTCAGAAGTTTGTTTTATGTTTTCAATCTGCTCATTAATGGATTTCAGCTCTTTACCGAACCTTTGGGTGTCTTTCCACACCTCATCAACATTTTTAAGATGCTCATATTTATCAAGCTTTTCTTTAAACTTTTTTAAGACTGTAATTGTTTGCTTTTGTACTTCTATTGTTTTATTAATATCTTTCTGAGCATCCTTCGCTTCTTTACTAGCTTTCTCAGCTGCTTTAACGGAAATAAGTATTGCTTGTATATATTCCTTATCTAAGGCCTCCAAAGCATTATAAACTTCACCAAATTCTTTAATAAACTTAGTATTTAGTGTATTAAATTTGATTAAGTAACCTTGTATTTGATTTGTTAAATCATTTAACTCTTGTCCCGTTACCTTATGGTCAAACCAGTTAAATAAACCTTCATTTACTTCAACTTCCTTTAAAGCCAATTCTTCAGGTTTAGTCAACGAAAATTCTTTTAACTGATTTTTAGCTTTCTCAAAATTATGCGTTTGAATAACAAGTTTGTTCATATTTACCCTCTATTTAGACAATGTTTTAAGTTCATTAAATAGAAAATTAAATTCATCATCATTCCTATTTTTTTCAATATTATCATCAATACTTTGCAATGATTCTTTAATAATTTCAGCTGCATTATCATGTCATTCAGATAATGAATTTACTGCTTCTATCTTACATCGCTTAATAATTCACTTGTATAATCATTATCTTTCTGTTGATGTAATAGTTCATTATTCGAATTAGTCTTATTTACTGTTTTTTCATCATGCTCAAAGAATTTTCTTCTCAGACTTTTAATATAACTATCACAAGCGTTCCAATTACAAGAGTTCCAGTAAAATAGATTTAATTTTCAAGACAACTTTCCCTTTGTTCATCTGAATCAATATTTAATCCAAAAGCCCTTTTATAATTTGTTCCATTTCATCAAATGAATCCTTGTTATTTTTTGTATTCGATACATCCTCATTAAAAATAGAATTCAACGATTCATTCATTTCATCTCTAGCCTTTGCATGTCTTCCAGCTATTGAATTAGATACTGTTTCTTTAGTATTAGCAAGTTTTTCACTACTCACAGCTATTAATTGAGATTGGGTATTCAAAACTTCATTCCCTTTTTCAATGTGTTTACTCACGTTATCATTTATTTGCTTTTTTTCAACAGCCTTATCGATTAGGTTTATTGCAATTGCTCCAATTATCCCTGCTGTTAAACCACCTGTGAATAATCCTATCAAATTAGCCAAACTCCCTAATAATGGTATTTCAATTGCAAGAAAAGGGATTGACATTAAGCTTTTTTCAATCGCTTCCCCAAGTACGATTGCACTAACAGCACTTAATCCTGCTATTACAATTTTTCCGGTTTCTAACAAACGAATACCTAGAGGCTTGTCTTTGTTATCAGGGCTTTTTAGATAGTTAAAGGCCTCTTTAACAGATTTCCATCCTTGCTTTAATAAAATCCAGACTTTCTTAATGGTAGCTACGATTGGACCATATATAGCAGTGAAAATAGTTGTTAATACTGAATTTCCTGCATTCTTCAAATGTGTTTTCAATTTACTAATAAACGAACTAATTGCTTCTTTAATATATTCAAGTAGTGTATTCAAACTTTTCCGAGCTAATTTCAACCACTTAATCAGTTTGCTAATTACTTCTTTAATAAATTCGGTAAACATCAGCATAACTGCTGTGCGAAGTGCCTTTCCTGTTATTCTAAAGCCTTCTTCCTTACGCGATTGATTGCCTGCTTCTATAGATTTTCGAATACCTTCTTGCTTTTTTTTCACATATTCTTCGCGTGCAATTCGGTCTTGTTCTTTCAACTCTTCTTCATTTATGTTAAATCTCTCAGCTGACTTTTTACTCTCACGTTCACTTTCTAACCAATCATTCATGCTACTGTCACCCTTAGATTGATTTGCCGCAGAATCTAAATCATTGAGATTTTTATCACTGTTAGCGAAAGTAATTTGCTCGTTTCTGCTTAGATGTGCATTGGCTTCTTGATCCCTAACGATTTCTCCTACTGAAACAGTATGATCCTTGTGTACGCTGGCAGAGCCCTTATCTCTTCCTCTATCAAACTCATGTCGTACCCCATATCTTACTATCTTTTTATTTTCATCCCTTTTATTTTGTCGCAATACCTTTTTATATGTTCCGGTTCTATTATCATATCTTGTTTTAATTTCCCCATTCTCATTCTTTTCAAAGCTATCTTGATAAATGTCGTACCGTTCCTGATAGTTTATATAAGTATTATGTTTTGCTATTTCACCTTTTTCAAAATTTTCAGTGGTTTGAATATGAGCTTCGTAACTTAAATCTAATGTAAGGTCGTTATTTTCCTTTATAAAATCCGTCCCTGCCTTAGCAGCAATTTGATTTATAAATTGTTCCCAAACTACATCCTTAATTAGATTACCTAAGTATTCTTCATTACCGATTTTTTCTCTTTCGTGTTTCAAAACATCTAAATCCGAAAGTTGAAGATCTAGCTCACTTTGTAATTTATTTTCCAATTCATCAAAGTCAAATGAATCTGCAACTTCGATTTCAGTAATATTCAATTCAGCATTTTCTTTTGACATTTTTCCACCTCAGATTTTGCCTCTAGGCATAATTATCAACCCTTCTAATTCTTTATTCACATTATAATTTCAATAGATGTAAATTCCAATTGAATACCTTATAATATTTAAACAGTGCCTATCTTATCACCCTCTTATCCTAAGATAAAAGCTACTCCATAATGCATAAGCATGTTATTAAGTTACAGCCGGGCCAGATGCAGGAAAAACACATTGGTTGTAACCATATAAAAAATGCAGTTAAGAGGTATTTTAGACTGAAAAAACTCGTAAAATAGCTTGTATTACATATACAAATATCGCAGATGTTTAGAAAAAGATTCATCATCACTTTTGTGATAAATCACAAAAAGTGATGATGAATCCTATTTAAAAACTGTTTTTTATGTAAAGCTTCACTTCCTTTAGTAGAGTTAACACATTTCCATGAAATTTCATATTACCAATCTCAGTATTAGCTTTAACCTTGTATATTTTTGCTAAATCTAATTAATTTACATTGGGTTTCGATTTTTTAACAATTATATTAAGTATAGTGTCCTGACTAACTTCAAATTTAACTCATAAAAGTAAGATCTTACTTATAGTAGCAACTAACCATTTTTCATGATTAAAATAATCAAAATATGGATTAAATAAAATATCTTCGTATGTTGATGGTACATGACTTTTCTTAATAAAATTATAAATAGTAAATTTTCTTTTATATTTTTTGCCTACAAAATGGAACTTTTCATCTTCAACAGCTAACTTTATCATCTACTATTTTAACTTTACAATTTTTCAACTTTTTTTGTAAAGGATTACTTTCTCTGAAACTAGAAATACAGCTATCAAGTATTTCAGAAAATAGAAAATCAGACTTCTCTTGTCTCTTGATAGCTTTTCTCATTATTAGAGGGTCTTTAAAAAGTCACTGATGAATTAATTATATTCAAATCGAGTGGGAATTTTCTCCTTATAGGATGGATGGTTTTTAAAATAATTCTGGGATGTGGATGGGTAATGTAGGAATAACAGTTTTAAAAATTTTCGAACTTATTGACTGCAACGGTGATTTTCTCTGATGATGGTATCGAGGCTTAGAGCTTCATCTGTTGTTTATGGTTTCGTATAGGCCTTTTCTTTTCTAATCGGCTTTTTTATTTCTCCTGTTTTCAAATACCATTCAATCCGTTCAGAGATCTCTATCTTTGAACCTGAAATAGCCAAGCCATTTTCTCTGCAAAATTGTTTCAATTCTTCTTTTAACCAATAGCAATCTTTAAACTCTTGAACACTTATCTTTTTTTGTAAGCTCAAGGTTAACGGGATATCACCTCCATATATATCCATTTAATTATAAAAAACTCGTTCTCTTTAATCAATGTACTTACTTTATACGAAAACAACTTATTAACTAATTTAAATAGTTATAGCCATACCTGTAATTATATGTTATAATCTTATCAACCTTTAAAACTGTTATACTATTTTATGCTTTACTGTTTCATATACCCTGCTCTATTCGCCTGGAGCAGGGTGTTTTTATTTCCCCTATGGTTTTGCTACTTGCATACTTCTAATATGATATAGGTACACTCTAATTTAAAACTGTATTATACTTCATCAGCTTTTTCGCTATAACACTAAACTGATTCATCCATAAAACAGGCCGGTTCAAAAAACTAGTAAAGAGTTAGAAAAACATACTAGCAAGTATGAATAGGAAACTTTATTCAATTATAAGAAAGGACCTCGTTACTGTGAGATCAATTGTTTAAATGAATATCCAAATATCTTTCATATCTTTGTTTTTCCATGTTTAGTTCATATACTCTAAGGTAATTAACTTCAAAATCAGGGTATGGCGCCAATTCTTCGCTAGCTAATCTCTCCATTTCTTTTAGTTCTTTTTTAGAGAGTCCAGTAGAAATGTTTCCACCGTATTGTTCTTTCCCCAGAGTTAAGTGAGGTACAAAGGCTTCACGTTCAAAATACTGTTTTATCAAGTGTTCTGATGGTGAAATCTCTTGTATGATTTCTTGATGCAATTTGTTCAAACGATTGGAGTGAACACTCAAATATAAAATATGATCTCCAAAATACTTTGGCCGATTTAATGACACCTGAAAAGGCTTGAAAGCAGCACACACTTTTTGTACTTTGTCTATCCATTTTTTATCTGGAGTTAATCCTCCTTGCGCTTTCAACGTTATGTGTGGTTCAACACCTGATTGTTGAATCCATTTACTTTGAAAATGCTCAATTCGTTTTAAATATTCTTCCGGCGGAACAATTCCTATAAAATACTCCGCTTCCATTCTTCTTCACTCCAATTATTTGTTAGTTTTATAATTCTAACTGAAAATTCACATTTATTTAAGCATATTCTTATACAAAAACAAAATCTTTGAGAAGACCGCTTTTTAGAAAATGGTTTTTAGTGCCGATTAAGTACTCTACTATGGATTCGCAAATCAAGAAATTCAAAATGAAGGTAAAGAACATGAGGTCATTTTATTTTACTGAAGATAGATTAGAAAAGGCTAATGGAGAATGTTAAAGAAAAATGAGTTCCATCCTCTATACTCTAAACAAAAGAAAAACAGACCCTGAAACCAGGATCTGTTTTATTTATGTGTGATTCAGATTAGTTTTTTTGAACGTTAGTAGCTTGAGGTCCACGTTGACCTTGTTCTACTTCAAATGTAACTTCTTGACCTTCGTCAAGTGTTTTGAAACCTTCGCCTTGGATAGCTGAGAAGTGTACGAATACATCGTCTCCACCTTCGCGCTCGATGAATCCAAAACCTTTTTCTGCATTAAACCATTTTACTTTACCTTGTTCCATGTTTGTTGCCTCCTAGTGTGCTAACACACAATTGTATTACTATCCTTGCTTTTCGATCGTAAGACGACATTAATTGTTCAACTTTCAACCGCATCAAACAAAAATAATTCTTCCTTATAATAACAGGTTATCGATAGAATAGCAAATAATTACCCCAATTATTTTTAAATTTTTCATTAAATCATGACTTTTAAAACAATCTTTTGTAAGGGTTTACCTTTTCACCCTAAATAGATGAATACACATTACTATAGATTACTTTTACAAAGGATGTTCCATATCCATTTAAAAATGGTATATAGTGATAGAAAGGAGCTGAAAAATGATGAATCAAACCTATAAAGCATTAATAGTAGATAAGCACGAGGATGATACATCCATTAAATTTATACAAAAACCATTGCATACTCCTCAAAATGGCGAAGTGCTTATAAAAGTAAAGTATTCAGGCGTGAATTATAAAGATTGCCTGGCAACAATCCCAAATGGGAATATTGTGACAACCTATCCGATGGTACCAGGTATTGATCTCGCAGGTACTATTGTTTCCTCAACTGATAAGCGCTTTAAAGAAGGCGATGAAGTAATCGCAACCAGCTACGAAATTGGTGTATCCCGTGATGGCGGATATGCGGAATATGCGTATATTCCTGCCGATTGGGTCGTCTCCCTCCCAAAAGGGCTTACGTTAAAAGAAGCCATGATCATTGGAACAGCTGGATTTACCGCAGCTTTATCTGTTCAGCGTTTGCAAGAAAATCAGGTGACACCTGATCAAGGTCCTGTTATTGTTACTGGAGCTACAGGCGGTGTCGGCAGTTTTGCCGTTTCCTTTTTAGCAAAACTAGGATTTACGGTTGAAGCCAGCACAGGAAAATCCCACGAAGCAGAGTACTTAAAATCTATCGGTGCTGCAAATGTGATTTCAAGAGATGAAGTCTATAACGGGAAAGTTCGGGCTTTGGGCAAACAGCGATGGGCAGCTGGAGTGGACCCTGTCGGCGGTGAACCATTGGCCTCCCTTTTAAGTCAAATTAAATACGGCGGATCCGTTGCGGCCAGTGGACTAACAGCCGGCACCAAGATTCCAACGAATGTATTCCCCTTTATCTTAAGAGGAATTAATTTATTAGGAATTGATTCTGTACAATGTCCAATGGAAACACGTCAACAGATTTGGGATCGTTTAGCTTCTGATTTAAAGCTCAGTCAGTATGAGCAGCATATCCAGCAAGAAGTGACGCTTGATGAACTGCCATCCGTATTTCCCCTCTTATTAAAAGGTGAAGCACGAGGCAGAACAATCGTCGTGTTCGAGGATTAACTTCCATACAAACCACCAATTCTCTTTACTAGAAGAATTGGTGGTTTTTTATAGGTAGAAAAGAATCCTCCATACTAATCTGCTCATTTTTTAACAACAAAGCGTTCGGATTATTTTTTCAAGGAAATAAGTTGTTTAATTAGCACAATTTACTAACAGTTGTTATAATAACTGGATGTGTAAGAAAAGTATCTGAAAATCACCTTTTAAATACGTATCTTGCAAATATTAAAACTAGGTGGTAAGAACCATGACAGAAAACAAACCATACAGAGTATTGCTTTATTACTTCTATACTCCAATTGAAGACCCTGCAACATTTGCCGCGGAACACCTTGCAGTTTGTAAGGAAATCAACCTGAAAGGCCGTATACTCGTTGCCAATGAAGGAATCAACGGTACTGTATCCGGTACGGTTGAACAAACAAACGCTTATATGGACAAGATGAAAAACGATCCTCGTTTTGATGGGATTGTATTTAAAATAGATGAAGCGGATGGTCATGCGTTTAAAAAAATGCATGTAAGACCACGCCCTGAACTTGTTCATTTAGCTTTAGAGGATGATATTAATCCAAACGAACTAACCGGACAATACTTAAGCCCAAAAGAATTTTTTGAAGGCTTACAGGATGAAAACACTATTGTTTTAGATGCACGTAATGACTATGAATATGAACTTGGACATTTCCGCGGTGCCATTAAACCGGACATCGAAACATTCCGCGAGCTTCCTCAGTGGGTTCGTGATAATAAAGAGATGTTTGAAGGGAAACGCGTCTTAACTTATTGTACAGGCGGAATTCGTTGTGAGAAGTTTTCCGGCTGGTTAGTAAGAGAAGGATTTGAAGATGTTGGCCAGCTGCATGGCGGGATTGCCACATATGGAAAAGATCCTGAAGTACAAGGTCAATTATGGGATGGACAAATGTATGTATTCGACGAAAGAATCGCAGTGCCAATTAACCAGGTAGAACATGTAATCGTTGGGAGAGATCACTTCGACGGTGAACCATGTGAACGTTACGTTAATTGTGCAAACCCTGAATGTAACGACCAGATTCTTTGCAGTGAAGAAAATGAGCATAAATATATGCGCAGCTGCACAGATGAATGCCGTGTACATCCTCGCAATCGTTATGTTGTAGAGCATAACTTAACTGAGGAAGAGGTTGCAGAAAGACTGCGTAAACTAGAATTAATTTCAGCTGAATAATAATGATGGAGACCTTTTTTAGATGAAAGGTCTCCATTTAGTTATAGCTCGTATGTACTCATAATCTGCGCCTTTTGTGAATGGAAATAAACGAGTTCCCTACCTATTCGCCCCTAGATATTCCCACGTATCCCAACTTAGCCATAAATCACTGTTTCTGTAGCACTTTGCGTGGAGATAGTTTCCCCAAGTTTTCATATATTTCAGCCGCCATGATTTTATAGCCTTTTTCGGTGAGATGAATTCCGTCTTCACTGATTAAATCCTTTAAATGACCTCCGCTTTTAATCGCATTTCTTACATCAATCAGAAATACATCCATCTCTTCTGCTATACTTTTTACGGTTCGGTTATACATACCGTGCCAGCTGGCTATCCCTCCTGCCTTGCATATCCAATGGCTCACTTCTGTACCGAAACGTTTGGATACCGTTTGATAATAGCGGGCCGGGTCTAATGGAGGCAAGGTTGTTAAAATTGGAGTAATTCCACATGACTTTAATTTGGATATGAGCTCTTTCAAATTGCTGGCATACCGTACAAGAGGTACTTTTGCCTGGTGTTCTTCATTAGGTTTCTCAGCAACTTCTTTCCACGGGAAGTCACAATCATTACCGCCAATCCCAATAATCACATAGGTCGGTTTTTCACGAATAATATCTTTTTCAAGTCTGTCTAAAAGCAAGTCGGAGTTATCATTGAATACTCCCTTATTCACCACTTCAACATGGCCAATCTCCGGATGGACTTGATCTTCCGACAAAAATTTCTGTAAATAGGCAGGGTAATTATTTTTTAAAATTCTCAATCGTCCCTTAACATACGATACTCCCCGCGTTAAACTATCACCGAAACATATCAATTTCATAGGCTATCTCCTCAACTGTATAAAGATTCTGTGTTGCAAAAAATAATATTTGTTGTTATTTTCATTATATCAAGAATATTTATAAAACGATCTGCAGGAGCTCATGTTAAACGACTGAAACTTTTACCAATATTCCCTCATATAGTAATAAACTAAACTAATAGTAAATGAGTGAGTTTAGTATGAATACGACCAAAATGAATCGACTATTTTATGTAGCTGTTGTTCTTTTATGTATAATCCTTGGCTTGGTTTCCCGAATCTACAGTCCGGTTCTGCATCCTTTCATCTCTCACCATGCCGGAGACGCATTATGGGCGATGATGGTTTACTTTGGCTTTCGGTTTATTTTCGTCCAGAAAAGCATAGGAACCGCCCTTTTTCTTAGCCTGCTATTCAGCTTTGGTATTGAATTCAGTCAGTTGTATCAAGCAGATTGGATTAATTCCATCCGAAATACCACCCTTGGGTCCCTAATCCTCGGAAAAGGGTTTCTTTGGATTGATCTATTGCGATATACACTGGGGATTGTAATGGCAGCATTTATAGATAGGATAATAAAAAGGTGACAGCTTGTTTAAAGTTTGATGTACTTAATAATGAGTTTTATTATCTTCTTAGCTATAAATACTTATGATATGATTATATATAGATGGAAATATTTATAAAAAGGAGCAAGAGCTATGCCTTTATCGCTAACTACTATTATCTATATAATCGCTGTTAGTATAGCAGCAATTGTCACCTGGGTATTTAATTTTGAAAGAGGAACTTTCTTTATTTTCCTTTTCTTTATTATTGCTTGTATGCCAATAGTAAGAGCGATGGTTGCTGATAGAACTAAATCATTAAATACCCTCTTGCTTCCATCGTTTTTTTCTATAAATTCGTCTGTTGCTAATAAACCTCTCCCATAGTGTTCCGCTCCCCCTCTACTACCCCAAATCTGCTAACAACCCAAATTGACTAATCAAGTTCCACCAATTAGTAATGAATTTATTTTCACTAGGTTCGATGTTATCTGGTTTCTTAGGGCGATAAATCCCCTTCAGCATAAAGTAACTCCACTTTCATTCATTAAATTTTGTAAGCCTCGTATCATGTATAAAGGAAGGATCCTTCTTTTCAAGATTCAGGAAAATAGAAGATTAGCATTTAACAAACAGGATAGTGCCAGATTTAAAACGCTTAATGTAATTCAAATCAAGTATATTTCCTAATCAATTTTTCAGGAGTATAATAGATTTTTACAGAGAGAAAGTTATAGTAGAAAGAAGTGTAATTATGGAGAATCACGCGAAAGAGAAAAAGCTCGGCATTTTAGCTGGTGGCGGAGCTTATTTTTTATGGGGATGCCTCCCGGTCTATTGGAAATTAGCAGGTGATGTATCAGATTTGGAGATATTGGCACACCGGATCCTATGGTCTTTTGTGTTTATGGTGCTCCTGGTCTTTTGTTTTGGTAAGACAAAAAGCGTTTTTGGGGAAATCAAGGGTATACTCAAACAACCTAAATTAACCTTGGCGATTACCCTCGCAACTCTATTAATCTCAGCTAACTGGTTTATCTTTATCTTTTCAGTCAATAGCAATAATATATTATCCGCCAGCATGGGCTATTATATCAATCCAATCGTCAACGTCATACTGGCGATGATTTTCTTAAAAGAAAGACTAAGCAATGGCGAAAAGATTGCTGTTTTATCGGCCATAATTGGTGTAGTTATTCTAACATGGAGTCAAGGCTCTATTCCCTGGCCTGCCATATGCATGGCGCTTACCTTCGGGTTATACGGCCTGATCAAGAAAATGGTATCGATTAATCCGTGGACAGGTTTAACACTCGAAACCATGATCCTTGCACCGGTTGGACTGATTTATCTTTTATTTTTTGCAGAGCATCCGTTTTTATCGTACAGCACGCAAGTTAATTTAGTTCTTGTCGGAGCAGGAGTGATAACCGCCATTCCATTATTGCTTTTTGCGGAAGGAACCAAACGAATCAGTTATACCATGATTGGATTTTTACAATATTTAGCTCCAACCCTTATGCTAGTGATGGCGGTAACTGTCTATGATGAAACCTTCACTATCCTTCAGGGAGTTTCCTTCTTGTTTATCTGGATCGCTTTGATTATCTACACGGCATCCAACCTATATCGAGCAAGAAAGCACAAGAAAAGCGCTAGCTAAAACATAGGAAAAGAGATGACTAAAACAGTCATCTCTTTTTTGAATAGGATTAGAAATAAGCCATCTCATATTGTTCATAATACAATTCAAGTTCATCAACCGAGGACTTATAAAGAGGAATGGAATCTAATTCATCCCCACCAAAAATAAAATCTAAATTCTGATCACTTACTTTTTTGAACATGAATGAAACATCCTCTACATCCGTCGTCACTTTAATATATTCAGAATCGGAATCTTCCATGTTCAGTTCCATTACAAGCTCTTCCTCTTCATCATACATAATAAGATGCCCCATATGACGATCAGAACTCATCACAATTTCGAAGAAGTAAGGGCCATATTCTACTCCATATCCATCAAGAATCTCCTCTTCTGTACCCTCTACGCCCCAAATACCATCTATATCAGCCAACGATAAAGTATTGTTGTAGACCAATTGATTCCCATAATAAATTTTCGTATAGGTATCCGCATATTCAAATGTTTGCTGATCATCTGTATCATGAGTACTAAAGGATTTTACTTGTTCATCTTCAGTTGTGTACACGACATGATCCACATAGGATACAAAGCTGGTCACATCATCCGCGATTTTCTTCCCATCCAAAATCAACGTATGATCCGCTGATAAATAGATGATTTGATCATCTACAATTGACCAGCAAAGCTGGCTAGCAGAATCCCTCATGACCTCGCCTGCTATTTCCGTAGGATTCCCGGAATGGTTCACCCTGTACATGGTATACGACTCATCAAAATAATAGATGTCATCCTTTAGTAAAAAGAAATCTACAACGCGCTCTGCAATCGTTTCAGATTTTTTGTCCCCAATCTCCTTCAAGAGCAATTGCTGATTTCCATTCAAGTAAATATAGGATTCTCCATCTTTCTCATAATCCAAAACATCAGAAGCGATTTTAGTCACTTCATCCTTATTGGATACACAGTAAAGTTCTCCTATATCCCCCTGATAGTCTGCTAGATAGGAATACTCTCCTCCGTCTCCTACATGAAATCCGCCATAATCATGGCTATCCGCATGAATGTTAACATTCTTTTTCTGTTCTAAGTCTCTGCTATATAATTCACCATCATCCGTGCAAATTAGTATCTTTGTACCATTCTCTGATTCTTGAAAATTCGCTACCTTTGAGGCCAGTTTTTCTTCCCCTTCATCTTTTGTAAGAACATATAAATCTTTGTTTTTATTGATATAAAACAAACGATCCCCGTCTGATGATAGCCTGTATTGCACAATATGAGAACGAACCTTCTCAGCCTCGGATTCATCAAACATGACGTATAATTGATTTTTCTTCTCTGTTAGATAAGCAAGAGAGCTCTCATCAAAAGAGATTTGATACGGCAGTCTACTGGTTGATACTTTTTCAGCTATTCTCTTTTTCTGCCCTTCTTTATAGCTGTATAAATCATTGTCTCCATTTATATAAATTAGTCCGTGATGATCGTCCCGATAATGGAGCGTATCCTCCCTAACATCTGAATCTACCTTTTCGATATCATGGTCTACTTCTTTAATATACAAATCCGTTTCCTTCAGCATGACATACGCATCATCATTTACGTCATGTTCCCGATAAGTCGATGTACCGCCGTTGTCCGAACAACTTGTAAGCACACTTAATAAGCATATAGATAACAAGATGGATGATTTTCGGATTGACAAAGAACTCCCCTCTTTCAAATATACTGTAGTTGTATAAATTATATCATAATAATAAAAATACATTTAAAAGTATGAATAATTACAAGATTACAATATCGTTAGAAAGCAAGAGTCCTTGGTGTCTTTTTACAGTGAATTAAAAAAGGTTGTTTGAAAGTCACTTTCACTGACTTTCAAACAACCTCCATTTCTTCTATGTTATTTACGGAATTCCATTAATCCCTCATTCAGTTCTTTTGTTTGATGATAGATCTGTTTATATAATCGGAACAAAGATTGATAGGTTTCTACATTTTCCGCGATTGGTTCGTATTCTTTACCAGTAACGGTGAACACCTCCGCACATTCCTTCAAGGAAGAGAACCAGTTACAGCCATATGCCGCAAGCATAGCTGCCCCAACGGCTGGTCCCTGCTCACTCTTCAATTTAACGACAGTTGCATTGAAAATATCGGCTTGAATTTGGAGCCATGTCTCATTTTTAGCTCCTCCCCCGATGGAGACAACACGATCAATCGTTTTCCCCTTTTCACGGAAAATTTCGATGGATTCATGCAAGGAGAACGTAATTCCTTCGATGATAGATCGGGCAAAGTGAAGGCGTGTATGCAGGGCATCCACTCCAATAAAACTACCGCGAATCTTTGCATCTGGATGAGGCGTTCTTTCACCGGATAGATAAGGGGTAAAGAGCAGCCCACTTGCGCCAGGCGGAATCGATTCAAGGCCATTCAACAATTCTTCCATGGATTCTTCACTTGCAAATTGTTCTTTAAACCATGCTAAGCTCTGTCCCGCTGACAGGGTTACGCCCATCGTATAGTAGGCATTCTCTTCTCCATGATTTAAATAATGGACCTTTCCTTCGAAATCACAATTTCCTGATTCTTCATAAGAAAGAATAACACCCGATGTTCCAATACTGCATAAAGTTTTACCATCATGTAAGATGCCAGCACCAATAGCTCCACACGCATTATCAGCTCCACCGGCAAAAATTTTCGTCTCTGGAAGCAATCCTGTTTCTTCTGCAAAATCAGGAACAAGGGTACCCACACAAGCATGGGATTCAACCAATGGAGGACATATCTCTTCTTTAATGTCCATGATTCTGCAAATCTCACTACTCCAGCATTTATTGCCCACATCAAGCAAGAGCGTTCCAGCTGCATCCGAATATTCGCTGTGAATAACCCCTGTCATTCGATAACGAAGGTAATCTTTAGGAAGCATAAAGTAAGCCATTTTTTCATAGATAGCTGGTTCATGTTCCTTTACCCATAAAAGCTTGGTTAACGTAAAGCCCTCTAATGCCGGATTTTTCGTAATCGAGATCAGCTTCTCTTTTCCGACCCTGTCATAGATGGTTTGACACTGAGCCGTTGTCCTTGTATCATTCCAAAGAATGGCTGGACGCAATACGGATATATCAGCATCTACCATGACCAGGCCATGCATTTGCCCTGAAAAACTAATTCCCTCAATCGATGAAACGTCCCCATTGAACTCTTTCACTAATTCCTTTAAGGCTTCCTTTGTTTTCATCACCCATTGCTCCGGATCCTGCTCACTATAGCCGGACTTTTCATGAATCAGCGGATACGCTTTGGACACTTCCCCGCATATTTCACCCTCTTGATTCATCAGCAATGTTTTAACCGAACTGGTCCCAAGATCTACCCCAATCACATATCGCATCTACGCCACTCCTCTTCTCTATAAAAAATACATATCTATTGCAAACCTGCACACTTTTTGATATCGCTTACATTGTATCTATACCTTTAATTTTAGCACCGGACACCTAGTTTGTCTAATGGATGAACTAAGTTTTTTATTTTTTAAGAATATGATATAACTAACAATAGGGATAAAAAGAAGGAGTATAGATATGAAGTGGAATCAGCAAACAATCAAAATCAATAACAAACAAAAAGTATTGGATACCATTCGCGAGGATGCCCCCATTTCAAGATCAGATTTAGCACAAAAACTCGGCCTGACAAAAGGAACCGTTTCCTCCCTCGTCAACGAGCTTTTGGAAGCCAATATCTGTTATGAAACCGGACCGGGAGAATCAAGTGGTGGCAGACGTCCGGTCATGCTTCTCTTTCAACATTCCGCAGCCCATGTAATCGGGATTGATATCGGAGTTAATTACATACTTGGTGTGCTCACCGACCTAAATGGAACCATCGTCAAAGAGCTCAAACAACCGGCAATGAATCCGGACTATGACGAAGCATTCCAAATCATAACCAATTTAATTCGTTCCCTCCTCTCTTCCGCTCCTGAAAGTACATATGGGGTAGTTGGAATTGGCTTGGCTGTTCCAGGAATCGTTAACATAGAAGGCGAACTCTTACTCGCTCCTAATTTAAAGTGGGAACATAAGAAATTGAAAGAACAAATCCAGGAGGAATTTAACCTTCCCGTCCTGATTGAAAATGAAGCAAATGCCGGTGCCTTTGCCGAAAGAAAGATAAGCTCCACCCAATCCTCAGATCATATGGTTTATATAAGTGCTGGGATTGGAATAGGGGTTGGAATGATTCTAAACGGTGAGCTCTATCGAGGTTCATGCGGATTTGCCGGTGAAATGGGGCATATGATGATTCAATACGATGGATTGCCATGTTCCTGCGGAAGCAAAGGATGCTGGGAATTATATGCGTCTGAAAAGGCATTAATAAAAAAGGCCTCTTCCATCCTTGAATCAAACGAAGAATGGACACTGGAAAAATTAATTGAACTAGCAGCTACTGAGAAGCAAGTTCAAGCGATTTTTACAGAAACAGCCAAATTCCTCGGAATTGGCATAGCCAATATCGTCAACACCCTCAATCCTGATCAAATCATCATCGGAAACCGCCTCGCTATGGCAAAAGACTGGATTAAGGATCAAGTGGAAACGGTTGTGAATGTATGTGCATTAAATGTCAGCAAAACGGACTTACAAATTCAGTTTTCCGATTTATCCATCTATTCATCCGCTCTTGGTGTATCCGCGTTTGCCGTCGAAGATTTTATTGAAAACATTTGTAAGCAGGCCATCCAGTAGAGGTTGATTTTTTAAATTAGGTTGTCCCATCGGGATTAGTCCGGAAAAGAACGGTAGAAGGCAGGAATGTTTATGTATAAACATTTCTGCCTTTTTATTTCATCTTACCTAATTCAGAAAGAGCCACAAGGAATGATTTAAAATAGATACATCCCCAAATGAATGCACTTGCACTATTTCCCTTACAGACATCCAAATCTAAGCATTCCTAGAATAGGTAATGGACAAGATTAAAAAGAAACTAATTGTTTTAAAATCGTCTTATTGGTGGTAATAGGTTAATAACAGAACCATTTTACTTTTTACGAAAGGCGGAATTTACCGTGACCGTATTAGATAAAACGCACTTATTCGATTTTATTGATAGTACCTTTGGTGATAAAGATAATTGTTATTCCGACTTACTTTGGTATATGGAAACAAATTTTAAAAACATCGGTGATGCTATGCATTGGCTGCAAGATCTGATTGACTATGATTGCACGCCATATTTAATCATGTATGATGAAGACGATCAACTATTCAATAAATATAGAGATCCGATTAATCAATTGTTTCCAGAAATTGAATTTAAACTTGCTTCTATCGGACAAAATATAAAGAATACTGCGGTTTCTTTTTGTATCAAACATCACGCTTTCAACCTTAAAAATTATATTCAAGGACACACGGGCTATCCGTATTAAAGGATAGCTTTTTTTGTGCAAAGTTAAAATCATCCCCCCTTAGCCTGATTTCTGTTTCTTGGCTACCGTCACAACGTAAGATTATTTATCTATCAAGGAAAAAATAAAGAAGGATATTACTTATTTCCTCAATCTATTCAATCATCAACATATTGGACTCATCAAACTTCCACATCTCTCCATAAGCCACTTCCAATAATAGTCGTCTGGATCCATATTCATTTTTATCCTCCTAATTGGTTTACCTGTAACAATTCGATTCGTTAAACTGCTTGATTTTTTACAAATAAAAAAACCGCTTTTCAAGGCGGTTTTCATCTTTTAAGGTGTGTTTATATTAAACGTGTCTCCATCTTCTATATTTCCTGATTTAAACCCTTTTTTAAACCATCTCATTCGCTGTTCAGATGTACCATGGGTAAAACTTTCCGGCACCACATACCCTTGAGCTCTTTTTTGAATCGTATCATCGCCAACGGCACTCGCAGCTGTGATAGCCTCTTCCAGGTCACCCTCTTCCAGCAAATCCATACTCTTTGCATGGTGAGCCCATACACCGGCTAAATAATCAGCCTGTAATTCAAAGCGCACCGAATAATCATTAGAATTGGCACGCTGATTTTTTTCTGTTTCCAGTATGGTTTGGACATGGTGACCCACTTCATGGGCAACGACATAGGCCATTGCAAAGTCACCCGGTGCTTGAAACTCTCTTTTCAACTCATCATAGAAACTTAAATCTATATAAAGCTTATGATCCCCCGGACAATAGAATGGTCCAACCGAGGAACCAGCTGTCCCACAGGCCGACTGAACACTATCATGATAAATAACGAGAGTAGGTTCTTCATAAACCAATCCCTCTTCTTTAAAAAGCTTCGTCCAAACCTCTTCCGTATCTGCTAAAACGACTGATACAAATTCCGCCAATTCCTCTTCTTCCTGTGTTCCAACGTACTCTGTGTTGGTCGTATTAGTCGTTGACGATCCTCCCAATTGATTCAATAGTTCTGTCGGATTTCCACCTAGTAGTGTAATCACCAGCAGAATAATGATTCCACCAATTCCACCGCCTATTATGCCTTTACTCTTCATTCCTCTGCGGTCTTCCACATTATCACTAGCTCTTCTGCCCTTCCACTTCATATGTTTTCCTCCCAGTCATTCTTAACTATCTATTGCCTATACCCTTAAATGGATGGGAGTCATTCATTAAGTTGGTAGATTAGCTTATTTCATCATGTAATAAAGATAAGCCAAATCTCTCAGTCTGTATATTCTTCCTAGTCATATTCTATTATTTTCTTTTAAATCCCCTAAATAGAGTACTACTTTACGCCAAAGGGTATATATACTGTATTAAGAAGGATAAAAAATCAATAATAAAGGATGTTTAAAAATGAGAGCATTCAAAGTGGGGAAACCGGTATTTATTATTGAAAAAGGTGAAAAGATAGAGGGAGTCATTGCCCAAGTCGATAACACTAAACAAACAGCCACTGTCTATTTTAAAGAACCTATTTATCATCTAAGAAAAAGAACATTCCGCTATGATTATCTGCATAGTTTAGACGAGACAGCTCTGACCGCAGACGACTATCTAGATCTCATGAATCTCGCTAAATCTTTGGGCCAAAATCAGCTGTATGAAGAATTTAAGTCTGATTTGGGAAATCTTAATACACACTAAACCTCGCTGTACCCATCTTACATCTATAAACGTATTCTTCTAAAATGAAACAATCCTATCAAAAAGAGGGCCTATATGACCCTCTGCCTTTAATACATTTCCAACGTGAAAAGAGAAAAGACCTATGCTGCAAAATGGCTATATATTCAATTTATAGCCTTATTTCTATTAACAAAAAACCAGCTTGAGTCAGACTCAAGCTGGTTTTCTATTAAACTACTATTCACTTACTCTGAAAAACGCTTACTGTTTTCTTTTCCAAACATACAAGCCGCTTCCAGCAATCAGGAATATTGCTAAAACTAAAAGAATGTTTAATGTAGTTTGGCCAGTTTTAGGATTTTCAATGAATTTATGCACTCCTTGAACGACTGTGTCAATGACAGTTGGTTCTTCCTGGTCTACAGTAGCTGAGTTATCTTGATCCGGTGTAACGACTGGAGCATCCTCTTCAGATACTTTAACCGTTACAGAACCTTCATCAACTATTTCTTTACCATCAATAACCACTTTTGCTACCGCAATGTTCGTTAATTCACCAACATCCTCCGCAGTAGCCACATGTTCGACTGTAAATGTTTCGGTTTCGCCAACTTCAAGTTTCTCAATAACTATATCAAGACCAACCATTTCGTCCACTACGTTCACGTTAGTCAAGGCATGTTTGCCTGTGTTCGTAACTGTAATCGTGTATGTGATCGTTTCTCCGACTTTAACCTCTTCTTTATCCGCTTGTTTATTCACTTCAAGAGCGTAAGTTGGATCAACGATGACAGTGACATCATCACTAATTGGATCCATACCTTCTACAATTGCTGTTATTACATTTTTATACGTTGTATCAGGTAGGTCTTTTTTCGGAATCACATAGTCAACAGTGTACGTAGCTCTTTCGCCAACTCTAAGATTAAATGGACCTGTGTATTCTTTCAGTTCCAATTGTTCAATACTAGCATCTCCATTTTTACTGAAGATGCCTTCAAGTGAGATCCCTTCCAAATCAATGTCACCATTATTCGTTACGGTGATTGTATAATGGATTGTTTCACCTTGTTTGTATTCTTGTTTGTCTGTTGTTTTGGACACTTCAAGACTAGGAGTTCCTTTCGTGTTTTCGATTGGCATTTCGACTACAGATTGATCGTCGATTGTAACTGTCCATGTTTGTCCTTCTTTAAAAATATACCCTTTAGGAGCCTTCGTTTCTTGTAATACATATTCTCCATATGGCAAGTTTTCAAAGAACGCTACCCCTTCTTTATCAGTAGTAAGAGTTTGGACATTTCCTTCTTTATCTGTAAGCGTAAATTCTGCTTCTTCTAAGACTTTCTTGTTATCTGCAGAATCGACTTTTACTACTTTTAAGTCACCAACTGGCTCATAACTGTTAGTAAAAGTTACTACCGTTCTATTATTTTCACTTACCACTATTTGACCTTCAAGGGCTTCTATAGATTCTTCCGTACCGCTGACTTGATAACTTGTTCCTAGATAGTTGTAAGATTCATTATTGTAAGCTTGATCAGGTTTGACTTCCTTGATGGTATACTTGCCAGGCGTCAAGCCTTTTAGTACCTTATTATCTCCGGCAGGTATAGTGATTTCTTGCTCAGAATCATCTGGGCCTGTAATAATGAAGGTAAATTCAGCAGCACCCAAGTGATCCTCAGATACTCCAGTCACCTCTTTATTCACCAGTACGCTACCAAGCTCATAGCTGTTAGTGATGTTGAAGTCCTTAACTGTTGCTTTGTATCCAGGAACTGGTTCCTCAGCCACAGTGTACTTGATTTCCTCACCGCTAGCGTACTTATCAAGATCATTGAAGGTATACTTCCAGTTGCCATCCTCATTAGGTGTCACGTTGATACTTTCGACTTTCTTGTCGTTAGCCAACAGGTTTACCGTAATGGATTTTGGACGCTTGTTATCCTGATCTTCGTTGTCATCCCATGTTTTTGTACCAGAAACTTTGATTTTCTCTGGCTCATGAGTATTGATAATGTCATGTCCCTTAACGACTGTGTCGTATCCGGCAACTGCTTCTTCGGTTATAGTGTACCTAATCTCTTTACCTTCCTTATATTTCGGTAGGTTGGTAAAACTATATGTCCACTTATCTTCTTCAGTTACAGTCTTGCTGTCAACCTTCTCACCGTCAGCCAATAGGTTTACCGTGATATTTTCAGGGCGTTTGCCGTCTTGGTTATTCGCATCTTCCCATGTTTTTGTACCGGAGACTTCTGTTACCTCAGGTTTATGGGTATTCGTGATGTTATGGCCATTAATAATTGTCTCGTATTCAGCAACGGCCTCCTCCGTCAAAGTGTACTCGACTTCCTGACCTACCTTGCCTTCCTTGTATTTAGGTAAGTTGCTGAAACTATATTTCCACTTATCCTTAGCCGTCACAGTCTTTTCATCAATTTTCTTACCATCTGCCAATAGATTTACTGTAATAGATTCTGGGCGCTTACCGTCTTGGTTATCCGCATCGTTCCATGTTTTGGTTCCAGAAACTTTGATTTTCTCAGGCTCATGAGTATTAGTAATGTCATGTCCCTTAACGACTGTTTCGTATTCGGCCACTGCTTCCTCGGTTATAGTGTACTCAATTTCTTTACCTTCCTTATATCTTGGAAGGTCAGCAAAACTGTATGCCCACTTTTCCTTAGCCGTCACAGTC
Organism: Pradoshia sp. TA40_28; assembly: GCF_059694525.1. Lineage (NCBI taxonomy): Bacteria > Bacillati > Bacillota > Bacilli > Caryophanales > Bacillaceae > Pradoshia > Pradoshia sp. TA40_28. The sequence goes on from NZ_JCATZO010000004.1 coordinate 325,536, forward strand.
TTTTCGTCAATTTTCTCGCCATCCGCCAACAGGTTCACCGTGATGCTTTCTGGACGCTTGCCATCTTGGTTATCCGCATCGTTCCATGTTTTTGTACCAGAAACTTTGGTAACCTCAGGTTTATGGGTGTTCGTAATGTTAAGGCCATTAACAGCTGTCTCATATCCAGCGACTTCATTCTCTTTCAAAGTGTACTCAATTTCTTGGCCTTCCTTGTATTTAGGAAGGTTATCGAAACTATATTTCCACTTATCCTTGGCTGTCACAGTCTTACTGTCTATTTTCTCACCGTTAGCCAATAGATTTACCGTGATAGTTTCTGGGCGCTTACCGTCTTGGTTGTTGGCATCGTTCCATGTTTTGGTGCCTGATAAAGAGATTGTCTCTACCTCATGAGTATTCGTAATGGTGAATCCAACAGTGGCATCTCCTGCAATCGTTGTAGTATAGTCAGGTACTTCGCTAATCTCCTCGACAGTGTATTCAATTGCTGTTCCACTTGAATACTCATCAAGCTTGGTCCATGTGTAGGACCAATTGTTACTTTCATCAAGCACTATAAGTTCACCGTGAGTTTCACCGTTAGCTAGCAGTTGAACCTTAATGGATTCTGGACGCTTTCCATCCTGGTTGTTAGCATCATTCCAAACCTTATTTACGGTAACTGAAGTCTTACCAGGTGTGTGGACATTCATAATGTTGTAATCCTCTATAGTAGTTGCATAATCAGATATTGCGTCTTCTGTGACAGAATACTTGACTTCATTTCCATTAACATACTTGTCAAGATTTTCAAAACTGTATGTCCAACCATTTTTGGCTGTCACAGTCTTACTATCTATCTTCTGACCGTCAGCCAATAAGTTCACCGTGATAGAGCTTGGGCGCTTGCCGTCCTGATTATCATTATCATCCCATGTTTTTTTACCAGTGACATTGATTTTCTCAGGTGTATGAGTGTTCGTAATATTATAACCTTCTATCTTCGTCTCGTATCCTTCAACTTCGTCCTCGGTCACAGTGTACTCGATTTTTTCACCTTCACTATACTTCGGTAGGTCGGTGAAGCTGTATGTCCAACCATTTTCGGCTGTCACAGTCTTACTATCAACCATCTCACCGTCAGCCAATACGTTCACCGTGATGGAATCTGGGCGCTTACCGTCCTGGTCGTCCTTATCATTCCATGTTTTGGTTCCGGAGATATTCACTTTCTCAGGTTCATGCGTGTTCTTGATGTCATGGCCATCAACCGTTGCTTTATAACCCTCTACAGGTTCCTCACTCACGGTGTAGACGATTTCCTTACCACCGGCGTACTTGTCAAGATCTGTGAAGCTATACTTCCAGTTCCCTTCCTCATCAGGAGTCACTGTTGCTTTATCAACTTTCTCTCCGTCAGCCAACAGATTCACCGTGATAGATTCTGGGCGTTTACCGTCCTGGTTATCCGCATCATCCCATGTTTTGGTTCCGGAGATGTTCACTTTCTCAGGTTCATGCGTATTCTTGATGTCATGGCCATCAACCGTTGCTTTGTAACTCTCTACAGGTTCCTCACTCACGGTGTAGACAATTTCCTTACCACCAGCGTATTTGTCATAACCAGTGAAGCTGTACTTCCAGTTGCCATCCTTATCAGGTTCTACTGTTGCACTCTTGACTTTCTTACCATTAGCCAACAGGTTCACCGTGATAGATTCTGGGCGTTTACCGTCCTGGTTGTCCTTGTCATCCCATGTTTTAGTACCGGAAATATTCACTTTCTCAGGTTCATGCGTGTTCTTGATGTCATGGCCATCAACCGTTGCTTTATAACCCTCTACAGGTTCCTCACTCACGGTGTAAACGATTTCCTTACCACCAGCGAACTTGTCAAGATCCGTAAAGCTGTACTTCCAGTTGCCATCCTTATCAGGTTCTACTGTTGCACTCTTGACTTTCTTGCCATTAGCCAATAGGTTCACCGTGATAGATTCTGGGCGTTTACCGTCCTGGTTGTCCGCATCATCCCATGTTTTCGTGCCGGAGATGTTAACTTTCTCAGGTTCATACGTGTTCGTAATGTTATAGCCATCAACGATTGTTGTATAACCCTCTACAGCTTCCTCGCTAACAGTATAGACGATTTCCTTACCACCAGCGAACTTGTCAAGATCCGTAAAGCTGTACGTCCAGTTGCCATCTTCATCAGGTGTCACTTTTACACTCTTGACTTTCTTGCCATTAGCCAACAAATTCACTGTAATGCTGTCCGGACGCTTACCGTCTTGGTCTTCACCATCGACCCATGTTTTGGTTCCAGAGATTTCAGTTATCTCTGGTGTATAAGTGTTAGTAATGTTATAACCTTCTACCTCAGTCTCATATCCTGCGACTGCCTCTTCTGTTATAGTGTACGTAATTTCCTTACCGTTCTTATATTTAGGAAGGTTAGTGAAACTGTACGTCCACTCATCCTTGGCGGTCACAGTTTTACTATCGTATGGCGTTCCATCCGCCAATAGGTTCACCGTAATAGACTCTGGACGCTTACCATCTTGGTCTTCACCATCGACCCATGTTTTGGTTCCAGAGACTTCAGTTATCTTTGGTGTATAAGTGTTAGTAATGTTATAACCTTCTACCTCAGTCTCATATCCTGCGACTGCCACTTCTGTGATAGTGTACGTAATTTCCTTACCGTCCTTATATTTAGGAAGGTTAGTGAAACTGTACGTCCACTCATCCTTGGCGGTCACGGTTTTACTATCGTATGGCTCACCATCCGCCAATAGGTTCACCGTAATAGACTCTGGACGCTTGCCGTCCTGATTGTTAGCATCATCCCATGTTTTAGTACCGGAAACTGTTGTTAAATATACATCCGTTGTTACTTCATTACTTGTAAATGTTTTACCTTTTACTTCATCTTTTATTACCGCCTGGTTAGGGATAACATATTGATCCCCAGAAACCTCAAAATCTATATTTTCTTTAACCTTAGCCTTAAAGGAAACTGTTATTACTGGATTATCCTTAAGATTATCAATTTCGACAGTCAATGTTTCCCCATCAAAATTAATAGTTGGTTGTTCTGTCGTCGTTGGTTCTTTTCCATTAATGAGAACAGAAACAGAATCTTCGTCTAAATCAAGCCCCTTATCCAATTTATCAGTTAGTACTACTTTATTTGAACCTGTAGCAACAACATCTTTAGCTGTAATGGTATAATCAAGCGTATCTCCCAAATTAGCTTCTGATTTGCTTACAGATTTGATAACTTCCGGAAAGGCAATGGATGTTGTTATTTTTAAATGAGACTCTGTAGTATGGCGTTCCATATAGAAAAAGTCAAAAGTATATGTTTCACCTCTTGTTAATCCAAGTGAATCTAAATAAATGACACCGTCTGCTTGTTCGTGAATACCACCTAAATCCATAGCGAGCTCACCATTGATAAATACCCAAACATCATCATCACCTTTAAAGTTAAATACCTCTCCACCTTGATAAGTGAAAGATGTATGCATCTCTAAAGTGAAGTGATAATTATGATATCTTTTTTGACCATCTCTTTCTTCATTCCCAAGTAGTTTGTCATCAATTGGGTAGAAGTGATTAGCGGTGTACTCATACATCCCATCACTATTTTTTTTAAGTGGTAATGTTGTTGTTAGTACCCTATCGTCATCCGAAACGGTAAATAGGTCCTTAAGCCCCGATTTGATTGTAGCCTCGTCAGTTGGATTAACCGTTATCGGTTTTGTATAGTTTACCATTGCATCTGTGTATACTGGCTTCTTCCCTGGACCAATATTCTCCTCTACAAAACCCGGCATTACTTTGATTTCATCAGGAAAATTGGATTCAAATAAAATACCATCCGCATTAAAATCGCGAATTGTAATTGGTAGGTTTAGATCGCCTTGAGCATCAAGATTTGCATCAGATGCATTACTTTCTCCACGGTTAAATGGAATTTCTGCTGCTACCTCCACTTCATCATTTGCAGCTTTTTCTTTTTGAGAGGATGCCTTGATATCACTTTCATTAACTGATTCTTTTTCAGTTACTTCCTCTTTATCGGCGTTCTCCTCTGCAGAAGTAACAGAATTTTTTTCAACATTCTCTTCAGAAGAAATGCCAGATTCTTTATCTGCAGACTCTTCTTCTACTACTTCCTCCTCAGTTGAATCTGGGGCACTCTCTTCTGCTGTTGCTCCTTCTTCCTTGGTAGTTCCTTCTGCTGTTTCATCCGTTGTCACTTCTGGTTCTGGTGGTGTGACCTGAATCTCAACAGATTGAGTACCTCCGTTCTGAGAAGTTAGTTGTGGCATGTAGTCACCTGCTGCATCAGCAGATACTTGCACTTTCACAACTTGATCACTTTCTTCTTTCCAAGTAAAACTTAAGGATTGAGTATCTTTATTACTGATATCCATATTGTCTTGACCTTCAGTAAGTTCTTTAATACTCAAACCAGTTGGTACAGAGAAGGTTAATGTACCAGAATCTTCTCCACTGTCAGTAAGTGTTGCTGTTAGCATATCTCCTTCTAGAGGAGATGGATTGTCAAAACTGATTCCAACAGTTGCACTGTCAGCATTTACATACTGAGCTACCGGAGTTAAAATCGTTTGCACAAGAAGAAAAAGCAACGTCAGAATTGAGAATACTCTTTTTCTCTTGCGTTCTTTCTTGTAGTACCTACTCCGAGTCGATCTCATGATTCACACACCCTTATGAAGTTTTTTTGGAGCAGTTTTTAAAGCACTATTTAATTAATTTCTTAAAACATCTCCCCTCATTTATATTATTTACTAGAATAATATTTAAAAATAATAAATATCCTAGTAAACTATGTACACTCAATATATTATCAATTTTTAAATAATTTAAACTAATGTAATTATTAACATTAATTATACTAATATACAAATAGAATCATATTACAGCAGTGTTTTTTAAAGAATATCATAGAGTGAAGGGGCTAGTTAGGAAGTAAAAATCTATATTTTAAGGATTGATGATTTTCTAACAAATTAGTGACAAACAAACTTGGGGATTTCACTTTCTTATAGATGGCAAGTTTTGATTCATCGCAGACTCCTTTATACATGCAGACAAATAAAAAAAGCCTTTGTTAAAGGCTTTTTAAAAAGAGCTATATTTTCTATATTTCATACTTCTTTAAAGCAATACTTCAATAACTCTTCCAATTAAAGAATTATCCCTCAATCATGCAGAACGTTACATTCTAGCAGTTAACAACCTATATGAGTCAGTTCTGTATAAGGCAGCATTAATTGATTTACTGTGTCAACTTAGTATCAATGTACTCTTTAAATTCCAGCAGTTCTTTTTCTTCCGGCCTCTTGCCATCCATTACCTTTTGTACCGTTTCCGCTACTATTTTAGGCAGTGTATTAATGGCCCACTGACCCGCTTCCTGCTTAGAAGTTATGATGTCTGCTTTTATATACCAATACACCCTAACCATATTTAACACACAATACTTTGGATCATCCTCTATGTTGGCAAGGCACTCCTGATAATCTGCCAGTATAGAAGAACGATAATCACTTTGTGGTACTTCCGGGAAGACTTCTTCAATCGGAGGTCCATCAAGACAAATTCCACGTCTATGGAGAATTGTGATATGAGCAGCTAAATCCGAATTTTTTAAGTCAACTTTATTCAGATAGTCGTCTGCCTTCTCTTCATATCGATCCCTCCACTTTTCACTGTAATGGAAATCATACGGACAAGGATGCTGCCAATTCTTAATTTGTTCTTTGTTTAAAATACTGACTTCAACTGGAAATGGTTTTCCGGAAATGGACAAGAAATAATCAACAAACTCTTTTTTAATTTCAACGGGTAGTGGTTCTTCAGTCACTACGATAAGATCAATGTCACTGGATTGTGGATTAAACCCATCCATAGCTAATGAACCATGAAGATAGAATCCCGTAAAATTATCTCCCAAGCTGCCTTTTATTTGTTCTAAAATCTTAGACACATAGTCTTTTATTTCAATTGTGCTTGTTTCCCATGAATAAATCATACTAAAACCCTCCAATGAATGATTTCTGTACTACTTTTACTCTACTTTTTTCACGGAATGTTGCCATCTTGCCAATATCAGTAAGCAAGTTCACTGGCTTCTACAAGAAAAATATTCCATCCCTATAAGTAAACAGTATTACAAAAACAACCAAATATCCATTAGAGATTTTATGAAAGGGCTTCTAAATATACTCAAGTCGTCTATACGGACACAAAAGCGTCAAACCATTTTATTTTTTCGGCTCTATTCATAATCATTGTTGTTAACAATCTAATAAAAAGAGACAGCTTTCCGCTGTCTCCCTAATTAACTGCATATCTGTCAGTTTAATATAATCAAATAGTAGCTACACGTTGTAAACTGAATTTCACCTCAGCCAGCAACTCTTCAACTAGTAAAGTTACTTGTTGAATACTCTCGTTGTCTACCAATTGTTGTGAAGCATCAAAGTTTCGCATGTTAACGATCACTTGTTCTGTCAGTGTGTTGGCATGAAGACTTCGTAAAATTAAACGCAGCTGGTTAAGTGCATTAAAACCTCCAATTATTCCATCTTGAGCAGCAACAATTGCTACCGGTTTTTTCTTAAAATGATCAATTCCTAAAAAGTCTAAAGCATTTTTTAATGCACCACTAACGCCATTATGGTATTCAGGAGTGACAATAAAAAATGCATCTGCTTTTTGCGCAAGACTTACTAGTTTATTAACAGATGTATGTTGATACTGTGATTCTTCCATTTTAAAAATCGGTAGCTCTTCCCTGCGCAAATCGTATAAATTTACCGCAACATTCAGACTCTCCAAATGTTTTACTACTTCTCTGGAAATTCCAAAACTATTCGATTGTTCACGAGCACTACCATTGAATAACAAGGATATTCATTATTCCAAAACCTTCCTTTTATATATATATATATTTACAATATTATTTATTTTAGGTTAATTACTTAACCTTGTAAACAAATACCTTACCACCGACAGCTATACAAACAACAATATCTAAGAACAAAGCCATAATTTAAATTGGGGATCGTAGAGATGATGGATTTAGAAAACGTACAAAACCATTTATGATTTTATTGATCTCGATAACTTTCGCTATGGGGAATATGAAGGCAATCAATATATCATTAGAAAAATAAACCATAACCACATTCAGATTGAAGATGAGGTAGCAACAGAGAATACGAAAGTACCCAGTGTCGAAACATTTCAAAAAGGGTACCTTCTGCATAAGTTGAGACAGTTTAAGGATAAAGTTCCGAGGGACTGAATAACTAGCCTATTTTATTATTTGCCTAAACAACCTATAACCTTTTCCTTTCGACCTATAAAAATAAAGCTTTCAGATATGATATTATAGACAAAGAAAAAACGATAAAGGATGTATGAAGAATGAAGAAAAAAGTAAAAGTAGTAGGAGCCGTTATGGAAAACGAAAAAGGCGAAATCCTCTGCGCTTTACGTTCTCCTGAAATGACACTACCAAACCTATGGGAGTTTCCAGGAGGAAAAATCGAAGAAGGGGAAAAGCCTGAAGAAACGCTAGTAAGAGAAATTGAAGAAGAACTCGAATGTCGAATTGAAGTAGGCGAATTAGTGGTAGATATCGTACATGAATACCCTACCTTCATCATTAACCTTATTACATATAAAGCGAAAATTACAAACGGTACTCCTATTGCAACAGAGCATGCTGAATTAAAATGGGTACCACTAAAAGACTTAAGAAATCTAGAATGGGCACCGGCTGATGTGCCAACTATTGATGCATTATTAGCCTAGTAAATAAAACAAGGGAAGTGAATGATCACTTCCCTTAATATTTATACTTTTTTCGTAAACTCCGTATACAAACTAGCCGGAACTTCATGTTCAAGTTCCATTAGAACAGTAATAGGCTTTTCTCCCTCAAACTTCACCGTATTACCTCTACCAATATATATATATGGTTCTGTTTTCCCATCAATCATTTTATACTTCCTTACAAATAAATGCAGTGTAACCCCTCTATCTTTATTAAAGACAATATTTTTGCCCCGATCAGATGAAGGCGCTGTGCTATTCGGCGTTTGCCACTGGAAATAGCGCTCACTAATAAATTCATCGTGATAATTAATACTATCCTTAATATCCGCTTCCTTATGCAAATCAATAAACAGGAAGTAATCATTACCGTTAGCTAGTAAACCTGATCCCCTAAAGGCACTGTGACTCTTCCGATAGTTAGATAGCAAAGCAGCATCAGCCATTTGGTATTGTTCATACAGCTTGAAATGAGGAACTCCATAATAGTCTTCTTTAAATTCTTTTTCATAACGGAAAATTCCATAATGAATGATATCTTCTATAAATGGTCTATATTTCTCATTGTCTAAAAGACGTTGATAAGCTGGTGTTTTCGTCAACTGTCCATTCTCAAATGAAAATAATTTGAAATTTCGCTTTTTTTGAGCTGGATCGTAATAATCTTGATTCCAGCATTCAAATGCATGCAAAACACTATCCTCATCTACATCCTTCACATGCTTCAAAATCTCTTGTTTGGCAACGTCTAAAGAAAGCTGATCATAATCTAATAAATATCTCGCGATCACAAATTCATACACTCGTTTAAGCGGCAGCTTACTAGATAGTTCTTTTAAAGCTCCTTCAAATGAATCATCTAATAACAGATTCCTTAGATGTTCATTCTTTTCCACCTTAGCTACAAACAATAAGTACGTCTTCTCTCGATCAATAAATTTAATCGGATCAGGAGATCCATCATACTTCATGTAATCCATTAAATACATTGGGATATGACCATTATTCATTTTCTTAAATTCAAAATACTCTTCTTTCAAATACTTTAAGGAATGGAAGTTTTCCTTATCAATTTGTGCTAAGATGCGTTCCTGCGAAATTTTATCCATCTGAATATGCGTACAGCCTGGAATATTAGCAAAGCCTGTAGCGATCGCTACCTTCAAACTTTCCTTATCATAATAGCGGCTTCCATTTAGTGCGATTGCAATCAAGAACGTTTTACTATGGTTACCGATAAAATCAAGCACCGTTAAGAAATTCTTATCCTTATATTTACGGAGGCCTCGACCAAGCTGCTGAATAAATACAATCGGTGAATTTGTAGGTCTCAGCATAAGGACCGTGTTAACAGAAGGAATATCAACACCTTCATTAAAGATATCGACCGTAAAGATAAACTCTAATGCATCCTTGTCATCTTCCAATCTATTAATAAGTGCTGTACGTTTATCTGATTTATCATCACCAGATAAATAAACACTTGGATAGCCCCGCTTATTAAATTCCTCTGCCATAAATTTAGCATGCTCGACCGTTACACAGAATCCAAGTCCCTTTCTTGTAAGCCCATCAAAGCCATAAAAACTCATTTTCTCAATGATAAAGTCAACACGTTGATTAACCTTTAATCGCTTCGTGATTTCAACCACATCATCAATATCCACATCGCTCAAATCCACTTCATCGATATCTGTGATTCCAAAGTAGTGGAAAGGAATAACTAAATCATCATCAAGCGCTTCATGTAAACGGACCTCTAAAGCGACATTATTATCAAACAGATCAAACACATTTTGCTGATCACTACGTTCTGGAGTAGCCGTCATTCCTAACGTAAATTTAGGATTAAAATACTCAAAGATTACTTGATAACTAGGACTAGTCGCATGGTGAGCCTCGTCAAAAATAATATAATCGAACTCATCTGGTCGATAATCTTGGTAGTACTTTGAGATCGTATTGATCGTAGCAAAAAGATAATCAGCATCTATTTGTTTGGTATTCCCTGTTAATAAGCCAAAGGATAAGTTCTCATTAGGCAGGAGCTTTTCGAATGTCTCCTTCGCTTTTTTTAAGATTTCTTCCCGATGGACAATAAAGAGTAATCTCTTCGGCTTAAAGGCTTTGACATCAAACGCAGACATATACGTTTTTCCTGTACCAGTCGCCGCAATTACCAATGCCTTCTTTTCTCCATAGGAACGAATCCGTTCTAAATTCTCCATAGCACGTCTTTGCATTTTATTAGGGGTGATATACTCTGCTTTCTCATAAATGAATGATTGATTATTAGTGAAATCACTCAATTTACTCAAAAAGTCCTCATACTTAGCAATAAAGGCATCATCCGCTTGAGTACTACTATTCCAAAGAACATTATATTCATTTAATACATCTTCAATGAATTTTGTATCTTCCTTCACAATCATTTCCACATTCCACTCAATATTACTCTTCAATGCGCTCTGAGTAATATTCGAGGATCCAATAATAATTTTATAAAAGTCCTCATACTCAAAAATATAGGCCTTCGTATGAAATCCCACTGTTTTATCTGTCTCAAAAACCTTCAAATGTATATTTTCAAATTCATTAATTCTTTTAAGCGCCTTAACTTCCGTAAAATTCAAATAGGTAGAGGTAATAATCTGCCCACGAACCCCTCGATCCTCAGCCTCTTTAAAAGCATCTAAAAGAAGCTGCAAACCGCTAAAATTAATAAACGCCACACTAAAATAAAATCGTTTACATTGATTTATAGACGAAATCAGTTCATTTAACAAATTCCCTTTATCCGAATTAACAATAAGCTTCTTCTCGATTTTCATGGGTGACTCCTGACTGTTGAATGTAGTAAAAGTGTAACACTTATAAACATAATACCACATAAGTAAATAATCAACTTATACATTAGTAGCTAATCTACCATGCAAGGCCCCTCAATTTCCTATATTTGGATTATAAAATCCGGAACAATTATAGAACCTAGATATTAAAAATAATAAAAAAGAAGCTTTTCATAAGTTCTTTTACCTATGAAAAGCTTCTTTAATTGTTTATGTTGGCGATTAAGAGAACGAACAAACACAAGGAATCGTATCATCCGGCTGGAACAAAAATTTCTCTACACCTTGAAAATCCATATCTTCACGATATTGTTTTAAGGTATACGGCCGCCCATTTTTCTTTAATATGGAAACATCTTTCTTAAAATGTTCACGAAAGCGGTTCTCCATATCCTCCTGCTCTTTATATTGTTCTGGCCAAATGGCATACAGTGTCGCATAGTGTTGAAAACCTCCACGAACACATCGTCCACCGCAATTGGCATGGGAGAATCCATTTATACCTTTTTTCACTAATTTTTGTGCAAGAATATTATCTTCAAGCTTTGCAGCCTCAATTGCAGCTGTATACATTCGAGGTAACTTAATACCCCATTCATACTGTATTATTCCCTTTGCATCAATATCTTCTCGTAAGGTTTCTATTAATGGGAACCTTGTCTCAATAGGTTCTAATGGGAAGTGAGCATAAAATGAGCGAATTCCTGCAGCCTTACGGATATTCATATCTCCGCTATTCTCTTCTACAATATTTTCTCGACGTTTTACATGACTGTCATCTCGACGATGTTTTTCATGTGGAGCAATACCAAAGTATAAAATAGGCTCAACTTTTTCATTATCACGAAGCTCTTCTAAATATATCAAAGTCTGACGTACTTTTAACTCTTCAGAGCATTTAGCTAAACGTGAATTACCTAAATATCTCATATCAAAAAACACTTCTTCTGGTGTACGACCATCTAGAACTTCCGTAATCTCTAAACCGACATATTCAGCAACTTCATCCATAAAACGTAAATTATCTTCATCTTCCCATAAAGTGTTAGTGAAAAACAATTTACAATTCTCTCTTCTATAAGCTTGAACCATATAATAGGATACGTAAGCACTTCCAGCACCACCTGAGAACATTGCAATGTGAACACGTCTTCTCTCAGATCGAGGTAAATCAATACCCCATACATTTAAAATTTCATCCTTAATATTCACTTTATCTGCTAAATGTTCAATAGTGAATCTCACTTGTACTCCAGGTAATAATTGTTCAAACAAGCTTAACACTTCAAAACTATCATTCCAATCATTTTCTACACTCTCAATACAAATTTTATTTTGTCCTTTTAAAATTTTCGGTGTAATTGGTAAATGTATTATTACATTGGATAAATTTTCATACGTAGCCTTTATTTGCTCAGCAACTATACTCAATTTAAAAGTAATATTTTCATCAATATTTGTGTCTATTATTTTATCAGTTTGTAAAGATAAATTTGATGTAATCAAATCTACCCCTAATTTTTCGGCTACATTACTCATAAATAGCGCATTATTTAAATAAAGTGGCTCATCAGAAACATCACTAAATAAATCTACAAAAAATAATTTAATTGAATTTGACTCATATTTTTTTTGAAGCATTTTAATTGTGTATGCACTATAAATTCCGCCAAAACCAATTACAACATGCTGTTCCATTACTTCACCTCTTTATTCAATATAATCTTTTGTTAACAAATAGATCATATATTCAATTTCATTATTAGGAATACTTCTACCAGCATTTTTTAAAATACGATCGATATTAGAATAAACTGTTTTTGCCTTTACCGAAAACTCAGTCTTGGTAATAATTTTTTTATCCTCACCAATTATTAATACAACGGAATTCGATTTACTTTCTAAACCATTCTTCGAAGAATCGAATGTTAATTCTTTAAAGCTTTCCGTTAACTCTCCTACAAACTTTTCAAACGTTTTATCTGACCAGTCTTCTAAACGAACACCAGTGAATAATTCGATAAACTCATCAATCCATATAGGACTAGATTCTGCATAATTTAAAGCTTTAACAAGATCGTTAGTTTTTTTATAGTCTTCATACTGCTTTAACCATTCAAACAACCCTTCACGGGAATTAATCGAGGTAATATCCTCTAAAATTTCTATTACTATTGACCGTTTACTATAAATTAATTGTTCAGCATATTTCTTTACTGCACGTAATGTTTCTATATCACACCCAAATATTTCAAATAATTCATTCAAACTTTGTTGAGGTTTAACTTCAGTTTGTTTAATTAATCTACGGAGCTTATCAAATTCATCTGATACATCATGAGAAATTTGTACATAACGTGGCAATGAACGTAACCATTTTACTAGGGTACCACAAGTCTGAATCAATCGAGAAACATTTTGTCCCACAAGACGATTTTCATTGAATTCAGCAAAAATTTCATCAATTTGATTATAGAATTTCAAGTGTTCATTAGCAATTTTCTCATATGAATATCTATAGTTTTCTGCTCCTTCTTCCTCTAAAATTTCATATAGTTTATCACCATTTAATCCGGGTACGAAAATGTCATTTCTATATAACATAAATTCGCTCCAACGATCTCGTAGTAACGCTACTAATAATAAAGGTACCACTGGTTGACGAATTCCGTATGGTGATGTTGTAAATATTTTAATCAAATCAGCAAAGTTTCCAATCGGTTTTCGTTCTAATTGTTCCAAAATATCGTTGCGAAGTTTAGCATATGGCTCGTAATTAATGTTTTCATAGTCCTTCGTATGGATATTGGTTTCAAAATGTCCATTATTTTTAAATATAGCTGCATAAATTGCATAAGCAGGTCCGGTACCTGAAATTCCAAATTGCGGTTCTTTAGGTTGTTCTAAAATACCATTAATTAATTGTTTTGCACCTGCTTTTTGTTGTGATGATAGTTTCATTCTATTGAAAAGATCATTAACAATCTTAGGAGTTAAAGGATATAAATTAAAACACAACTCAGATAGCCATTCAGACATTTCTTTATCCGTTTTTGGATTTATTGTTTTATTCACATTGTGCCATAGTAAATCCTTATCTAATCTTTGGAGTTTATTGATATACTTTGAAATTCCAAAAATCGCTTCTCTTTGAAGAATTTTAATTTCTTCTAGAATTCCTTTATCCTCTGCCAATAAATTTTTATCCAACATGAACATTTCTAAAATAGCAGCATTTATTAATTCTGTTTTAATTGTTTTAACTGAATCTGGATGAATCACAAAGATTTCTTTTTTGAAGCATTGCATATTACGAATATATTCTAATATTTTTTTCGGACCTGTATTATCAGGAATAATGTAATAAATATTTATATCGTGATGATTATTTATTTTTCGATACTGATTTAACTTTTGCAATTCAGAATTTAAAATTAGAGTTACTTTTGCAAATCGAGTCATTTCAACTTCATCATTATAGTAATTCGGGAAAAAATATTTTGCTTTGCTGTTTGCAAGCAACTCTTTTCTAACGAGTTCTTGATTTAATACAAACGTTTTCTTCTTATCAGCAATTTTTTTCTGTAAGTCAACAAAACTACCAGTATGAATTTCCCAAGCAGTAATAAGTGGGTTGAATCGAATAGCCTTAACTTCTGATAAGTATTTCAGTGCATAAGACAACTCATCTTCTTCTATTAACAAAGCAAATCGGATAAATTCAGTTGTTAACTTTTGGTGCACAGTTAAATTACATACTTGCCAGAGAGAGATGAATTTTAAAATTGCCTCGGCTAAAGAAATATCAATTTGTGTGCTATCAATCCTAGATAAAGCTTTACGATATAAAATAAATTGTTCAGTTGCTACATTACTTATATCACCGTCATCTATGGTAGTAAAAAAATAATCAAACAACTTGTATGGTGAATAATAATCTGAACTCTTCGAAATGTGATTTTGAAGTCCACCAGTTTCTTTACTTTCTAAAAATGTAAATAACGTACGCTCATTTTGACCGAATACACTTGAAAGTTTGGGTAGTAAATATACAGTGACTGGATGAACTGGATATAGTGATTCTATAACTACTCTTTGACGATCCTCTACATTTAAAATCGGAAATAATGAAAATGTTTGAATTCCTTTTGTCATTTGTGGGATGAGTTTAGTATTGATATTTGGCTTTTTTTCTATATTTTCACTTAAAATAACTTCTGCAATTTTCAAAAATGTTGCTTGGTCACTAGAGATGGTGTATTGCCTTAAACGTTTTTCTACCCGTTGGAATTCTCTAGCGATTTCATCATTGAATCCTGTGAAGTATTGTCTTAAATTTTTGTGCGTTATCAATAAAACATGCAAAGCTTTTTCACGATCTGCTATTTCAGCTAAATCTTGAATATCTTGCATTGTTTCATTCATTAATTCATTCGGTAAGCCTTGCAAAAATCGCCCAAATTCATCGTAAATTACAATGAACCCTAACTTGTTTTTATTTGCTACAGTTAATAAATATTCTAATTTTTGAAGAAATCCGTCTCCATAATCTACTTCAAATTCAGCTCCAGAAGTCAATTTCGGATAAATTTCACAGAACCATTGAATTGTTGCTTCATCTTCCTCAACAATTTTTTTATATAAGTCTTCTATTTTGCAACCGCTATTTATTGCTGATTTTTCAAATTGTTCATACGTTAATGGGAAGTTGTCTTTCCACACATTAATTGATTGAATAATTCTAGAAGAAATACCTGGTAAAACTACCTCAATTCCTTCATTGTGAATTGATTGCACAATTCCTTGAATAATGGACTTTCTAAAACGCCCCTCATTACCGCTTAAAGCTATTGGAATGTATTTTACTTCAGTATTGTTAGCTTGTTGAATCTTATCAGCAATTTCATCATTAAAGTGCTTAAATTTGTTCGTCAACTTCTCAACGCTATTTGTTTGTTTTGACATTAACGTACTAACAACTGTCGCTAAAAGAGACTTACCGGTGCCATAAGCTCCTACAATGATATGTGAACGGTTTCCAGTTCCTAAAAAGCCATCTAATAATCCATTTAAAGCTTCCGTATGTGATGGAGTTGGGATATAACGATTTACAAATTCGTCTTTACCGATATCAAATCTAATATTTACACTGGTTTTAAATGTCATTTTTTTCACCTGATCTTTTTTATAGCTTAGCTTCCAAAAATTCTAATGCTGAAATACGAGGAACTTTAACATTATCTAAATTATTTGTACGTACATATTCTAAAGGATATTCTTGATCTGAAGTTAAAGAGTTTAATAAATCAATAGCTTGAGATTTTGAAATGTTAAATACTTTCCCCCATAACGTTTCGTGGTTCAAAATCTCTTCCAATTGAATAAATTCCACTTTTTCATTTTGAGCATATCGAATTAATAAATAGTAAAATGCTGTTAAATCATTGTAATTATATTGAACTTTATTTTTCCGAATTAACTCGCTTCTCTCCCCCGAGCGTTCTTCTTTAATCAAATTTAGTGATGTAAAAGGACTAAAGATTGAATCTTCAGGGTCATTTTCATCTGCCTCTTTCGTATATAACTGAATTAAAACATCAATATCACGTTCTAATGATTTCTCCGAAACAGGCTTTGATTCTTTTTCATCAACCCAAAATTTGAAAGCGGCTTTTAGATTTGCTCTTGAAGTAACCGTTTCTTTATATTTAGTAAAGAACCAATTAAATACTGTGGCTGTATCTCCAATATTTAATAACAGTTCTGAATGTAAAATCGCGATTGTTGATTGTTTTTCTAACAGGCGATCCTTATTAAAAATGATTTCTCCTAGCTGAGTTAAATGATGAGTTTTATTATCCTCATAAACCAAATTCAGAGCTGTCAACCAAAATCTCAAAGAACGGACCATATTTTTTCCGAGTCCTATTTTCTCAAAATTATCTTTTTCGTAAAAAAATGTAGGAGAATTTTCTACATGTTTTAAACCTTTACTAATCCATTTATTCCTTAAGTAGAAACTTTCATGTCTTCCGTAAGCCATTATTTCCCTCTCTTGTCTTCTGGTCTCATTACCCAGAAGTAATATAAATTAAAAATGTATAGTTATTTTTCCTCTGGAGAGTGCCTCCAGTGTTTATTATAACAATCTTCAGCTGAAATTGCGAATATACATTCGTAAATCCAAAAAAAAGATTGTTCTAATTATTAATGCAATTCCCTAATCAAAACCCTAACTTAATTATGATAATTAAAGCCAAAGCATTAAAGTAAGCATTAATAAGAAATGATTATATCAAAAATTTCATTATACAGATATAATAATCAGTAGCTTTAGGGTGTAAAATTAAACTTCCTCTTTATGAGTAAAATTATTGCTAATATAAAAACGGTACATGTAGGTACACGATGAAAGCATCTATAAATCCGATTTGCCCAATAACCTAGTAAAACTTAAAGCAAGAAGGCAGGAAACCCCTGCCTTCTTGCTGCTTTAAATTAAAATTAACTGCTGCATCTTTTCTAATGCTTCTTTTTTTTCTACTTGAGTTAGATTGTTAAACATACTAATAACGGCTTCAACATTTAACTCATGCATTCTTAATTCCACAACATATGTTATTTCTTCTAATTTTCTAATAGATTTTTCGGTTAAATAGCTTGGTGCATTTTTTATATTATTTATCCAATTTGTACATTCTTGAGCTGACCATAGATTAATTTCTGACCTATCTACCAAATACTGCTTCAACCATTCAATTTCTTTTAAAGAAAATCGTTCATCAATCTCTGCTTTATAATTATCCAAAATTCGGACAAAATCAACCTCAGATTCGATTTCACTCCATTTACGTTTTAAAATCTCGAATTCTTGTTGCACTTCGAAACGATTATCTTGTTTTAAGTTTACCGCTTGTATATCATTCAAGAAGTTTTGAATATTATTGGCAGCTTCCTCAATTCCTTCACGATCCATCTCATTAATATCTTTATTTAAAATTGTTTTGACTTTTTGGAAAAAGTTTTGGCATTGACTCAATGTCTGTATATCATATATTGTTTCGTAAATTTCCCCAACCTCATCATTTAAAGCTTTTAACGCTTCTTTAGCCTGTTCAATAACTTTTTTTACTTCCGATACACATTCTTGTTTATCTTGTTGTTGTAATTTACTCGAATCTATTAACGGAAGTAACTTTTCACCTATATGTTGTATTTCAGTCAATTTAGAATACCCATGAAACGGTTTAGGCGTATATTTAGAAACAAAATCATTGACCTTATCTTGAATAGGATCTAAATTATCTAAAATTTGTTCAAGCTTTGTAATCAACGCTTTTGCTTCAGTTCGATAATTGTACTTATTTAATGAATCTATTATTTTTTTTACCCACTTTTCGAAACTAGTAGCTTGGCTTCGAGATTGACACCTCAAATTTTTCAAAAAGTACGGGAAAACCTCAACTAAATGTTTATGAGCTTCTTCTTCTATTTTCCTTGCATCATCTAATTGCGAAGCATTATAAATATATTTTTCTGATTCACCGATATAACTTTGAATTTCTTCTGTAGTGTCTAAGATCTCAAAAACAGTTCGGATATCATCCTTTTTATTTTTCAGTTCTGACAATTTATATTTTATTTGACCAAATTTCTTAAACGTTTGGTCATACAGATTGTTACCTTCTTTAAGAATCATTTCCATATTAGTAACTTTATCTTCTAATTCCACCGGAATATCTTCTTCAACTTTTAATTCATTAAATTTTTCAAATAAATCTTTTGCTACTATTACATCAGTATTTTGTACTGCTTTTTTATATAAGCTTAAAAACTTATTAGCAGACTCCTCTGGCTTGACCTGAACAACCCTAGTATCAAACATCACTTTTATATTAACGGATTTATCTGTGAATACTTTTATGGACCATTCATCTAAACGTATACGGCTATTTCCTATTAGAATCTTTGTTTCTTCACGCCGAGACGCTAAGAATACGGCTATAAGAAGTGAAACAGCATAATCATTAATACCATATGGCACTATTTGATATTTTTCGAAAATAGATTGTATTTCAAATCCACCTTCAGTCTCTAACAGTTGATCCCACTCACTAAATATGGATTGAACCTTTGGATTTCGCGGGGCAATTAAATTATAATCATCATTAAGAACAGCCCAAGATTCTAATGACTTTTGATATAGCACTGATTCAATACGACCTTTAATATCTGCGCTTTCTGCATGGATAGCTTGGTAAATAACATTCGAAAGAATAATTCGAGATATACGAGATAAACCTTTTTTAGCTTTACCTAATGATGAATGAGCAAACTCTGTATATGAAAACGGAATTACTCGTGTATATAATTTCTCAAATAATTCATTTGTAAAATTCAATAAGCGGGTTGGCACTTTCTCCATTTTTTCTGATGTTAAGAGTATTCGTTCACTAGCTAACTCTCGATACACATCTTCCAATACAGATTGAGATTTTACTTGGTAATCATTAATAAAGCGAAGGTATTTATCGTTTTCTTGCTGAGTAAAACTTTTAGAAAGTCGATATTCTGCTACAGCTTCATAAAATCTATTTTCTTTATCATCTAGAATGAAAAATGCGATGGGTAAAGTATCAAACTTCTCTTCTTTTAATATTTTCTGGATTATGGATAGTTTTTCGGAATTAATATTATTAGGTACATAAACCCAAATAATCTGGCCCTTAGCCTTATCAGGTTCCAAAGCTTCTAGATGTGTCATTTTTATCTTTGATAAGCCACGATAAGTTAAATCATTTACATGCATTATCGTTTGTGTAAACTTCCATTCACGTGTCCTAATGAAATGCTGTTTACCAAAAGCTGGTTCAATTTCACCAAGTTGCAGTTCATCATTTAGCCCAACATCAAATACAGAAGACATATCAATTTCAAAATTACGTTTCTTTTTACGTAATAACAATTTGAAATCATTCACACCTATTGCGTCAGCAATAAAATCAAATACATTTGCAACTTCGTCGTATGCTAGAACACCAAATTGTTCTTCTAATAGCGAAACTGATGATTCAATTTCACGAATAGAAGTGTCAGAAATATAAGCAATTAATTCTAATGTTTCCGACCGACTGTGAGTTTTAAAACGTCCGATTCGGCTGATCAAAATGGCTGCTAAAGTTTCCTTTACACGCTCATTAAATTTATCTCCATATTTAGTTAAGATCTGATTATATAAAATACAGTATTCACTTTGTTTTCGACCTTCTTGCTCAGCAGCCAACAATTCGTTGAAAAATTCTGAACGAATTATACGAGTTGATGGAATTAAAATTAAATCTCCAAACTCACTCACTTGCCGATCTGTTAAATCATTAATCATACTCTCTAAGAAAGTTAAAGTCGAACGTTGCTGTAACCATGATGATAAATTTGATAACACCCAAGTAGTTAACGGATGTAACGGATAAATCCCCTCTAAGACTACCTTTTTAAAATGCGAATAATTACTCCAAACACTGGAGCTCCCAGCATCAGGTAACCATTTCATAAGCTTTTTATGAAAAAGTTCCCACTCATCATCATTCTTTTTAATTTTATTTGTAACCAATTCTTGAAACGCATTTACATTTTTACGTTCAATTAGATTTGCGAAAATCGTTTCTAAATTTGATGATAAATGTATTTTTTCACTAGATTCATATCTACCAACATAACGATTAATATTGGCCGTACGATCTACACGAGTTAAATAAGATTTTAAATCAGATTGAATGAAACCTAAAAATACAATCTTATCATCTGCATTTTGTACTGCTTCATAAATCTGTTGTAGCGCTGCATCAGATGCCTTTGTTGGATTATTTGAAGCAAATTCAATATAACGACCAAACTCATCAAAGAAAACAATCACTTTGTTGAACGGTTCACGCTCTCCACACATTTTATCTGCAATTTTTTCAAGTACATCTCCAGCTGATACTCCTTCATCCCATCTAATATATGTACCGTTAATTTCTTTATAAACTTTGTTAATTACTTCAAAAACTTCAGAATCAGAAAGTATATTTTCAATTAAGTATTCTTTTAAATTTAACTTTGCATCTGAATTACTTAAAGTTGTAGCAGCCGTTTCATATTGCGTTTTAAAATTATCAAATGTATTTTCTACAAATACTCTTGCAATATCATAAGATTTTGTTAATTCTTTCAAAAACTCTGTATCAATATTTTGTTCATTTAGAGTTTTTTGTGTTGCATTAAGTATTTCATAGTTCAAGTTAAAATCACGCATACCATTTAGCATTAAAACTAAGTTGGGCTTTAACTCATGTTTTGCAACTTGTTGTGCTATATCGCTATCGACTGATTGTAAATTATTCAAAATGACATTTTGAGCTTTAGTATTACCACTTAAAAAACTAGCCATTGCCACGGATAAATGTGATTTGCCTGTTCCATATGGAGCAATCGTCAGGAAAAAATTAGAAAGTGGACTATCACCATAAATTTTATCAACTAAAACGTTCATAAAAGAAGCTGTATCTAATAACCTATGACTTTTGATTGCAATTTCGTCTGATGAAACACCAAAATATTCTGGTCCATGAAACACAAAACTACTAGCAACATCATATTGTTTTTGTTCATTATAAAACCAATCAACTTGAACCGCACCATTGAAATACAGTTCTTTTTTAAAACGAATTATATCTTGGAATTTAAACATTTGAGCTCCCTTCACTTATTTTATTTTTATCTTAAATAAGTAGTGAATATATATTCTTCAAACAATGCTCAGCACTTTGGTTCTTTATAATAGTAATAGGTGATAATTGAGCGTTTAGCTTCACTAACCCTTCATCTCCCATTAAATCTAAGACATCTCTAATCTGCTTTTCACCCCATAAAAATGCTCTTCCAAAATATAAGGTATCAATAATTTCATTAATTGTGATTTCGGTTCTATCCCCCAATAATTCTTCCCATTTGTAAAATAATAAGTAGGAATAAACATACAAAAATTCTTTTCTTAATCGATGCGGTGTTAGTGCATATATTTTATCGTCAATTTTAATTAAATTTAAACTACCAAACGATAAATCACTCGTATAACAAGTTCTAAAAGGTGTTAGATTCACACTTGACTCGAATTTACGTTCAACAGACATTTGAATTTGATCATTATTAAAATTACCCATAACTTTCGGAAAAAAATCATTATATAAGTATGACCATAAAACTGCCGGAGAATATCTATCCACTAGAAATACATGCAATAACAATTTTGTTATATTTTCTACTAGGTATGGGTCTTCACACAAAATTGCTTTTCCAACAGCTGTTAACTCAACCTTATATTTACCAGATACTTTTTCATAAGTAATTAACTTCATGGCAGCCGCATAATAAATATGCGGCTCCACTTTTCCTGATGATTTACCAGTAGGAATAGAAGTCACCTCAGAAATTTCTTCCTTTGTTAAAAAATCTTTTTTAGATGAAGCTAATGACAAAATGCGAATAATTGATTCAGTTTCAGGTGCAAATGTTTGATGAAAGTTCAGATGAAATACATCTACCTCATGATTACTCATTCTTTATTTTTCCTTTCGTATAAAGGCGTCACGTCAATTACATGTTTAGATTTATGACCAAGACTCCCATCAGCTAATCTATTTCCTCCTACAACTATACATTGACCTTTAGCTAATTTAGCAAGTTTAGTAGCCCATATTTTCTGCTCCGCACTGTCTGGACTTAAGAAACTGGCGATATTCCTATTGTCTCCTTCTGGAGGTAAAAAGTGAACTTTTTGGCTAGCATTTTGGAATCTAGTAATAGCATCTTTTGTTATCGGATGTTGTAACGATTGTGTAGCAAATAAACCCGACCAGCCAAATTTTCGTCCTTCCGTTAAAATACGTGCACTCGGTGAATTTTCAGACTGATCTAAGTTTTGTGCTTCATCTAAGATAACTGGAAATGGCGTTTCAACGTTACCATGCGATATATTATAACTCCATATATCCCATAAAATGAACTCTGTTAATAATACTTGTGTAAAACGGTCAAAACCAGTTAACTGCACAATAAATACTTTACCGTTAGATTTAGGTATATCTTCCCAATCAAATAAGTTTTCTGTTGCGAAAGGTTTACGATCAATTAACGGATCAATTTTTGAAAGTACTGTTTTTGCGCTTCCTTTATCTAATAACTCTAGTTCACTTCTTAAATAATCTAGACTCATTTTTTCTCCATATTTTTGTAATCCGTTTAAAGTAGCTTTATAGATAGCATTTTTTTGTTGATCTCCTATACCATTCTTTTTATAAACTGAATAAAAAATACCTGCAACCCTTTCAGCTACGTCAATTTCTGATTCCAAATCAAATTCATCTTCGTCATACTCTTTATAGTTACGCTTAAATGGATTAATAGGAAAACCTGAACGTTGAACATTAAATTGAATAATTCTATCACCCATAGCTTCCTTAAAGTCATCATTTAGTTGGCTTTTCTTAAAACCGTCTGTATAGTCAAATATCAAGGTTGACACACCGTTATTTGCTAACTCTAATAATAAACATTGCATGAAGTATGTTTTCCCAACTCCAGAAGTACCAGTGATTAATAAATGTCTGTTTTCTAATTTCGGATGACCATACTCCCAATAAATTTCTCTATTAGTTCTTTGTTCTTTCCCTAATAAGATGCGAATTTCATTCAATGGTTTTACATAATCGTTATCTATATTATCATTTGATGGATCTAACTCTTTTCCAAACTTTTTATCATCTTTATTATCCAGATGATTCTCCTGTTCTTTTGAATCAATTTCCGATTGACCATCATTTTTTTTGTTCTCATCATCATTTATAGATTGACCTATTGAATTATTTTTTATTTCTTTAATAGTTTTACCAGGATTTGTTGGTTGTACATCATATGGTTTATCTTCGTATTCTACACTTTCCTTAATTGACAGTTCTTTTAAGTACTCTTTAAATGAGTTCTCATCGTCTACAAAGATTTCAAACTCTTCATTTAGTGCATTTTCGAATGTTACAGTTTCACGTTGTTCTTCTGGTAATAAACATTTTTGAATATATAACTGACCGTATGCACGGTGTTGTAATGTAATATCAGTACCTTTTAATATAGATTCCTGTACATTTATTTCTTCTGCATTATAGTCAAGCCAATAGGTCAATAAGGTTGTTTTCCACTCAATAATAAACTCACCGTTCAATATTTTAATTAAGTCACTATTTAACTTTTCACGACTTTGGTCATCATTTGTAAGGTACATTGGTGAAAAGGCAAGGAGTCTATATAATTGAGCAAACCAATAACGACGATCATGATCATTTGAGTCTTTTGAGAATTTTTTTGACAAAAATTCAAAACCGTTTTCTAACTGTCGAACTCCCTTTTCTATATGAGCTGGGTTCTCTTTACCCATTTTGCACTCTACTAAATTTGCTTTAATATGCAACTGCTCTCCTTCATTTCTGACGATTTCTAACTCTAATAAATCTGGTCGATTCGGTTGATCTATAAACCAATGGTTATAAGAATCTAAAGATATAAAACTTTTTAATAAAGTCTCAACTCCAATATGCTCAACATTTAAGGATTGTACTGCGAATAAGGTAGCTAAATAACTATGAATCTCATAATCATATGGATTTAACGCTTTTAATATTTTTATTCCATCAAGTATAACTGAATTATCTAAACAATATTCGGATCCTCTTGAATACATATTTGGATTCCAAGAAGGGAATAATTTACGAAGTCTTGATTCTAAACGGTTTTTGATATCTTCTTTCATATCTTTTGAAGCAGAGATAGCAACGTTTAATTCACCATAAACACCTTCGCCAGTTGAAAAACTAATAATATTTTCTTTATTAAAGAGCTGTTTATCTAAACCAGTATCTATACTAACAACCCATCTCGATTTTTTATGTAGCATTTCTAAAATATGATCCATACCTTTTTGTACTGTTAGTACTTTCTCAACACGATAAAACTCATTTTCTTTTGCAAAGTCATTTTCAGACCAAAACACAAGTTGAGAGTGTGCAAATGACGCTTCGAATTGCAATTGACTAATTGAAACTCTTCTTTCATAAAAGTCATTCGGAGCTGGAATAGGATTAAATACCATCGGAAATTTCATTTCTGAAGGTGCAATCTTTTTTCCTCTATTAATTTGATATTTAATGTCGCTTGTATATAGTAATCCATCAACAAAAGCTAAATCATAAGAATTATATTGTAATTGTTCTTTTAGCTTATCTACTTCTAACGGATTATACGTATTAAAACGTAAATTTAATCTAATGTTATCATCTACACTAAACGTATCATCTAACCACATTTTCACATAGTTTTGCGCTTTATAATTTACTTTAGGAGTTAAAATATCAATATTTAATGCGATTTTCCCACTATATTTTTGTTGTTCTTTAATATAGTGTCTTATCCCTTCAATAACTGGATATAAATGTTCAAAGTTAACAAAACATAAGGATAATGAATCTATACTTGAAGGGAATGTTTTTATATATTCTTTAATATGTGCATCAATAATAATAGTCTTAGAATAATTAGATTCCCTCTCTTCTGTAATATCCAATTCATCCATTACACCCTTTTCTATGAGGTATGAACTATCGATAATTTGAGCTCTCGTAGATTCACCATGCAGGGCGTAATAACCTAGCACATGAGAAGGTGCATGATGTATATTTTTCACAGTAATAAGTGTATCTACACCTGATAAAATTTCCGATTTATTTCTATAACGATTAAATTTATCAACAAACATCTTAACATCATTTGTATTATTATTTATAATTTCTTCTAAAACCAAGTAAAGTCCTCGGCGAATAAATGATTGCTGTGCTTCATATTTTTCAAGCATTGCAGGATGGTAAGGAGGGATAATAGCTCCTTGAATTTCCCTATTTAAGGATTCAAAGTCTTCCTCTTCAAGAATAGCGAATAAATTGGATATTAAATAGAAATGCTCTTTTTCATATTGTGGATATGAATTATAAGATTGCCATAATTCATTATAAACCGCTGTATACGTACCAATTAAATCAACAGTATCCATTGATTTATTAATGTTCATTGCACTATAAATACCTTTTTCACTCACCGTATTAATAAACTTCATAAATGGCTTTACTAATCGATACAACTTATATACAACGTTATTTTCTTCTGAACCATTATTACTTGTTTTCTTAAATATATTTAAAGTATCACGTAAAAGAATCTCTGAGTTGTTAAGCTGAGAATGGAATGATGAAGAATCTGTACTAGTTAATAGATTACCAATATTTTTGCACGTGAAAACAGGCAACTTCATTACGTTATTATCTGAAAGTTCCGCTTTAAAATAAGGTATTAAATTAAACGATTGTAGCCAATAGTCATAAGGATTAAATAACCATTCGAATAGCCACCTATCACTAATACCAGAAATAGTTATTTCAAAATTAATTTTTGAAACCATACTTGATGATTTACTAAAGTCCAAATTTACAGATGCACTATCTTTTAAAGCAAAAGGATCTTCATTATCGCGATATTGTAATTCTACAATGTCTTGCATTTCAACATTTAGGTAATCAAGTAAACCACCTATTGCAATACACAACTCACTCCAACTGTTTTTTTGACCATTGTCAGCAAGTTTTACACTTGTTACATTCATAGTAAGCTTGTCTGAAGTATTTAATTCAATAGGTGAACTCGCTATTACTTCAATTAACATTTGTGAATAAGCTTGAATTGGATCACCTTTAATTTTTTTCGCTTTCTCTCTCTTACCTATTGTACTAGAAGTTTTAACACCTAGGATTTCTATAGTTATTGTTTGGTCAAACTGTGCTAATTTGGGCCGTAAACGATCCAAGTTTTCACCTTTAGCAAAATCTAAGATATCATTACAATACTTTTCATAAGAGCCGAATGAAGCCTGTATTGATACAAGGTATTCCTCAAATTTCCCATTTTCTCTAAACTTATCGAATTTTTCAAGGAGTTTCTTTTGTGAACTCCTACTTAAACCACCTTTATAAGCTTCACGTTTAATGAACTTCATGCCACTATCAAGCAACTTAAATGAATTACCTTTATAAAGCTCACTTAACAATTTACTGCTTACAGTCTTAATATTAGGAATTCCAAATTCATCCCATAAATTATTCAAAATGAAGTCGACAATTTCATCAACCTCATATAAACCTTTCTCTTGGACTATATCAGCTATATCACTAACCCTAATTAAATCTAAAGGTACATGTTTAAAAATACTCGAAAATAAATTATTAATAATCTTTACTGCGTAGTCATCATTTTGGTCAACAGTTTCAAACAGTTCTACAAATTTTTGATTATATTTTTCATTCATATCCTTCGGAGTAATCGAATAAAAATCTTCAAGACCACCTGTATCCTGTACACTTTCAGAAGCTAGTAATACAATAGATTGCTTTTCTGTACCGAACGCATTTCTTAGTTTCGTAAAACGTTGATTGTTACTGACAAATCCCAATTCTTTCAATTGCTTTATTATAGTGGGATATTCGTCTTTCCATGCTTCAACTTTTTCCTCTGAAAGCAGGACTTTTATACCTTTAAATTTTGAAACTAAATATACTGCTACCCCTAAATAAATTGCAGGATGCTTAAAATAATCTAATCGAATAAATGACGCATTAGTACTACTATTAATATTTTGTTCAATTAACTTATTTAGCTTGTTAATATAGGTTTTCATTATTATCACCCTTTAAACCGATTTTCTACGATTGATGTAGCATCAGATAAATTTTTCAAGAATCCACAGTTACTAAGTAGCTCAAGGAAAACATGTTCATTCTCGTTAAAATCATTTAAATAAGAGATGTCTCCAAAATGTAATTCCGCTTCTCTTGGACCAATAATAATGTTATAACGCTCATAACATTTTTCTAAGAACGTCGTAAACAATAGTCTTTCGCCTGGTTTAATTAAAGTTAAAACTAAAATTTTCACTAAGTTCTCGTTTAAAGTCATTCGCATATGTGTGCCAGTAGGGGGAATTACCAACCCAATATCTTTTGATAATTTCCTTACTAGTAGACTGGTGTCTTTTGCAGCATTTGTTATAGTATTCTTATTAGCAACATCACGATCTTCATCATAAACCCTGAAAATTGCTCTAAATAAGTTTTCCTCAAGCTGGTCATAGCTTTGAATTGCTTGTTTACGAATGGCACCTTGAGGATTCATAGTCAGATCAATTACCCAAGGTTGTTTTTTTTCAAGATTTAATACCATTCTTGAACGATGTGTCATCATTCGTATAATCTGAAGAGCAATTAACATACCTAGTAACTCAACTTTTTCAAAAGAATCCAGTTCACTGTTTAACAAATTTTGTAGCTCTTTCACAGTATAAGGAGCCACTTTTTCGTACTCTTTGGGAATAACTTCAATAGTTTTAACGATATAGTGAAAATCTTTTTTGATTTCCGGAGCATCAACCATACATTCCCAATTATTTTGGATGAGATTTGCTAATGTGCTTAACTGAGGAAGTGATGTAACCATACCTTTTAATTTTTTTGAAATTTCCTCTCTATACTTTGATTCTAATTGATTTAATCCTTGAAGAACATGCAAGTAATATATTTCTCCCCCGCGTGCCATAAACATATGCTGATTAAACTGGAATTTACGGTCAATCTCTAAAAAAGAGTCATTTACGTTTAAATTATCTGTTCTCGTTTTCTTATTTCCTATTGATTCTGTGAAAATTATTTCTGGAGCTAATGGTAGTAATGACTGCGCAAACCAAGAACGCTTGCCAATAATTGCATTGTAGCCGTAAAATAACTCCTGTATTACATCTAATGCGAAATCTTTGTCATAATTTGAACATTCTACACTTATAGAATGCTTCAAATTATTACGATGGTGTTTTAAGGCGTTACGATCTACCTCAAAACGTTTTTCTAAATCACTACGATTAAAAAATATATAACGCTTTAATCCCATACGAGGAGATGGATAATAATAAATCTGATTTGATTCATCCGTGGTTTCAATGAAACTAAAACCCTCAGTTTTTATTGTTTCATAATTCACTTCTCCTAAACTCTTTGGAGAGATAAAAACTAATAAAAACTCTAAAAGATATTCATACAAAGTTTGATCTTTATATATACGATGTCCATAAATTTGTATTTGGGGATTTTGTTTATCAATTTCATATCCGCTATATTTAGGAAAGAACTCTAATACCATGTTCATTTTCCTCCTAATTGAAATATAATTTCTTATTTTCTATATCTAACTCTATATCAATAATTTTCGGTCCTCTTAAAGTTTGAATCAGCAATTTTATTACCTCTTCATCATCAGTAAATTTATATTCTCTATATAGTTGAGCTTTTAATTTATATATTCCTTGCGACAACACAGGATTTAATTTTGTCGATAATGATCCATTCGCAATCTGATAAAAGTATTCTAACAAAGGTAACGATAGTATATATTCTTTAGATAGACGATCAAATTTTACTACAATTTGATAAACCGGATTCGTTGAAACAACACTTTCCTTTTCAATTGTATCAATTGATAAACTTTCATAATCGATTTTCCCTACCAATAAGTACACATTTTGATTGTTAAGACCGCTACGTTTTAACGGTAAATACAGTATACTACTTGAAGAAATATCGCCATTATCACCCATAATTAAAATTTGAAGTGCTTTAAAAACAATTTCTTTAAGTTGACGTTTTGCACGCACTCGCATTCCATTTGTACGATAATCTAAATATCTAACAAAAATCGGAGAGTATAAATCTCCGTATAATATTTCTTTTTGCTCATCCGTAATATCTGCAAATAACATTTGCATTCTTCGCATTGCCTTTCGAATTTTTACAGGTGTTTCTCCATATAATAAATGAGTAGTATCATAAATTTGGCGTTTAGTGTAATAGTTCCATATATCCTTTGCTATTGGTTGAACTTCATCTATTAAATTTGAAAAATCTTCTTTCACAAATAACTCTTGATCGAAAATTAACTTCTTTTCATCTAAATTTAAACTTTGAATTTCAGAAATAGATTTAATCTTTCTGGCATCGTTGTTAACTTCAATTCCTACATAACCAAAAAACAAATTACTAATATGATAATCAAACAAGATTCTTTGCTGATTAATAACATTAATATTTTGGCACTGAATATTTCCAGTAATGGAATATGATAAATGAGATAAAATTTGTCTAATAGTCAATCGTTTGTCGTTATCAGCTAACCAACGATAATAATTCATTGCAAATTGCTTAAAATGCTCTTGGTGCTGTTTCAATGTTTTATAGTTATTATGGATGGGACAGGCTTCCTTTAACTCACATGTATCTGACCCTTGCCAAAGCTCCTCCTCTAATAAATTATCAATAAGCTTAGACACTATCTCTGTGTTATCGATTAACGCCAGATTAACAACAAGTACAGAAATATCACCAACATTTCCTTCTACAAAGGAATTTTCATCCATTAATTTTAAGATATCCATTTCGATTTCACTTGCACTGAATTTTGATCCATAAAAGTATTTCTTCAGTGCATCTATTAAAGTACCTGTGTTAGAAACAATGATACAAGAACCTTCTTCTGAAACAGTTCTTAGCCCTTTTTTAATACTTCCTACCTGCTTATCTAAAATAAGCTCACTCATGTCCTTAACATAGTAAATTTTTTTATTGTTATAAGTGTTATCTACATAATCTTCTTCTTTTAATGGATCCCCCTCAGAAATAGCATTAAATTGTCGTAAAATTTGGTATAACAAACTAGTTTTGCCATCACCTGCATGACCGGTTAAAAATATAAATGTTGGTTTTTCTTTGATTTTATCTATCAAGAAATTTCCAACATTACTTTCTACTCTTATTTTTCCATAAAAAGAATTTATAAATTGAGATTCAGCAATAGCATTATCATTAGAACTATTAGCATTATTCATAGATTGTAAATAATTAATATAATCAGTATGCATTTTAACTCCCCTATTTAAGTTGGTATTTAAATACTTTTTGTCTTTATTAATAATTCAATATGCTACTTACTTGAGATACTCCATCTATATATTAAACTATTTTAATCGCAACAAATACTTAATAATATATTCAAAAGAAATTGATTATTAATTATATAGGCATTACGATCTACCTATTTCATATATAATTAAGGCTTTTTCAGTAGAAATTTGCTAAAAATGCTCCGTTGATAAAAAACTTAGATTTAGAAATGACTCCCTGGGTGATACAAAAAATATCAACTTGTTATATGTAAACGCTAAAATAAAAGTTGAACCTTCCGTAATAACCAGTGTTAATAGACTAGTGAACTTTGAATAAATAACTTAGTCCTTACCTACAAGATACGCAGGAAGAAAAGAAGACGCTATCTATATACATATTTAGATTATATTGAGATCTGTTTAGATAGGAATTGTGAATGGCTAAACATAACTATTTATATAAAAGAATCCATCAATAATTATTTGATGTAGATTATTAATTTAATTCCAAGAGTAAAACCAAGGGCAAGCTTTAATTTGAACATTATGTCATATGTTGGTTAGATAATCTTACAATTTCGAATGATAATCACACTTTTAGATATTATTCATAGATGAGTATCGCCATATAGTTTCGATTTTCCTTTATTATTCCCAGCTTATTGCATATTGTTATAACATACTCCGATAATTCTTCCTGAGATTACTTTACTTTTGCATTTTGCGGCACTTTAGATCAAGTTGAGTAATGGCATCGTTGCTCGCTTTCACAAGTGTATTATGGTTCTTATCGTATTATTTATTTTGGAATATAAACTTTAATCTGATTGTCTCCAGATAATACATTTCAAATAAAAGTGAATGCAGAGTGTATTCTAGTAATAAATCTCATTACTGTAAGTATTTATATATCCGTGTTTTAGATTAAGTATTTCTTCAACCTCTTTTACCAGCTCTTCACTTTCAATAAAGCGAGACCCCAAGATGACTCATCATTCTTATCAATCGATTAGGTCAATCGTACCCATAATTATTCCTGCTCCTACTAAGAGTTCCAATTGATAACTACACCTAGACAACCATATTCTTGAGTCCTCCACATAATAAGGACCACACTTCAGATTAGTTAATTATATTAATATAATTTACTTTATTCCCTATTTTAATATCAGGTAAACTATTTTAAATTGACAATTTCTCCTATATACCATTCGACAATAGGGATAATTTTTCCTTTCGCTATATAGAAAAAGACAACTTCTTTTACAGAAAGCTGTCTCTTCGACACTACCTAATATCATTTTATAGCTTTAGATGAATTTATATCGAATCTCTAGATTTCCTGCTAGCACCACGGCTGAAACAAGCCTATATACATTTAGCACAAAAAAAGAAACTTAAATATACTCAAAAGAGTCTATTCTAAAGAATCGCAATTTATAGATCCTTTTTTATCACAATAAAAGACTGTGTAAAAATCATAATTTACACAGTCTCAATTACCAAAATATTTATAGTATCAATCCAGAAACATTACCTGTTTGAATAATTTTTACGTCATCTATAACGTTTTGCTTAACATCTTCAATATCTGTTAACAGCATTCCTTGAATTTCAACAGGTTGACTATCAAGATAGTGATGATTATGTTTGGCGAATGCCATATAATCAAGGAGTTCCTTTAATCCTAACATCGCATAGTCTACATTTCTTGTGTGTTTAACTTCACCAATAATCAACTTAGCCAGTTCTCCTGTTGCTTGGCTATATACTTCGATTAATACATCCGGACGTCCGCTCCAAAAAAGAGTCGTATCTATTTTTCTTTCAAATACCAAGGCAGCAATTGAAGAAGCTTTTTTCATTGATTTAATCTTTCTTACCAGAAATGGATGCTCCACTGCTGCAACTTCTGTTGTTGGAACTTGAAACTTTATATTTCTTGATCCTTCTGAATCATGATAGATTTCATAGGTATACTCGCTATCCTGCCAGTTTGCAACAAGGTTTTGCCTTCCATCAATTAGCTGAAGTTTAGCATGTTGACTGTTCTGATTAATAATTTGAATGACCCAGTACAATTCATATAGAACTTCTTCTTTATCCGGTAATATAAATGTTTGTTGGAATAAATGGATTAACTCATCCTCATTCAGATCGTTTGAAAGAATTCGTCGGTATAGTAATAACAGATTAGCTGCATCTCGGTATAATGGATTACGATGTTTTGTCGTCTCAAGTATCATCCGATCCGTAACTGGCTCGGATAAATGAACCTTTGATAAATAAATATTCTTACTGTATATTTGCTCAACTATTAATTTTAATTCCGCCCACTCATTAAACCATTCGTATTTTTCAAGCTTATCCATCTTAAAAGTTTTAAATAGCAATACATATAGAGAATGTAACAGCTCTTTTAATACAAGGTTTTCCTTAATATTATAAAAGCGAGATCTCTCATTGCATGAATAGATAAGCTTGGTACTCTCTTTTGCCCTTTCCTGAAAGGTCTTCCCCCAGTTGATTTGCCCTCGAATTTGCCCAATGTATACTTCGTTTTCTACATTAGTAGATGTTTTAAACCGACGTATAGTAGTTGGTAAATTTCTTACAAAAGACTTTACTTCTTCTTTTAACAAAAAATGTACTTTGAGCAACTGTTCTAAATTAGCAATATTCAGGTCTGTTTTTTGAATAAAGGAATTCAGTCCCACTTTTCCAGATTTTAAATAAACGATTAAAAAATCACTTATTTCTTCAATCAGTTTTTGTTTTTCTACTTTCATGGCTATTCCTTAATATGAAAGAAATCATATGCGAAATCTTTCATTCGAACCATATCTATTTCTGGGATGGGGTTCATTCTTTCAATAAACGATTTAATTTCATGTTCAAACAAACCTTCCAATTGCGGAAGTACATACAAGATTATGGCAGAGGTAAAATCAGCATCATTCACTGTGAATTTGGCGATATCTTCAATGATAGCTGGTCCTATTTGACGATATTGATTAATTTCCTTCCATATATCAGCCAATATATGCACATGTTTGTAGTCATGAATATCCCAAAGTGGCAAATAATATTCAACTAACTCATGATTAATTTGTTTTGGAACTGGAACCGGAATGAATGCAAAACGCCTCATAAAAGCATAGCTCATTTCATAGAGTGAAGCTTTATCATACGTATTTAATGTACCTATTAAGCGCCAATCGTTCGGGATAATATATTCTTGGTCACTAGGTATAACATTTTCCACTTCTTTCTGTGGGCGTACAACAATCTGTTTACCTTCATCCGTTTGAAAATTTAGCGTAACCGGATCTCCTGTCAACGCTGAGAATAAAGCCCCAAATGCTTTATCAATATCAGCGCGATTCATTTCATCGACTATCACCCATTTATTTAACGGTTTATTAATAATAGGTTCTTTAAAACTATTTAAGAAAATTCCTGGTTGAAAGGAAAGCGTACCATCACTATTGGGTTTATATCCCCCAATGGTTTCATAAGTAGACCAGTCAGATGTAGCAGTTACCATCGTATAATCAGCAGCAAAACTTCTGCATATTTCCTTCGCAAGCTTGGATTTACCTGTTCCAGGAGGGCCAGTTAACAGAATATTTTTTCCCGTAGATAAAGCTGTATGGATTTGCTTTTTCATCAACTCTAATTCCTCGAAATACAACCCATCTATAGAAATCGTTTTATTAAAATCTATAACCGGTATATCTACTGTAGGTGGAGTCGATTCAGCTTTGTTTTCCATCAAAAGAAGATCTTCAAACTCCTCTTTAGTCATCTCAAACAAGCTTCCCTGTGCTCTATTTGCCACTGGCGAACTATCTTTTAGCGATTCCTTATTGACGATTTGTTCCCATGGTATGGGCTTGATATCCTTTTCGTAACGGAAACTAACTGCCTGTACTTCCTCTTCATCTTCAATTTCTACATGCAATCCCTGAGTAACTATTCCCTCTGCCACTACACTTTTAATTGGGGTGGATTCATAAAAAAGAACTTTATCACCGGGTTGTGCTTTCATAAAGGCATCATATATTCTGCGTTTATTACCATTCTCATTAATTGCAGTATAATAAACATCCCCTCCATCTTTGATCTCATTTACGGACCAAATGGAAGGATTTGCCGTCAGCCAGAAGTACTGAATGTCTTCCTTTTTCTCTTCGACATTCCCCTTTAAAAATGCATCCATAACAACTAAAAATTTATCTTTCATTTTTTGAAAGGTGAAATGTTCAGCATCTTCAACAGAATCAAGAACTCTTATTCCTACACTTTCATGATTTGATCCATAAACTAGTCCATAGCTTATGGTTGATTCCTTTATTGACAGAAATAACTGTGCCGCATCCTTATGGTTTAATTTATTGTCAGGATATACAGCAAGCCAACATTCAGTCGTACCAAAATTTTGATTCCAACTAAAATCATTTAGGGTTTCATCACTAAAACTCATACCCTGAAATTCTTCAATTTCCCTTATGCTGGTGTGTATCTTTCTCAACTGGTCATTAATTCTTGATTTAATAGAAGGAAAATAGATTTGAAACAAAATACGGAAATTATTCCACGAATGAATAATGTTCGTTTCATATTCATTATTGATTTCTATCTTCAACCTTTCCAGTTCCTCAATATCTAGATTACCGTCTTGTAAGATTTGCCCCAATAAAAGATAGCGAATCTTATTGACCTTATCCTTATTCTTATAATAAGAGTACCGCTCTTCCAATTGCTTTTTCGGCAACTCATTTTTTATAAAAGTAAGGAATTCTTCATCGTTCTGCGAAAAATCATATAATTGCTTTGCGTATCCCTGAATATATTCCACTGCCACTTCCGTTATTAGAGACGGATATTTATTCACACAATACAGTAAATCCTGAACATCTAACATAGTCCATTCCAATCCCTGATCAATAGCATACTCAAGAATTATGGAACATATATCATTGAAAAGTTGATAGTTCTTCCCTGGGGAACCCAGTTTTTCTTCTATCTGAAAGGTTTTTTTCACTTTTTGCAAAATTTCTTCCTTGTAAATCGGGTATTTTTCATAATCATAAGCAGCAAGCATATAGGCAAGGAGGGGCGCCCCCATATTTTTCTCATACTCCTTAGCCGTAAGATGAAATCGATCTACACGCTCACCAACACCGCTTGTGCCTGAATATAATTTTTGGATTTCACCCGCACAAAGTGACGGAGCTTCTTCATAAAATCCACTCAAATTATCGACAGCACTCCAATGTGCAAAAGTTCCTTTAGTAGGATTCTTTGTTTTTATCAGGGTTATATAATCATCCATTTGCCCTTCGCTAAAATCCATATTCTCAATACTTTCTTTCAATTCTTGTAAAATATCGAATTTATATTTCTCATCATATTCTTCATTATTCCTGAAAGTAAGATAACGTTTAATAGCTATGTCGATATACAGATCATTAAGTATAAGATATTGTAGTTTTTCTCGTTCCAATTGTTAACCACCCTCACTGATCTATGTTGTTTTTTTCATTATGCATATACTAATTGTTAAATTAGAGAACTAGTGATGGCTTCTCTACAACAGATTAAAAATTCAGTCATTTTTTTGCTATTCTATCCACTTCTATTATAAAAAATAAGTAAGCTATTTCTTCAAAGTATTTATTGTAGTAAATATTATTTGTATATCTTATTTTTAAATACCCCAAAAACCATAAAACATACACTTTCCAAGTCATGATGCCTATTAATTAGGATTAAACAATAAAAAATAGAACCTCAGAATAAAGGTTCTATTTTTTTAAACTCAATGTTAAGCAAATCGGCAGATAAACAGGCGTCAAAATTGAAACCAAAAAATCCAAGAAAATGAAAATCAAGATTCAAAAAATGGCTAGAGATTTTGAAGGCAATATCTCAAGAAAGTTCTGGAAACCTTAAAAATTTTAATGGCTCACGAGATATTTTCGTGACAGTTTAGTTAAATAACTGATCTATTAGCTAATATCTAATTGAAAAAAGTGTTAATCTCCACTAGCAGAATTAACACTTTTATAGTTTCGAAGCATGTAAATCTTAACTTAAGATTTGGTTTCATATGGATTTTATTATTTGAATAAAAGTAATTATTCAACACCGAATCCAAATAGTTATTTCAATCGTTTTACATTCAATAACTCTTCAATCGGCATTTCGTAAGCACGATTTCCTAATTCTTTTTTTAGCGCTTCATTGGCATCATATTCTTCCGCTGTAAATGAATCTTCACGGCCTTTTTTCAAATAGTCATAGAAAATAGGGGGTAAAAAGTCTTCTTTTAAAGACACTTCCACAGATTCTCCATTTTGTCTTGTGAAAATATAGGCATAGCTGGTCGGGCGATAGGGATCGTATTGCGCTACCGGGTAGTTCACATCAACTTTATATACCCCTCTCGTTTTACATCGCGTTACAAATTCGAATACATCACGGAACCCAGGTCCCGCATGCCCCGATTGTACGGAAATGTCTTCACGATTCGGAATTTCGTTTCCGAATAATTCCTGGAAAGCTGCTTCCACTACACGGAACCCAACCCCTAACGCCATATAAGCTGCATAACCATGATACTTTTTAATATCATCAAAAGAGATTTCGATTAAATCACTTCGATCATAGATTTTAATTGTACGCATATTCAGTCTCCTATTCTAAGTTGTACTAGCAAGCTAATTATAGTTAATTTAGAAAAATCACACAAATTATAAGCAGATCTTTCCCCTCACCGCAATTATCGGAATAAATAAGTCTAATATATATAGAGAAAGACAGCTTCTTTTCATAAGAAACTGTCTAGATTTAATCCATTAATTAATCGACCTATGCCATTTTGATTATAGAGATTATTTCTGGTCCATCTTTCGGAAATACTTTGCTGGTAAAGAAGCATGCATTACCTGCATAAGGAAGGCTTTGTCCATAAAAATTATGTTTAAATAATCGCCAGCTTGTCCCTATCCATTTTTGAATAAAACAATATATTATTGTGAGGTGATTAAAATAATGGTGAAAATTTATATCGATCCAGGTCATGGCGGTACAGACACAGGTGCAGCTGGATTTGGATTGATGGAAAAAATTCTAACTTTGCAGCTTGCTACGCGGATTAAAAATATTCTTACTTCAGAATACAATAACGTAACAATCAAAATGAGCCGTACAGTAGATTCTACTCGTTCATTATCCCAACGGACCAATGAGGCTAATTCATGGGGAGCATCTTTTTATCTTTCTGTTCATATCAATGCCGGCGGTGGGACAGGCTATGAGGACTATGTTTATCCAGGAGCAGGTAGTACAACAAAATCTTATCAATCTACTATTCACGCGGAAATCATGAAACTAGTTGATCTTAAAGACCGTGGAAAGAAAACTGCAGACTTCCATATACTACGTGAATCAAACATGCCTGCGTTTTTATCTGAAAACGGGTTTATTGATAATGCTGCAGATGCCAATAAATTAAAATCAGCATCCTTTATTGAATCCTTAGCCAGAGGTCATGTAAATGGAATTGCAAAGAGTTTCAAACTTACAAAGAAAAGTACTCCGGTTTATCATACAGTCGTAAGGGATGATACTGTGTATTCGTTAAGCCGAACATTCGGAAGTAGCGTACAACAAATCAAAAATTGGAATGGATTAGACAGCGATTACACAATCGTAGTCGGTCAATCCTTGAGAGTAAAATAATTTCAAAATAACCCTGCCGATTATTTGGGTAGGGTTATTTTTTGTATGAATGAACAAATATCACTTCCAAATATAACGGAGTAAATTGATTTTAAAAGCTTTCTAACATCATAATAAATTCTTTTCAAAAAGTATAAAACGTCTGTAGCGATTACATACCTTCCTTTTAAGTACCCCCACCGGCTTTGTTTCGGTGCCCCTCAATGTCCAGATAAAGCACCCGAAACCAGGTCTTCTATTCATTTTCGGTATTCCACATAGTATACTTGATCAATCATTTCTAGCTTCTGTCCGCGATAGCCCTGTGCGAGAAGTTTTTGTTGACCTTTCGTATCAGCCATTTGGCATACTACCGGTTCTCCTTCTCTTTTATTGGCGCTTCCGAGCTGCTTAAAGAAGATATAACGTAAATTCCCTCCATACTTAGGCTTCAATGCAACTATTTCCATTCCTTGAGCAAACTTGTCCTTTAGACTCGGGATGTTAAATGGAGCAACTGTCGAACATACATATTTATAGGGGTGTCCACTGCGTGCCAGTTCATCCATGATCCATGTTGCCATTCGCCGCTGAAGGCTGAACCCACGCCATTCCGGGTCAACATTGCTAATGTCTTGATAAATAACAAAATCCAATTCGCTCTCTGGCAGGCCTGCATCGATTCCCAAATGGTCCTCCCGTGTCTCCGGCACAACTAAAGCGCGGAATGAAATCAATTCCATCTCCACAAAAACACCGATTAATAGACCATTTCCATTCGTTATGTAACGGAACTCCTCTTCTGAAAGAGGCTGAAGGCTCGTGGGATCATCTAAATGCCTTACCACTTTATTCTGCAAACTTAACACTTGAGGGATATCAGTTTCTGTTAATCGGCGAACAACATAAGCTTGTCCATTGGGAAACATACCTTGATCGATCATCTAAAGTCTCTCCTCTCATTGAAACCCTATATGCAATGCTCTAAACTATTTTATCAAGAAAATTTAAACAATATCCCATTTTACCTATTTTTATTAAAAAGTGTATTTCTTTTTATTTTTAAATAGCATCCCAGATAAACTAGAAATATGTTAATAGGATAGAAAGGCAAACAGCGTCCTTTTGCCATGGCATAAAGCTAATTCTTGTTTCCTTTTCAATAATCCCTCGTAAAACAAACATTCATCTTCTCTGACGAAGCAAAAAAAAAGCATTTACCCTCATCACATTTTCATGTAATGAACGTAAATGCACAATATCATAATTTTTCATCAAGTAGAGGGACATTCAGTTTGCTAAATCGCATAATTTGATAGGCATAAAATACGCCAACAGCTGCTGTTGCTGATAATCCAATAATCATGGATAAATCATAATCCAACCCGAACCCTTCCGGTGCGACCATCAAATAAGTAAAGACGACTGCTGTCATAAACAATGCCGGTAATCCTGAGATCCAATGCAACTTCGCTTCTTTTAACAAATATGAGGTTGCTACCCATAACATGACAGTCGCTACCATTTGGTTTGTCATCCCGACATAGCGCCATAAAAATTGATAATCAATAGTTGAAAGGTAAAATGCCGGAACCGTGACTGCAACAGTTGCCAGAACGGCCACTGTTTTTGGATTGCCTTTTACACGGGATCCGAGGAAATCAAGTACAATCATACGTGCTGACCGTAGAGAAGTGTCTCCCGTCGTGATGGGAAGGATAATCACGCTCAGCACAGCCAATAATCCACCGACAGTTCCCAAGAGTCCAATCGAAATCTCATCAACAACGCCACCTGGACCAACAGATGCCATAACTTCTCCCAGTCCTCCGGTCCCTCCGTAGAAACTCATCCCAGCTGCACACCAGATTAAAGCAATGATCCCTTCACCGATCATCGCTCCATAAAATACTTTCCGACCTTCTGTTTCTTTTTTCAAGGTACGAGAGATAATCGGACTTTGTGTGGAGTGGAAGCCCGAAATGGCACCACAAGAGATTGTCACCATCAATAACGGCCATACCGGTAATTCAGTGGGATGCAGATTGGCAAATGACAATTCAGGCATTTTAATATCTGAAGTTATTAACGATATTAAAACGGCACCAGCCATAATTAATAATACCGCACCGAATAATGGATAGATTCGACCGATAATTTTATTGATCGGTAAAATTGCTGCTAAAAAGAAATATATAAAAATAATGATTACCGCAACCATGAATGTTATGCCTGTTTTAGCTGCAATAACAGCTGCAGGACCTGCCGTGAATGCAGCCGCCACTAAAATCATTAAAACGACTGAAACAATGTCTGTAAATACACGCATGACTTTTCCTAAATATTTTTGTACCAGGGTGGGGAACTGCGCCCCTCCATGACGAACAGAAAGCATTCCCGCAAAATAGTCATGGACCGCACCCGCAAAAATACATCCAAGAACAATCCAAACCATCGCTACTGGACCATATAAAGCGCCTGTGATAGCTCCATAAATCGGGCCAAGTCCAGCAATATTCAATAACTGAATAGTCCAGCCCTTCCAAGCCGGCATTGGAACATAATCCATATTGTCTGCTTTCGTATAGGCCGGTGTCGGTGTCTGATCATTCACAACAAACACCTTTTCTACAAACTTACCATAAACCATATAAGCCACTATTAATAGAACAATTGAACCTATGAGTGTAAACATGCAGACCCTCCCAAATAACGTTTTATTTACCAGATAATCCGAATTATATACTAGATATTTTGATTCTACAATTACTTTTCTGAATATTATTTATATTTAGAAAAATTTCTCTTAATTTTTAAAAATGTTTTCGTATCACTTGTTGCTTTAGGTAGACAGGTAACGATTATCCATCTATGTACCTAAAAATTGCATTCACCTATCACTCTCTTACAAAAACAAATTCTTCTATTTTAGATATTTTATGTTTAACACTATTTTTGTAGGGAAAATGATTTTTTGAGGACTTTTTTCCCTTCAGATCCAGTGGTATAATAGTTCCTCAAATAATGAACACACATCTATGAATGGAGGAGACATGAAGAATATTTTTAAAATCGCCAGTGCATTTATGGGAATTATCATAGGTGCCGGGTTTGCTTCAGGGCAAGAAATTTTACAGTATTTTAGCAGTTTCGGTATGAAAGGAACGATTGGAGCCATCCTTTCCATCCTATTGTTTGGATATTTGGGAATGGTTTTAACGAAGCTGGGCAGCCGGCTTCAGACAGACTCACATAAGGAAGTTATCTATAAAATCAGTGGGCGTTACCTCGGCGTTTTCATCGATTCTATCCTCATATTTATCCTTTTTGGAATTGGCGTTGTCATGATTTCAGGTTCAGGATCTATTTTCACTCAGCAATTTGGATTGCCAAGTTACGTCGGCATCATCCTCATGACCGTTCTCATTTTACTCACAATCCTATCCAACGTAGACCGGGTTGTAAAAGTAATCGCTATGATAACTCCTTTTCTCATATTGGGAGTGGTTGTATTATTTATACATAGTATGATGACCATGGATTTTTCTTTCATGGAATTGGATTCCCTAGCGAACGAACAGCCTTCTGCTACCAACCATTGGCTGACTTCTCTCATTAATTATGTTTCACTTGCGATTGCGATGGGCGCATCCATGAGCTTGGTAATGGGCGGAGATGAACCCAATGAGAAAATAGCTTCAATTGGAGGACTGGCGGGAGGTATAGGTGTAGGAATCTTAATTGTCTTACATCATCTAGCCATCTTTGCAAAAGTCGATTTGGTAGGGCACTTGGATATGCCTTCTTTAGGATTGGCTAATCAACTATCTCCGTTATTTGGAATTCTCTATTCGATCATTCTGTTCGGCATGATTTTTAATTCGGCTGTCAGTATGTTCTTTTCGTTTGGGACACGCTTCTTTGCCCCTAAAACGAAAAAATACAATTGGTTCGTGATTGTCTCCGTACTCGTTGCATTTGGAGCAAGCTTCTTTGGATTCAAGCAGTTAGTATCCTTCTTCTACCCACTGTTTGGATACCTGGGTATGATTTTAATAGTTGTACTCATTATCGCTTCCATTAGAATGAAGCCTTTAAAGAAGCCTACAGATACTAGCAATCCACTATAAAAGAAACGGGATTCGTCAAATTTGATGAATCCCGTTTTTAATGCTATCCATAACTTTTGGAACATAAAATCCACCTTATGAAACCACTATATCCCCTCATGGCTTACTACACTGAACTAGTATAGTGTAGAAGTCAAAGCCTATCCTTCAGAGGAAAGGTATCTCTTACGATGCTTAAAATCGCCAAGCTATTCCTTCACTTCATCCATTTATAATGAGAAAGTAACCAGTTATAGAAATGGCGTAGAATCATTGCCAATATCTACCTATAATGAGGGTAGATCGTTAAGAACTATAACTATTGGGGGTGGAAAATTGAAAATCGAAATCCAGTTAGATGGGGAGTATGAAGAACCCAAAATCGTCATACATGCAAAGGAGATGACAGCTGAAATTTCAAATTTACTCGAGAAACTGTCAGGCGATGAAATTCATTCCTTGATAGGATATAAAGAAGATGAAATTGTTTTAATACGCCAGGACGATATCCTGCGCATCTACACAGAAGGGCCATATGTTTATGCACAAGTAACAAATGAGAAATTACGTTTGCGACAAAGAACATTTAGGAATATGAGGTGATGGATATGAAATCAATTATCGTAAGAAGTGCACTAGGATTTCCACTAGGCGTTTTTATCTCCACTTTTATAACTCTTTGCATTTCACTTGGCGTTGGGGATGGAACGTTTTATGC
Source organism: Pradoshia sp. TA40_28 (assembly GCF_059694525.1). Taxonomy (NCBI): domain Bacteria; kingdom Bacillati; phylum Bacillota; class Bacilli; order Caryophanales; family Bacillaceae; genus Pradoshia; species Pradoshia sp. TA40_28. The sequence continues at coordinate 368,913 of NZ_JCATZO010000004.1, forward strand.
TGTGGTACCAAGCTTAATTGAGACCATGGGTTCAGAATTAAATGCTTATCTGTTGCAATTTATATTAAGCGGACTATTGGGAATCGCATTTGCTGCCGGCTCTCTCATTTTTGAACAAGATCATTGGAGCCTCATCAAACAAACAAGCTTACACTTTTGCTTAGTTACCGTAGCCATGTTTCCTGTCGCCTATTACTCGCATTGGATGCAACATTCCTTTAAAGGGTTCTTACTCTACTTCCTTATCTTCGTGGTCCTCTATTTAATCATCTGGATTAGTCAATATGTATTTTGGAGACGAAAAATCACTCGTTTGAATCATTCTTTAAATAAATCTTAACTTTCCGATTCCCCTTACTATTAACAAAAGGTATGGTTGTATCCCTATTAATTCCAATAAAAACAGCGCTGAACCTGATAAAGACTTAAATATCAAGTGTTCGATAAAGACCATCTATGAAGTTAGTAAAAAAGGTGACCTTATAACAAGGGTCACCTTTTTACGAAACAATATAGATGGGATGATTCTATAAAAATCGATTCTTACCGATTTACTGTTACCGTCGTAAAAACAATCTTGTCATGATGGTGTCTTGAGACTTTTTTTCATGCCGTCCGCCACAAAAGGTAATTATTTCCTGGAAAATATTCAAAAAAAGAATTTGGATATCTTTCGAAGTATTTAAGCAGACTTATCCTATTAAAGTCATTTTACCACGGAAATATGATATAACTCATACATGCAATGAATGCTAATGGTACGTTTAAAAATATGTATACATATTTTTTTTGCATGATAGATATACTGGTTGAAATAATAGCAATTAAAACAGCTAAAGGAATAGTGAATATAAATAGCTCAAGAAAATAAAGGTCAATATAAACTAGAGCCGTTATAATGGCTGTAATAAGTGTCCATACAGCTGGATTTTTAAACATAATTTAGCACCTACTTATATAACTTTTTATTATTTCAATATAATATTATACTAAAAATTTTACTTCAAGGGATCTTTTCATGCTAATCTATGCTATTTGGAGAATGAGTGAAAATTATCAAACCTATAAAAAATCCTGCATCTATACGTTGCAGGATTTTTTTTCATTTAGTTGCTTTCACCATGATTCTGTTGATAATTGTATACCGCTCCAATGAGATTGGCATCGTTTTTAAACTGGCAAATCTCGATATCGGGTACCATTTTCGCTATCTTTACCTTCTCTAGTATCTCCTTGAATTTGCACTGTAATTGTGGGATTAGATCTGGTTTCGCTGATATACCCCCACCAATAATAATTTTTTCAGGATCATAGCTGTACTGCAAATTATAGATTCCTTGTGCCAAGCTGTAATAGAGTTTTTCCGTTTCGTCAATTGCCACCTCATCACCCTGCTCCGCTAGTTCAAATACTTCCTTCCCATTGACTTCCCTGCTTGGCAGATTCATACGCGCAGCATATCGTTTGGCCATATGGACAGGGCTGGCTAACGTGCTAAAGGTCTGGTCTCGGTTTAAGAGCATATACCCAAACTCGCCCCCAAAAAGATGTTTCCCCTGATGAATCTTCCCATCGACAATGACCGAACCGCCTATACCAGAACCGACCACTACAAAAATAACATCCTTCAGCCCTTTTGCTGCGCCTTTCCATAATTCCGCCAGTGCTGCACAATTCGCATCATTTTCCATAGAAATAGGACAACCAAAAAGCTCTGTTAACTCAGGAGTAATCTCGAAGTCATGAAGGTAGGGAACCGCACTCGCACCTTCCACGATTCCTGTTTTTTGGTTAACCGCTCCTGGTGAACTGATGGCAACGCCGTTAATCTTATATTGTTCAGTAAATTTTTGCTTAATTTGCAGTAAAGAGGACTTCATTTCCTCCCAGGTAGATGGCGTAACCATTGATCCTTTTTCCACAATCTCTTCATCATACCAAACCCCATACTTTATAGCCGAACCGCCAATATCAAAAACAAGTAATGCCATAATTTCACATCCTGCTCTAAGAATAGTAAACTCGAAAAAACTTATCTTCTTCTTATACAAATTCGGTGCTCTATAATTGGTACTAATGCGCTATCTTATTACTGAGTATAGCTATCTTCCTTTTTACTGTACTTTTCAAATGCTTGAATCCATGTTTTTGCCATCAACATATTCCCGGCTGAATTTGTATGTACTCCGTCAATAGTTAGCTGGTAGCCGGTACTGGCCTGCAAGTATCGGATAAAGGCTTCATGAGTTGGAACATGAATGGCCTCATATTTGTCCGCCAGTTTTTTAACAATGCTGCTATAGGCCAGGAGCTTTTGATTCCCCTCTGATTCGATATCTTCTTCAATGATTGTCGGTTCCATTAAAATAATCACAGCCTTGGTCTTATCCTTTACCTGAGTCAATAAATCGGTATAAACTTCTTCAAATTGCTCAGGGTATACCTGTTCCATGTCCGGATGATCAACTTGGCGCCAAACATCATTAATCCCAATAGAAATCGACACATAGGAAGGATTTTCATCAAGGACATCATGCTGCCATCTGTTTGCTAAGTCTGTAATCCGGTTACCCCCGATTCCCCTGTTTAATATAGTAAACTCCTTCTCAGGATAGGAGGTAACTAAATAATCATGAATCAACCGTACATATCCTGTTCCAATATCTTCAGGATCTCCTTCTCGTCCCCATTCAGTAATGCTATCACCAATAAAGATCATTTTATGATTGTTATCCATCAACAAATCCTCCCTTATGCACTAATATAATCCAAAACAAATTCTGAGTATTACGCTTATTTTAAACTTTACTGAATTATTTGTATATATTGACAAATCATAGAAGGAGTACCATCTTATTTTAAATAATGAAATTTGTACATTCTTTAAATAGTACTGTCACAGTCGATCGTTAAACAAAGTTAAAGGATGAATCAATCCCTGTAACATACAATTTCTGGTTTGATTTCGTTCTACAAGGGAATTGTGTAATAGAACGATTTTTAAGGAGGAATAGAAATGCTAACGTTTTTACCTAGTAAAGATCCTTCCACCATTGCAGTAGAGATGTCTGGTAAATCTACTGAAGAAGATGCACGCAAATTAGATAAATTTATAAAAGAAAATTTATTGGACGGTAAAGAATTTAATTTATTGGCTGTCGTGGATAATGTCGATGGTGCCAGCCTTAAAGGTCTGGCTCAGGGAATTAAATTTGATACAAAACGAATAAATCAATTCAACAAGATTGCGATTGTAGCAGACAAAAGCTGGTCCACCATGATTGCAACTCTCAGCAATTTTGTACCTGGAATCAAAGCAAAGCATTTTGAAACCGGCAAGCTGGATGAGGCTTGGAATTGGATTCTCGATTATAAACAGAAAGACGACCCAACAAACGTTATCCTTTAATGTAGTTGTGGAATCCCCATTTAAGATGGGGTTTTTGTTTTTGTTCGGTTCATCAAATAATTTACTGTCAAACCTCACAATAGAATGATTTAGGTTTCGTATAAATAATAAAGTTGTTATAAAAGACCTATCCATCGCAAAGATATGATACGAATATAGACACGTGTATATCAAAACCATCAGACGATAAAATTTCCAAAAAAATCTATATATTATGGAACTATAATGATATAATCTTAATTATTAGACAAATAGATCATTTATTTGTTAATTTATAAGTGTAGGATAATATGCCTAATATTTGAAATTGGGCACTTAGGGGGAATACATCATGGCACGTTTAGAAGGAAAAGTTGCTATTATTACTGGGGCTGCACAAGGTATGGGTGCAACACATGCTCGTAAATTATTGGAAGAAGGCGCTAAAGTAGTTTTAACAGATCTTAATGAAGAAAAAGGTCAAGCATTAGCTGCAGAACTTGGAGAGAACGCTTTATTTGTAAAACAAAATGTTACAAGCGCTGACGACTGGAACAAAGTAGTTGAAGAAGCGGAAAAAGCATTCGGTAAAGTAGACGTATTGGTTAATAACGCCGGTATTACTATGGCAAAATCTATTTTACAAACGACTGAAGAAGAGTACCGCCGCATCGTTGATATTAACCAAGTTTCTGTATTCTTGGGAATGAAAACAGTTATTCCAGCTATGCAAAAAGCAGGCGGCGGATCGATTGTTAATATCTCCTCCATGAACGGTATCGTAGCCGGTGCCATCGGTTATACAGATACTAAATTTGCTGTACGCGGTATGACAAAAGCAGCGGCAATTGAATGTGCAAATTACGGAATTCGCGTTAACTCTGTACACCCAGGTGTTATTGCTACGCCAATGGTTGTACAAGAAGATACAAAAGCAGCGGTAGAGGAATTTGCTAAGCATATCCCTCTTAAACGTGTAGCTCAACCTGAAGAAGTTTCTAACTTAGTTCTTTACTTGGCATCTGATGAATCCAGCTACTCAACTGGTAGTGAGTTCATTATTGATGGCGGTTTAACAGCACAATAAACGTAACACCAAAAGCCAAAACCTTTTAAAGGTTTTGGCTTTTTTACATACTATCAACTTACAATTAAATTAAAAGGCAACAGGCAGTGAATCAAGCCCCTGGGAGGAAAGAGCATATTGCCATTCAATTTTCTCCTGAGGTACATTCAGTCTTAAATTGGGGAAACGTTTTAATAGAGTAGTAAATGCTATATCCCCTTCTAAGCGTGCAAGTGGAGAGCCCAGACATGTATGCAGGCCATGTCCAAAGGCAAGATGCTGTTCTATTTTCCGCTTAATATCCAATCCTTCTGAATCAGTAAATACTTCCTTATCACGATTTGCGGCTTTTACCATCACAAGAACCATATCTCCCTTTTTGATTTTCTGGCCACTTATCTCTACATCTTCCTTTGCAAAGCGTGGACCAACACTTGTAGATGGACCATTGAAACGTAATAATTCTTCTACAGCTGATGGAACTAAACTGAGGTCATTTTTTACTGTTTCAAGTTGTTCTGGATGTTCAAATAGCAACATCGACCCCGTTGCAATTAAGTTTGATGTTGTTTCATGCCCAGCAAAAATTAATAAAGTAATCATCGAGATTAATTCTGATTCGTCTAGACGTTCGCCCTCTGCTTCGATGGCAATCAGCTGACTAATTAAATCATCAGAAGGATTTTCTCTCTTTTTTGCCACTAGATTTTTGGTATATACTCCAAATTCCTGTAAATGTGCTACTACACTAGGGTCTTGTCTCCCCCAGCCCATTCCCTTCGCAATCGCAGAGGACCATATATTAAGTTTTTCACGATCTTCGTGTGGCACACCTAACATTTCCGAAATCACATTAATTGGTAATGGATAAGCATAGTCTTTTACAAGATCCATTTCGCCTTTAGATTGAACTTTATCCAATAATTCATCCGCAATCTCTTGAATACGTGGTCGTAATCCTTCCATATATCGCGGTGTAAAAGCTTTTGAGACCAACATACGTAATCTTCTATGGTCTATTCCATCTACAAAAAGCATGGATTTCCCGGTAAAGAAGGTATCTGGTGCTGAGGAATCTTCCTCACTCGTAATCTTATCTCTAAAACCTTTCTCTCCGTCAATAGAGGCAGGATCTACAGTGAATTGTTTGTGGTTTTTAAGGATTTGAATGGCTTCATTCATATGTACAACCATCCAGGATTGACGATCTGTTTCTCCTAAAGGATTGGGAATTGAAACGACTGGTCCTATCTCGCGCATTTTTGCAAATATAGAAAACGGGTCTTCCTTGCTTTGTCCACTTAACACGCCTAAAACCTGGTTGGATACCACTTCATCTGTCTTATTCATTAGTCTACCTACCTTTCAAAATAGTTTCTCAAAGTTTCTTATTATCATTCTCATTATTCATTCAAGCAAACTAAAATACTCTGTTTATAGTACTTTAATTTGTGCATTCTATTCTTAGAGTACTATTCCCCTACCACAGAGTAAATGCGAGTAAAGTACTTTTTTCGTATAGGTATAAGGAAGGGTCAGCATAATAAGCCCCGTCATGCCACATGCAAATAGATGTCTTTTAAACTATATCTATTACTGGTTAGTAAAAGGTTAGAAAGGTTAAATAACCTATCGATTAAAAGAAGAACCAGTACAAAAGTCATCTTCCACAAACTTTTGTACTGGTTCTTTATGATCAGTAATTCTCTATCATTTAATATATAGAATTTTATAAAAAAACTTATTTCCAGAACAAAATTTAGTTAGATTACTCCCTAATCTTTTATGTCTATGTAGTTTTTCTAGTTCTCATTAGACAGTCTTCTTTCCTACAATCGGCACATAGTCATAAACCTCTTTCAACCATTAAGGTATCTTTTCGCCCAATTTATAGGACAAAAAGCATGTAACTCCACAAAAAAAGGACCTGTTCAAAAGTCATTCTTCTTTGACTTTTGATCAGATCCTTGCTAAATATTCATCCTATATTCTTTTCTAAGATTAGTTCGCCTTCTCCATGCAATAGGCATAAAAGCGATCACAAAGGTTAATGATTTTGTCTTTACTGACCAGAGCATTCACCCATTTTTCTGGTATCTTATCCATTCCGTAATACATACCAGCCAATGTACCTGTTATAAAAGCAATCGTATCCGTATCACTGCCTAGATTAACTGCTTCAAGTACAGCATCTTCATACGTAGAATGTTTAAAGAAACACCATAAAGCTGCTTCGAGCGAGTGAACGACATAACCATCTGAACGAATATCATCTCGTTCAGCTTCGAGTATACTTCGACTAAAGATTCGTTCATATGCGCTAAATTCACGTGTATACGCATCCTCTGATGCCAATTCTTTCTGGCATATGTTGATAGCCATTTCCAATGAATCCATAGGAGAATGTTTATGAAATAAATTTAATAAGAATTCGACGTAGATCATCGTACCGAGGGTAGATCTTGGATGGCCATGTGTCACGTGTGCAATACGCTCTATTTCCTTTTTTCTCATCTGAAAATCGGTCTCTTGCCATAGGGTAAAGACAAGAGGAGCTATACGCATGAGTGCACCATTTCCATTATCATATTCTGTTTTGCCTCCACATTGGGCAGCCGGTATCCCCTTCTTAAAACGGTCAATAGCCGTTACAGTTGCAATGCCAATGTCAAACATCTCCCCATATGGCGTCCAATACCCTTGATCACGATAGGCAACAAAACGGTTCATTAAATCCGTTTCATCTTTCTCTTCTATTAAATTTTCAATCAGGCACATGGTTAATGACGTATCATCGGACCATGTTCCTGGAGGCATATTATAAGTTCCGAAGCCAATCATATCCGTAACTCCGGCATTTCTCGCTTTAAACTCTACCGGTACACCAAGAGCATCCCCGATAATGCCGCCTAAAATAGTAGAATATAACGTTTCTTTTAATCTCTCTGCTGGTATCCATTCATTTTTTGAGGCCATCTTATCTCCTCCCATACTGCCTTTTCAATCATTTTATCAAATGAATCACTATATCTAAATTGGTAATTATTTTCCTATCTAAAAATCAAATACTATTTTCTGATATTTGTGATAACATAGATAATATGGTAATATATCAAAATACTCAATTAACGGATATCGTTTTAAATCCATACAAAGAGGACTGATATAATGAAACAAAGTTTATACCTTGCCGGTGCTTTTGTCGGAGTCATTGTTGGAGCCGGATTTGGCTCTGGCCAAGAAATCATGCAGTTTTTTACTAATTTCGGTTTCTATAGTATACCCGCCATCTTGCTGGCAACCGTATTATTCGCCTTTATCGCCATGCAGCTTTCCCAATTAGGCAGCCATATGCAAGCTACCTCACATAAAGAAATAATTGAGGTTCTGTGTGGGCGCCTTCTAGGCCAAACACTGGACATTATTTTGTCTTTCTTTTTATTTGGTGTAGGTGTAATCATGATCGCAGGCGCAGGGTCGATTGTTGAGCAACAGTTTGGCATTCCTGCCTTTTGGGGTTCCTTGTTTATGACCGTTATTACTGTTTTAACTATGCTGTTAAAGGTAGAGAAAATCATCGGAATTATCAGCTCTATCACACCATTTTTATTAGTCATTATGATCTTCATTGCAGCTCATGCGCTATTTACCAATGGTATTAACCCTATGGAAATAGAGCAAAACGTTGATTTGGATAAAGCTGCGGCTTCTAATTGGTTCATGTCTGCATTGCTTTATGTATCCTTCAATGTTGCAGTTGGATTTTCAATGTTATCTGTTATTAGCGGAACGTTTAAAAATAAAAAGCAGGCAGCTATCGGCGGAATCCTTGGAGGGATCCTGCTGGGCGTACTCTTGCTGCTAATCAATATAGGTATGATGACTAATATGGCCAATATGCAAATTGTAGAGATGCCGACTTTATTTTTAGCCAATAATATTTCGCCATTAGTCGGGAATCTTTTATCTATTATTCTGCTGGCTATGATTTACAATACAAGCGTGGGAATGTTTTATGCTTTTTCAGTGCGACTTATTCCACAAGGACGCTTCTTTCATCCTTCAGTCGTTATCATTGGAATAATCGGTTTTGGCCTTAGCTTTGCAGGTTTTTCAGTATTGGTAAACACCGTATACCCAATCATGGGCTATGTCGGATTTATTTTACTCGCAGCCATTGGCTGGTCCTGGATTAAATCTAAGCATCACGCTCCCGAAATTAATCGGATCGCTAGTATGGAAGAAAAAGAAAAGAAAGTAGTCTGAAGCATCAACGTATTCCTTCCCCGTACCACTATAGGTACGGGGCTTTTTTTAACAAAAAATGAATAATTAAACCTCACCATTTATTAGTTTGAAAGATTGGAGTATAGGATTCTTTTCTGTCATTCATATATTCTATCTGTGCTTATTTAAATGAGTATATAATTTAATAAAGGGGGAACTAAATGAATTGTTTAGGCTGTAATTTAGCACATAAAAATGAAAATGTTCATGTAGTTTATGAAGATGATTATGTTTGTTGTATCTTAGATATCGAGCCTTATAATGAAGGACACGTTTTGATTTTGCCGTGAATTTGACGAAAATACCGAAAACTCGGTAATGAAGGCAGCAAGGATGCTAACAAAAGCAATAAAGAATTTGTTTAATCCTGATGGAATTACAGTTTGTCAGAACGGTGGAGTTTTTGATGAATTATCACATTTTCATATGCATGTAGTTCCGCGGTATGAAGGACAAAATTTTGCGGATTTCTATTCTGAAGATGGTAAAACACTTGTAGAAAAGGATCATGAATTAGAAAAGACAAAAAGAAAAATCAGTGAAATGCTAAAGGTTTTGGATTAATCTCCACTACCTTTTTGTTCATCCATTCCACTAAGTTTTAGTACTTTATAAACAAGAGAAAGTTAATGAGTTTAGTAAACTGGCATTTCCCTACGAATCCCTTCCAGTATATTAACACTATTTGTATTCGTTGTTTTACTTAATCTCTACAATTCTTTAGTGTTTCCTTTTTATTCCCAAATGACATATACAATATTTTCAAATATAATGATAGTCGAGGTGAAAAGATGATAAATAAAAATAGATTTAAACGAATGATCTCCATTCTTACAATTGCTACACTGGCTTTGGTTGCTGCCGCTTGCAGTAGTGACAAAGGAGAAGAAAGTAAAAAAGAAGAAAAGAGCGGTTGGGACACCATTAAAGAATCCGGCAAACTAAAAGTTGCGACTTCTGGGACATTATATCCCGCTTCCTATCATGATTCAGAAACAAATGAATTAACTGGATACGATGTGGAAGTAACACGAGAAGTAGCTAAACGATTGAACTTAGAAGCGGAATTCACGGAAATGGCCTTTGACGGAATGCTATCTTCCATAAACAATGGTCAAACAGACATAGCCGTCAATGATATTACGGCTACAGATGAAAGAAAAGAAAAATTTGCATTCACAGAGCCCTACAAATATTCCTATGGTGCAGCCATTGTGAGGAAATCTGATTTATCCGGCATCAAAAATCTTGATAGCTTAAAAGGTAAAAAAGCAGCCGGTGAAGCAACTACTACATATATGGAAGTAGCACGTGAACACGGTGCAGAAGAAATCATCTACGATAATGCGACAAATGATCAGTATTTGCGAGATGTATCCACTGGGAGAACAGATATTATTCTAAATGATTATTATACGCAGCGTTTAGCTGTAGCTGCATTCCCGGAATTCGATATTACCGTTCATCCGAATATTAAATACAATCCTAGTAATCAAGCCATTTTGATGAAAAAGGAGAACAATGAGTTACTGAAAGAAATGAATAAAGTATTGGAAGAAATGAAGTCTGATGGGACGATGTCCGAGCTTTCCAAACAGTTCTATGATGGAGCAGATGTCACCAAGGAAGTTCAACTGGACTCCGTTCAGTAAGAGATTGAAAGGGAATTAATTTATGGCAGATATCCAATGGCAATATCTTTTTAACCCAGAATTAGCACTTGATTCATTGCCATATGTTCTTGAAGGCTTATCGAATACCCTCTTGATTTCATTTATCAGTATGGCTTTTGGATTATTAATAGGTTTCTTTTTAGCTCTCGGGCGAAGCTCAAAAAGTAAATTACTGCGCTGGCCAGCCAGTATGTACATCTCTTTTATGCGCGGTGTACCAATTCTAGTCATTATTTTTATTCTATACTTCGGCTTTCCAATCATCGGAATTGAATTTACAGCCATGCAAGCAGCTATAATTGGATTCAGTATCAACAGTGCGGCTTATATTGCCGAAGTCAATCGTTCAGCAATTGGATCTGTCGATAAAGGACAATGGGAGGCATCTCAATCATTAGGTTTATCCTACTGGAAAACCATGGGCGGCATCATTCTCCCACAAGCTGTACGAATTGCACTGCCCCCTCTTTCCAATGTATTGCTGGATTTAATCAAAGCTTCTTCACTAGCTGCCATGATTACAGTACCTGAAATATTTCAGCATGCCAAAATTGTCGGAGGACGGGAATTTGATTATATGACAATGTATATCCTTGTTGCGATCATCTATTGGTGCATATGTGCGGCAGTCTCCCTCTTGCAACGCTATTTAGAAAAAAGAGCAGAAGTATATTTACAAAAATAGAATAAATTAACATGACCGCTTAATAGTCTTGTAAATAATAAAAATGCCTGGAGTATCTCCAGGCATTTTTGTACAACTCAAGAATGAACCAGTATATTAAAACTGAAGGTGTCATTTCCTAATTTAGTAATCCATTATGTTTATAAATACTACTAGTCTATATCTACATTTAGAAAAAGTTTCCCCCACTCGCGCATGGCTTCTTATACTGGCTGAAACTTTTTACCTTTCTCAGTCAAAGACTAGTAGAAAAAGACTATTATCCAACTCTAAAGCCCCTTATATTAACTAAATCACGAGTTATCCAGAATGTATAAAACTAGGCTCGTTCTTTGGCCATCTGTGCATCCCGAATATTTTTTTGGACGGTTATGGCAGCGAATATACTCAATACAAATGACATGCCATAAAATCCTTTTTCACTCAAATCAATACTTCCTGCATTGTATAGCCCAATGCCCATCAAGGCAATCGCTACAATAAGAGCAAACCAACTGATCCCATAGTAGATGGCTGTCACAGGTATATCCTCATCTCTATCTCTAACCGCTTTTTGTAAGGATACTGATGAATAAAGTCCAAATACTAGTACTGCAAAATAATACCCTTTTTCATTTAATTCCATAGAAGCGTTAAATAATCCGATGAGATATGCAGCAACTCCCACTAATAAAGCCGCCCACGTAGCACCTTTAAAAGCTCCCGTCGGTTCCCCCGGATGTCTTTCGACTTTCTTTTTAGGAACACTTTGTTCGTTATCTAATAAATACTCATCCTCATTAGACACGGAATCTTTCACCTCTTCTCTAAAAATAATATATGTAAAGCAGAAATCTGCCTCCGTACCTAGTATATGAATATTCTTACAAATTAGTACATATTATCCTTTTCGTTGTTTACTTTTCTATACATAGAACTAGTTACCTACCTGTATATAAGATTATTTACTAGTTTAGCGGATTAAAATATCTTATATCCCCCTACGAAAGGGCATTCCCATACTGATAATAATAGCCAAAATAAAAAGTTCAACCAGAATTTTGATGTGCACCCCTAAAGTTAGACGAACCAATTCTAACTTTAGGGGTGTTTTTGTGGTCAAATATGATGAAGGCTTT